>JASHRQ010000093.1 GCA_030037265.1 Thermoplasmata archaeon | reverse complement strand
AGGGCCTGTACCGGAAGGCGAGGGCCGGGGAGATCCACGACTTCACCGGGGTCGACGACCCGTACGAGCCGCCGGACGACGCCGAGGTGGTGCTCGACACGACCCGGATGTCTCCCCAGGAGTCGGCCCAGTACGTGGTCGGCGAGCTGGAGCGGCTGGGCTGGCTTTTGCCCGCGCCCCACGTCGGCGTCGCCGCCGCCGCGGTTCCTGCGGACCGCTGAGCGCGCCGGGTCCGGACGCCCTTCGCTCCTCGACGGCTGGGCGGATGCGGGAAGAGTCTGGGCGCGTTCCGGAGGCTCGTCGGATGGAGCGGTCCTCCCATCGCGTCCTGCTCGTCGGGCCCACGGCGGGCCTGGCCGAGGAGTTCGTCGCGGCGGCGCCACCGGGCTGGTCGTTCCAGGCGATCGGACGCCGGCCCCCGGACCCCACCGGTCGTCCGGTCGACCCGTTCCATCCGGTCGACGCCCGGTCGATCGGGGAGCTCGAGTACGCGGTGCGCGCGAACGACTGCGACGCCGTCGTGAGCTTCCTGCAGGTCGGCGACCGCGCGCTGTGCGAGCGGGAACGGCCCGCCCCGCGGGAGCTCCCGTCGGGGGAGGCGTGGGCCGTCAACGCCGTCGCGACGGAGGCGGTGGCGCGGGTGGCGGTCGCGGAAGGGAAGCGGTGCGTGGTGCTCTCCACCGACGAGGTGTTCGCCGGCTCGGACCGTCCCCGGGAGGAGACCGCGATCCCGTCCGCGTGGGGCGATCAGCCGACCTGGTACGGGGCGACCTGGGCCGAGGCGGAGGAGCAGCTCCGCCGCCTGGACGGCCCGGTCGCGGTCCTGCGGGTCTCGGCCCTGTTCGGCTGGGGCGCGCGGCCGGAGTGCGACCGCCGGGCCGCGGCGTTCCTCTCCGCGCGCGCGTCGGGCGACGGGCCGCGGGTCCAACCGACGTTCGTCCCGGACGCGGTGGCGGCGCTCGGGTACCTCGTCGAGGCCCGCGAGACCGGCTCGTTCCACGCGGCCGTCCCCGCCAGCGTGGGTCGCGAGGACGTGGCCCGTGCGCTGGTCCCGCCGGAAAGGGCGGGGGAACGGCTTATCGGGGGTCCGCTCGAGCGCCACCCCGGCCTGGTGCCCGGCCGGCTCCCGGCGGCGGGCCTCCGGCTCACGCCGTTCGACGAAGCGGTGCGGCAGATCCGGTCCCGGCGCCGCCGGTAGCCGCCGAGGCCCGCGGTCCTACCGCCGGCCCGTGCGCGCCACGGGGCGAGCCAGCGCCGGCACCGGATACAGCCAGGCGGCGTACTTCGACTCCTCCCCGCTGACGGTCCGGTAGAAGATGTCCTGAACGTCCCGGGTGATCGGGCCGGGCTTCCCGTTGCCGATCGTGTAGTGGCTCACCTCGCGAACCGGTGCGATCTCGGCGTACGTCCCGGTGAAGAACACCTCGTCCGCCGCGAGCAGCTCCCCCACGGACAGCTGCTTCTGGACGACCGGGACGCCCAGGTCCTGGGCGATCCGGATGACCGAGTCGCGGGTGATCCCGAGCAGGATGTCCCCCTCGGTCCCCGGCGTGTAGACCGTGCCGGACCGGACCATGAACAGGTTCTCCCCCGTCCCCTCCGCGAGGAACCCGTTCTTGTCGAGCAGGATCGCCTCGTCGTAGCCGTCCTGCGACGCGTCCGTGCCCGCGAGGTAGCTTCCGAGGTAGTTCCCGACCGCCTTGGCGAGCGCCGGCATCGCGTCCGAGTGCGCCTTCCGGAACGGCGAGATCTTCGCCCGGATCCCCTCGTCCGACTTCTCGCCCAGGTACTTCTTCGCGGGGACCGCGGCGATCGCGAGGGACACCTTGGTCGTGAGGTTCTTGACGCCGAGCGCCGGCCCGTCGCGGTAGACGATCGGGCGGATGTACGACGGCCAGATGTCGTTCACCGCCTGGGTCTCCACGATCGCCTTCAGTACCTGCTCCTCGGTGTACGGGATCGGCAGCCGGTACACCTTGGAGGAGAGGAACAGCCGTTTCACGTGGTCCGCGAGGCGGAAGATCGCCCCGCCCTTCGGGCCCATGTACCCCCGGATGCCCTCGAAGACGCCCACCCCGTAGTGCAGCGTATGGCTGAGGACGGAGACCTTCGCCTCCGCCGGGTCGACCAGCGTGCCATTCATCCAGATCTTCTTCATGGCGTCCGCCGTTCCGAGGCCCTTCTCCACGTCGCGCTGCATCTGCGAGAGCCGACCCGCCCGGAGCGAGCTCGCCCCCCGACGCGGTTGAGGACCCGGGCGGTATATTAGGGGTCGCGGCTCCGGCCCCGTTCGCTCGGCGCGCGTGCCCGCCGGCGGAGCCTGGGCCTTCGGGCGTCCCCGGGAGTGGCCAAATGTCCAGCCCCGGCCGCGGACTTGCGGTCCCGGTCCGGTGCCGTAGGCGCGTCCGTCCGCTCCGGATGGCTGGGCCGCGCTTTCGCTGTTCATATGCATGCTCATATTCATCTTTGTTGCAGCTCCGAGATTCGTTACGGGATCCGCGGACGAGCGACGGTACTTGCGGTGGCGTGGGCGAGACCCGGGCTCGGGGGGGTGGGCGAGTGCGGTCGAGTGGGAGCCCGCGGATTTGAGGCCGGGTTTCCCGGACGGAGGTGGGTGGGTCGGCGGGCCGACCGCCCGGGCGTAGGCAGAGGCTGCGCACTCCGTCGGCCTTGGCGCGAGCGCCGCCCGCGCCGCGTCGATAGGGCGAGCACTCCGGGGGGGTGGTTTATCCGACCAATGGAGCGGGGGCGGGCGGAGTGCGGTCCACGGCTGGCCTCACTGACCTCCCGAGGCGATCTCCCTCAGGCCCGGCGACCCGAGCCGGTCGGGGATCGGCGAACCGGGAGGTGGGCGTCTCACGTAGTACCTGGGCTCAGCAACCAGTCGTATAACTGGAATTATACGGCTCACCGTCAGAGAACGAGGGGCTGCCCCCGACCCTCGCGGGAGCATCAGTTCGACCTCGGCGGTACTGTGACATGTAAGTTACGGTTAATACATTACTGACGACTGTTTACGCAGAAACTTTACCTCCGGACCCCGGATGGGGTGGGGACAGCCGCCGATCGCCCCGGAGCGGCGTACGGGCCGTTTCCGACGCGCTCGTCAGCATTCTGAGGTGGAAAGTCTGGGTGCGCGTTCCCTAATGTCGTGGATAACGCGTCTAGCGTGACTCCGATAGTCATCGGTCGATGATGACCTGCCGAGTCTTCGACGTGACCCGAGGAAGCGCACCGGCTCGGGTGGTGATCCACTCGCCGCAGCCGTGGGTCTCCGCGGCGGCGAACGCGAGCCAGGCGACTTCCGGTGCGCGCGACGGAGCGTGCGACGCCAGGAGCGCCGCGCGCTCCGAGGCATTCTCGTCGATCGGCAGGACCGTCAGCTTTCGCCGGAGGCGCGCGAGCGCCTGAAGCCGGCGCTCCCGTCCCGCCGTTCGGTCCTCGCGAGCCAGCGCGGCGAGCTCGAACAGGTTCACCTCGGTGGTGGCGAGCTCCTCGCCGCCGAGCGACCGGAGCAGCCGACGGCCCCGAGGGGAGCCCTCGAGGAGCGCCAGCAACGCCGGCGTGTCGAGCCCCTTCACGGCCGCTCTCCCCGGCCCCGGAGCCGGCGCCAGCGCCGGTCGGCGGACCGGGCGGCGCCCCCCCAGCTCCCGGTGACCTCGTCCAGGGGGCCTTTCTGGTTCAGGAGACGGACGAACAGCCGGGTGAAGCTCTCCCCCGGCCGCTTCTCGCGTTCCAGGGCCTGGTACACCTCGCGTTGCACCGCCACGTTGTGGGATGGCATGAATATGCATCCACATATGCAGTACTTGAACGCTCGGTCCCCGGGGTCCGGGTCCGCCGGACCCGGTCGGCCGACGGCTCAGCCGTCCGGGAGGCGGGGGCCCCCCCGGACGACGAGCGCCAGCCGATCCCCCGGTCGCGGGACCGGGCTCCCCTCCTCCCGCGGGAGGACGACCTCGAGCCGTTGCTCCTCGGGGCCGGGCTCGAGCAGGGAGACCGAGAGGCGGAGCAGGAGCCCGTCGGCACGGGCCCGCTCGACCCGCGCGGGCATCGCCCCCTCGCTTCCCGCCGGCGCCGGGCGGAATGCGCTGGGGACCGCGGCCCGCCATCCGACGGCGGTGCGGAACACGTTGAAGCCGAGCATCTCGGCCGCGACCCGGCTCGCCGGGTCGCGCAGCACCTCCTCGACGGTCCCCTCCCGGACCCAGCGGCCGTCGTGGAGGACCGCCACGCGGTCCGCGATGCCGAGACCCTCCTCGAGGTCGTGCGTGACGTAGACCGCCACGAGGTCCTCCCGGCGCACCCGGTCGACGATCTCCCGCTGGAGCGGCTGTCGGATCCGCCGGTCGGCGGCGGACAGCGGTTCGTCGAACAGCAGGATCCGGGGACGGGGGGCGAGCGCGCGGGCGAGCGCCACGCGCTGCTGCTCGCCGCCGGAGACGGCCGCCGGCAGCCGGTCGGCGAGGGGGACCAGCCGAAACTCGAGGAGCAGCGCCTCCACCCGCCGGTCGAGCTCCGCCTCCGCCCAGCGACGGGCGCGGAGCCCGTAGGCGACGTTCTCCCGCACGGTGAGGTGGGGGAACAGCGCGAGGTCCTGGAAGACGAGCCCGACGTTCCGCTCCCGGGCGGGCGCGGCCGAGAGCTCCCGTCCCTCCAGGCGGATCGAGCCGCCGGACGGGCGGTCGAGGCCGGCCAGGAGGCGGAGGAGCGTGGTCTTCCCCGCCCCGTTCGCGCCGAGCACCGTGAGGAGCTCCCCCGGCCGGAGCTCGAAGTCGACCGGACCGAGGGTGAAGTCGGCCGACCGGTAGGTCAGGCCCCGGACCCGGAGCCCCTCGGGTTTAGTCGCGGACACGCGCGGGCCCCCGTACGATCAGGACCAGGCTGACGCCGCTCACGACGATCAGGAACGCTCCCAGGGCGGACGCGGGCCCGGCGAGCCGCAGCACCTCGAGCAGGTACGCCTCGACCACGAGCGTGGTGTACGACGGAATGTACAGGAAGTTCGTCGCGGCGAACTCCCCGAGCCCGAGCGCGAAGGCGAAGAGCGCCCCCGTGAGGAGCGCGGGCCGGAGGAGCGGCAGGTCGACGGTCGTGAAGGCGCGCCAGGGGGAAGCCCCCAGCGTGCGCGCGGCCTGCCGCAGCTCCGGCGGATGGGACCGGAGCGCCGTCCGCACCGTCTGCAGCACGAACGGCAGGGCGAGCGCGGCCTGGCTCACGACGATCAGGATCCAGAGCAGCGGCGGGATGCCGAGGGTCCGGCCCCAGAAGGTCCGCAGGGCGAACGCGAGGATCACGGGCGACAGGATCACCGGCAGGAAGGCGAGCGCCTCGATGGCCCGCAGCGTGCGGCGGGGCCGGGTCGTGCGATAGGCGGCGAGCAGCACGAGCCCCAGCACGACGAGCGTCGCCGTACCGGCGAAGAACAGGCTGTTCACGAGCGCGCCGGCCGTCGAGATCCCGAGCGCCTGCGTCGTCCGTGCGGCGAAGAGCCCCGACCAGTTCGCGGTCCCCCACGCCCCGTCGGGGAGGCGGAACGACAGCACGCCCGTCGCGGCGAGGACGCCCACGAGGAAGGCGACGAGCGCGGCCGTGACCGCGCCGAGCGCCGCGGTCACCGGCCGCCGCCACGGGATCGGCAGCCGGCGCGTGGCGCCGCGCTCCCGGCCCCCGGCGAGGGAGGTGCGCTGGGCGAGCCAGAGGAAGGCGACCGACGGGAGCGCGAGGACCGCCACGGTCCACAGCGCGAGCCCCGCCGCGGCGAGCGGCGTGGCGTAGACGGTCTGGGCGAGCGAGTAGATCCAGACCTCGATCGTGTAGTTCGACGGCCCGCCGAGCAGCAGCGGAGCCCCGAATCCCAGGAAGGCGAGGAGGAAGGTGAGGAGCGCGCCCGCCCCGCCCCCGAGGAGCGAGGCCCGCCCCCAGACGTCGCGGAAGACTCGCCAGCGCCCGGCGCCGAGCGTCTGGGCCGCCTCCTCGAGGCGGGGCGAGGCGTTCGCGACCGCGGCCGACGTGAAGAGCGCGACCACGGACGCGTCGTAGAAGACGTTCGCGAGGAGGATCGCGGGGAGCCCGCGGCCGAGGACGCCGAGCGGTCCACCGAGCAGGCCGGTCGGGCCGAACAGCGCGTCCAGTCCCAGCACGACGACGAGCGGCGGAAGGAGGAACGGCACGAGGAGGAATCCGAGCAGCGTCCGTCGGCCCGGGAAGTCGTGCCGCCCGAGGAACAGCCCGGCGGGGTACCCCCACGCGAAGGCGAGCGCGGCACTGAGCCCGCCCTGGACCGCCGAGTTCTCCAGTGCCCTCCGCGCCACCGCGGCGTCGAGGGAGGGGCCCCACAGGAGCGCCGCGAACCCGGGACCGAGGCCGAAGTGCTGGAGCGCGTCCCCGAACAGGAGGGCGGCCGGGAGCCCGGCGAACAGGAGGACGAACAGGAGCGTGGGAAGCCCGGCGGCCGAGTCGACGAGCGCTCCCGGGAGCCGGAAACGGGTCGCGGGAGCGACGGGAGCGGCGGGAGGATCCGACACCGGCCGGGTCCCCTAGCCGCTCACCGCGGACTGCCACTCGAGGATCCAGCCGGGAAGGTCGGCCGAGGTCTGGGCCGCGCTCTGGAAGCTGTTGAGCGGGGTGATGTCGGACGGAGGAACGGACCAGTCGAACGCCGCGGGGAGCGGCGTCCCGGCCACGGCCGGGTACTCCCACTCGTTGAGCGGGATCGCCGACTGGGTGCCGGACGAGAGCATCCAGTTCACGAACGCCTCCGCCAGCGAGAGGTTGTGCACCCCCCCGCGCACGATGCCGACGCCGTAGACGGTCTCCCAGCTGTAGTTCAGGCCGCCGTCCCGCAGTACCGACGAGTTGACGGTGCCGACCGGCCCATAGTACGCGTTGTAGGCCGGGTCCGTGGTGTAGCTTACGAAGCTCGCGTACGTGCCCGCCGAGAACTCGCCGAAGCCGGCTCCCCAGTCGGTCGTCGACGGCGCCGTGGCGCCGATGGCCCGCCAGAAGGTGGTCCAGTTCGCGTGCAGGACCTCCTCCGAGTACGCGACCTCCATCGCGAGGAACTCCTGCCCGGTGATGTCGGTCGTCGGGAGCTCGTACAGGAACTGCCGGGCGAGCGAGCCGTTCTCCTCGAGGTCGGTCAGGTAGTCGCCCGAGGAGAACGGGTGCCCGTGGCTCGCGTCGTACGAGACGTTGTAGTCGAGCCCCAGGTACCCGTACTCGTACGGGGTGACCGAGTGGTCCGGGGCGATCGCGTCGACGAGGGCGGAGGGGACGCCCGACAGCAGCGGCGACGCGTAGTCGACCAGCAGGCCCGCCGCGTCCACGCTCGGGGCGGTGAGCTCGTCCAGTCCGACCACGACGTCCGGCCGGTTCGGCGAGGTCAGGAGCGACTGGGCGAGGTCCCCGGAAACGTACTCGACGCACACCGTGCTGTGCGTGGCGTTCTCGAAGCCGCCGAACAGCGCGGCCCGGGCGGCGGCCGGAGCGGGCCCCGAGTCGAAGAAGCTCGCGTACGTCTCGATCGCGAGACGGTGGGGGCCCCCGGTGCAGACCGACGTGCGGTTCTCGAGGTAGTAGTACGTACCGAACGACGCGACGACCACCATCGCGCCGACGACAAGCGCCCACGCCCACGAGCGGCGGAGCCGACGCGCCCGCCCCCGGGCGGTCGCCTCCGGCCGTCCCACGGTCGAAGGGAGTTCCGGGCGGTTCCCCGTCATCCCCCCGGCGTCCCGCCGGGGGGCTCTATGGTTCGAGCCACGTTCTTCCCTTCGCCGGTATTGTCCGGATCAGGTTCAAGGGGTCGACGGCATCGGGCCGTCCTCTCAGCTGCGTCACAGCTCCCCCAGCACCGGGGGCGAGCCGCGGAACGGATATCACGCTTTCCGACGGGCCCGTTGCACCGCGGGCCAGAACGAGTCGGGCGCGGGAGCGCCCCACGGGCCTCGTCGGTCCCGCACGCCGGCGCCCCGCCCGGTGAATCGACCGATGTCGGTCAGTGGGATCCCGATCCGACCCAACGCGCGGCGGAGCTCGTCCGAGCGGTCCGGCGCCGCCGCGAGGAGGAGCGTGCCTTCGCTGCTGGCCCGGAGCGGTTCCAGGTGAAATTCGCGGCAGACCGAGGCGATGTCGGGGTCCACCGGGATGGGCTCCGCGTCGAGCTCCACGCTCTTGCCCGACGCGCGGGCCATCTCCCAGATGGCCGTACGGACCCCTCCCTCGGTGGCGTCGTGCATCGCCCAGACGCCGTCGGCTCGGCGGCCGACCCGGACGGCGGCGAGCGCGGCCGGCACCACCGTGAGCTCGCGGAGCCGGGCCCGTAGCCTCCGCGCCACCGACGGCCCGCACCGGTCCCGCACCCGGCGGGGGAACAGGTACGCCATCGTGACGGCCGCCTCGAGCGCGGCCGAACGGGTCACGAGCAGCCGGGCGCCGACGGGGGTCTCCCGAGCGGTGAGCACTTCGGAGGACGGCGCGAACGCGAGCATCGCGAGCGCGCCCAGGATCGGGAACTCCACTCCTTCGTACCGTCCGGTGTGGCCGGTGAGCACCGCCGCGCCCACCCGACGGCTTTCCTCGTGGATCGTGCTCAGGATCGTTCGGAGCGGGCCGGCGCCCAGGCGGGGCGGCAGGTTGAGGTTCGGGAGGACGAACTGCGGCGGGAGGCCGGCCGTCGCGAGGTCGCTCGCGACGATCTGCCAGCCGAACCAGGTGGCGTCCCGCCAGCCGAACTGCGGCAGCACATAGAACGGGTCCGTCGTGGCCACGAGGACCGTTTCCGCCGCGCCGCGCGCGACGCCCACGTCCCGGCCGACGCCGGGCCCCTCGAGCACGTCGGACCGGTGCGCCCCCAGGCGCCGTCGGACGACCCGGTCGAAGAAGCCCGGCGAGACCTTCCCCGTGCGGGGAGGCCGGGTCCCGTCGGTCGCCATTCGCGCGGCCGACCGGTGCAGCCTATCTAACGGCTACCGCTCCCGGGTGCGTGTACCCGCCCGTCGACTTCTTCGCCGCGGGGCTCCTCGGCGGCTTCGCGCTGCTGCTCATCGTCTATTTCCTCCTCCGGTGGCGACGGGAGAGGTTCGGCTGAGCGCGGGGCGCGGCGGGGTCTCGCGGAACGACAACGGTTTGAGGTCCGGTCCGTGGCCGACCCCGTGGCGCCCGCGCGTCCGCGTCTCCTGGTGCTCGGGCTGGACTCCGTCCCTCCGGAGTTCCTGTTCGACCGGTTCCTGCCCCAGATGCCCCACGTGCGGGAGCTGCTCGCGCGGTCCCGGTTCGGCACGCTCCGCAGCACCGACCCCCCGATCACGGTGCCGGCCTGGGCGACGATGTTCACGGGGATGGACCCGGGTTCGCTCGGCCTGTACGGCTTCCGCCACCGGCGGCCGGGGTCGTACACCGAGATGTACACGCCGACGCCGCAGATGCTGCCGCACCCTCCGGTCTGGCAGATCCTCTCCCGCCTGGGGAAGCGCGTGGCGGTGATCGGGATGCCGCCCGGTTACCCTCCGCCGCGGGTGAACGGCATCTACGTCTCCGACTTCCTCACGCCCGACGGGGCGCGCGACTTCGTGACGCCGGCCGCGCTCGCCGACGAGGTCGAGCGCGTCGCCGGCGGCTACGTCTTCGACATCACGTTCCGCGCGGAGGACCGGCCGCGCGTCGAGCGGGAGCTGTTCGACATGACCCGGAAGCGGTTCGCCGTCGCCCGCGCGCTCTGGCAGCGGGAGGCGTGGGACCTGTTCGCGCTCCACGAGATCGGTCCGGACCGACTCCACCATGCGTTCTGGAAGTTCTTCGACCCGCATCACCCCCGGGCGGTCCGGGACTCCGAGTACGCGTCGGTGGCCGACCGGTACTACGCGATGCTCGACCGGGAGATCGGCGAGCTCCTCGCGCGGGTACCGCCCGACGTGGGCGTGCTGCTCGCCTCCGACCACGGGAGCCAGGCGATGGAGGGATGCTTCTGCATCAACGAATGGCTCCGACGCGAGGGCCATCTCGTGCTCCGCGACGGGGCGCGGCTCCGGCCCGGCACGCCGATCGAGGAGGCGGACGTCGACTGGGAGCGGACGAGCGCCTGGGGCGCGGGGGGCTACTACGCGCGGATCTTCCTGAACGTCCGCGGCCGGGAGCCGTCCGGACAGCTCGCGCCGGCCGAGGTGCCCGGGTTCGTCGCGGGCCTCGGCCGGGCCCTCGCATCCGTCCGGCGGCCGGACGGACGGCCGCTCGGCGCCCGGGTCGTCGAGCCGGCCACGGCGTACCGGGAGGTGCGCGGGGACCCGCCGGACCTGATGGTCTACTTCGGCGACCTCCGGTGGCGCTCCGCGGGCACGCTCGGCCACCCGGGCCTCTTCCTCACCGAGAACGATACCGGGCCGGACGACGCGGTGCACTCGTTCGACGGGCTCTGGGCGTTCGCCGCCCCGGGGGCCCGGGAGGGGGGCCGTCAGCCGCCGCAGGCGATCATCGACATCGCCCCGTCGGTGCTGCGGTACCTCGGAGTCCCGGTCCCCGGTACGATGCAGGGGAAGCCGATCCCCGCGTTCGGGTAGACCCCCGGTTACCGGAGACTCAAATATTCCTCGCTGCCGTATCCGCGCCGAGTTGGGATAACCGGTGGCGGTATCTGCGCGGAAAAAGGGAGAAGAGCCGTTCTTCCCGGCCAAGGCGGACCTGGTCCGCCCCCGATCCTCGAGCGGCCTCACGCACGCGCTCGACCGGCTCGAGCCGGTCACGCCATCGTTCATCGAGTCGATCGCCCCGCACGTGGACGTCGTGAAGGTCGGCTGGGGCCTGCCGATGCTGCTGCCGCGCGAGCGGCTCGCCGAGCGGGTCCGGGCGTATCACGACGCGGGGATCCAGGTGGCGACGGGGGGCACGCTGCTCGAGTACGCGGTCGTCCGCGACCGGGTCGGCGCGTTCTTCGAGGGGTGCCGCGCGGCCGGCTTCGACTTCGTCGAGATCTCGGACGGCATCATCGACATCCCGGCCTCGCGGATCGCCCAGCTCGCCGAGGAGGCCCGCCACCTGGGGTTCGAGTTCTTCATCGAGGTGGGGAAGAAGAACCCGCAGAACCAGCTCTCGCTGCACGAGACCGTCGAGCGGGTCCAGGCCGCGCGCCTCCTGAAGCCGTCCCGGGTGATCCTCGAGAGCCGGGAATCCGGCCGCGGGGTCGGGATCTACGACGGCGAGGGGAACATCAAGTGGGACTGGGTCCGGACGATCCTCGCGACCCACCCGATGGCCGACCTCCTGTTCGAGGCGCCGCAGGAGCGGCAGCAGATCCAGCTCCTGGTCGAGCTCGGCAACGAGGTCAACCTGGGGAACGTCGCGCTGCCGTCGGTCCTCCCGCTCGCGACGCAGCGCCGGGGGCTCCGCGGCGACACGTTCGGCACGGTCCGGAGCTCGCACGAGGTGAAGGGCTCCCCGGCGACGAAGTTCGTCTACTACCTCCTCGAGAGCTACCACGGCCTCGACCAGGGCGAGATCGTCCGGCTCTCGCAGCTGCCGCGCCGGACCGTCCAGAGCGCGCTCGAGGAGCTCCGTCGCAAGGGGCTCGTGGGCGAGAGCGTGTCGCTGGTCGACTCCCGCCGGAGGATCTACCGGCTCACGTAGGGCCGCGCCGGGCGGCCGCGCCCGTCGGTCGGGCGGATATCTCTTAGCGGGCCTCCGGCTGGGCCCGGTGGGGTGGGGCCGTCCGTGGGGGACCCAGCGACGTCCGAGGAGTTCCCGGCGCCCCTCCGGTCCGGACCGGTCTCGATGCTGGTCACCGGGCGCTCGCGTCTCCTCCTGCACGTGGCGGCCTACGCGCTCGCGCAGGCGCTCGACGGCGACTTCTACTGGGTCCAGGTGGGGGACCCGGCCCGGCCCCCGGACCCGGACGACGGCCGCGTCGCTCGGTCGGTGCCCGACGAACGGCTGGTGCGCGTCGACGACCCGGACGAGATGTTGCCGGACCTCGCGCTCGCGCACCTGGGGCTGTGGACGCTCGTCCAGCGGGACGAATCGCCCGGCGAGGTCGACCCGCTGGTCGACTACCTTCTGCTGCCGCCGCCGATCCAGCGGCTGCTCGGCTCCGTCGGGCTGTCGAAGCGCGCGGCGGCGTTCGTGGTCGCGAACGTCGAGCGGTTCGCGCTGCGGTTCCCGGTCCGGGACGCGGACCCGCGCCGGCTCCACGCGCTCGTGAAGCGCGAGAACGTCTCGTCGGTCCTGACGCTCCGGGGCCGGCCCGACCCCGCGTTCTCCTCCGTCGTCGACGCGGTGTTTCGGGTCGAGGCGGAGCACGCCCAGCGTCCGGGCGACGCCCGGCTCATCCCCGAGCGGCTCCCGGCGGGCGCGGAGTGGGCGCTGGAGTCCCCCCGGTCGTTCCGCGAGGTGGCGCCGCTCCGGGCCGCGCTCGACCGGATCGTTCCGTCCTGACCGCCCCGGCGGCGGGCGCTCACTCGCCCTGGGGACGCGGTCCCGGGATCACCTTCGGCTGGTCCGCCTCGGTGGGCATCCCGGTCTTCCCCTCGACGATGTCGCAGTCGCGCCAGTTGACCCCGACCGTGACCTTCGGGAACGCGACCTTGAGCGTGTAGTTCGCGAGCTTGCCGACGACGAGTCCCTGGGAGCCCGGCACCAGGTTGGGGTTCATGACCGACAGGTCGCGCACCAGGATGACCCGGGTCTGGTTGAACACGACCCGCTGGAGCTCGTCCCGGTCCTTCATGGCCGTCCCGTGCTCCGCGTCGATCCCGGCGGGAGTGTTAAGCCTGCGCTCCCGGCTCGGCCGGCGTTCCGCGCCGCGGCCGGGGCTCCGGCGTCCCCGGGACCGCGCCGGCCGGGCGCCCCGGCCCCGACGGGTCCGACGGCGAGCGCCCCGCGCTCCGGGCGGCGACCGGACCCGTCCATTTCGCCGATGAAGTCTTTAAGGGAGGGCGGGCGGTAACCCTCGCCCCCTGACCCATGGCCGTCACTGGGCACCGCCCCGAGAAGAGCGAGAAGACGGTTCACCTGAGGATCGACCCCAACGATGAGAGCACGACGCTCGAGGACGTCCTCAGCAAGATCTCGGAGTTCCAGCGGAAGCACCCCGACCGGGAGGTGTTCTTCGACGGCGACGAGTACGCCATCTGCTCCCGGCCGAAGCGCACCAAGGCGGCCGCCCGGTAGCTCCGCGCCGCTCGGCGCGCCGCTCCTCCTGGTCAATCTCAAGTCGTACCCCGAGGGGCTGGGTCCCCGCGGGCTCGCGCTCGCGCGACAGCTCGAGCGGTCCGCGCGCCGGTTCGGCGTCTCGGCCGCCGTCGCCCCCGCCGCACCGGACCTCGCGTTCGTCGCGGCGAGGGTGGACCTGCCGGTCCTCGCCCAGCACGCGGACGCGCACGAGGCCGGTCCGCGCACGGGGTATCTCGTCCCGGAGGCGATCGCGGCGGCGGGAGGGCGGGGCAGCCTCGTGAACCACTCCGAGCGCCCGCTGCCGTTCGCCACGGCCGCCCGGGTCGTCGGCCGGCTCCGGGACGTGGGCCTGACGCCGGTCGTCTGCGCGAGGGACGTCGCGCAGGCGGGCCGGCTCGCGCGCCTTGGGGCGGCGTACCTCGCCGTCGAACCGCCCGAGCTCATCGGGGGCCTCCGGTCGGTCTCCTCCGCCCGCCCCGAGGTCGTCTCGGGCTCGGTGCGGGTCGTGCACTCGGTCTCCCCGGGGACGCACGTCCTGTGCGGGGCCGGGGTGCACGACCGGTGCGATGTCCGGCGCGCGCTCGAGCTGGGCGCGGAGGGCGTGCTCGTGTCGAGCGCGGTCGTGCGGGCGGCGGAGCCGGCGCGCGCGATCGACGAGCTGCTGGCCGGGTTCTAGCGCGCGAGCCGCGCGCGCCGCTCCTACCGGATCCGCTCGAGCGCGAACGAGCCGATGACGAGCTGGCGGTTCGTCGCCCGGTACTCCACCCAGTCCCGCGTCTGGACGTCGCCCAGCCCCTGCACCGAGAGGTACGACCGGCCCCGCTCCTGCTTGAAGTGGATCGCCCCGTCGAGCCGGCTCTGCGCGACCTCGATGCGCGCCTCCGGCACGGTGCCCTGGTCGACGAGGTACAGCGCGAGCGCCGGCCGCGCCTTGAGGATCCCCACGAAGTTCTGGAAGAACGCGAACGCCTCCTTCTCGTCCGTGTGGGCGAGCGAGGTGGAGAGGCTCAGGAACCCGACGCGGAACGCGCCGCTCTTCGAGGCCTCGGCGCGCTGCGCCGCCCGGACGAGCGCGGTCAGGATCCCGGCCTGGTCGCTCGGGCCCTTCACGACCGTCCGGTGGTCGTCGGCCGGCGTCGCGCCGGGGGCCGCGTCCGGGTTCGACGCGTCGATCCAGGTCACGAGGCCGAGCTGCTCGTACTCCTTGAACTGCGCCGTCACCTTGCCGATGTCCCCCGCGGTCTCCTCGGGCGACCGGGAGGTCGTGACGAGGATCGCCGGCTCCCCGCGCCGGAGCCCCTCCGCGATGAACGAGTACAGGAGCACCTCCTTGCCCGTGAAGGCGGGGCCGACGAGCAGCACGTGCGCCTTCGGCGGCAGGCCGCCGGCGAGGAGGTCGTCCAGCCGGGCGGTGCCGGACGGCAGGCGGTCCTTCTG
Source organism: Thermoplasmata archaeon (assembly GCA_030037265.1). Classification (GTDB taxonomy): domain Archaea; phylum Thermoplasmatota; class Thermoplasmata; order Lutacidiplasmatales; family UBA184; genus JAKIWV01. The sequence continues at coordinate 6,151 of JASHRQ010000093.1, read as the reverse complement.
CCGCTGCACCGTCGGCGGCGCGAGCGTGCCCGCCGCCGCGGCCGAGTCGCTCGTGAGCTCCGCGCGCTGCCGGACGACCGCCTGCTCGCGCTCCCGCAGCTGCCGCTCGCGGAGGTCCAGGACCTTCTGCCGCTCGAGGTAGTCGGCGTCGCCCGCCCCGCTGCCCGGGGCGAGCGTCCGTCCGACGGACGCGCGGCGATCGAGCTCGAGCGACTGGACCGACAGCTGGGACTCCCTCGCCTCGAGCGACCGCTCGCGCTGCGTCAGGTCCCGCTCCCTCCGGGCGAACTCCTCCCGGAGCTGGCCGAGCTGGCGCTCGCGCTCCTTGACCGTCGTCTCGCGGGTCGACAGCACGTGGCCGATCCGGTCGACCTCCGACACCTGGGTCCCGAACTTGGCCTCCCGCTCGTTGACCTCCTTGAGCCGGTCCTCGGCCCGGCGGACCGCGGCCTCGTACTGCGTGGTCAGCTGCGCGGCCGACTCCTGCTTCGCGGCCGCGTCGGCCTCCCGCTGGCGCACCACCTGCTCGCGGCCGAGCACCGCCTGCTCCCGCCGGTTGAGCTCCTCGCGGGCCTTCTTCGCGTCGTCGAACGCGACGGCGAGCTGGCTCGCCCGCTCCTCGAGCGTCTTCCGCTCCTCGTCCAGCCGCACGCGGAGCTGGGCCACCTCGACCTCCTTCCGCGCGACGTCCGCGCTCTTCCGCGAGAGCGCGTCCTTCCCCGCGTTCGACACCGTCGCGAGCCCGGCGCGCCCGCGGAGGTCCCCCTCGAGCTGGAGCAGCTCGCCGGTCTTCTGCTCGATCTGCGTCTCCCGCGCCGCGAGCCGGTCGGCGAGCAGCCGGAGGTCCGCCTGCTTCCGGTCGAGCTCGTCGCCGAGCGCCTTCAGCTCGAGGTCGCGGCGACCCGCGTCCATCTCCCGCTGCCCGATCGCCGACTCGCGGCCGGAGACGGACTCGTGGCGGGTGCCGACCTGCTGCTCCTTCGCGGCGACCGCCGCCTCGCGCTCCTCGAGCGTCTGGCGCGTCGTCTCGACGCGCGCGCCGGTGATCTGGACCGTCTGCTCGCGCTGCGTCACCTCGGCCGTCCGGTGGTCGAGGTCGGTGAGCTGGGCGTCCAGCGCGGAGCGGTCCTGCTCGAACGTCCGGGTCCGGTCGTGGAGCTCGGCCTCCGCGCTGTCCACGTCGGCTTCCCGCTGGATCAGCGTCTGCTCGCGGAACAGCAGCGCCTCCTCCTTCTGCTGGAGGTCCTCGGCGAGCGCCTGGAGGTGGCCCTGCCCGCCGGAGATCACCTCGCGCTCGTGGACCGCGGTCCCCGACGAGATGAGGTGGAGGAACGAGCCGGAGGTCTGGAACAGCACGGCGCCGACGAGGAGGGTCGTGGTGAGCGCCGTGATCTCCGAGGAGGCCGCGGCCATCACCGCCGGCACGAACAGGCTCAGCGCGATCGGGACCGGAACGACCGCCGAGGCGACCGCGCCGACCTTGCGCTGGCTCCAGTCGGACCAGGTGAGCGCGAGCGAGACGAGCGGGGCCGCGACCGCGAGCAGGGCGAGCGGGTAGATCGCGGGGAGCAGCGTCCAGTGCCCGGTCGGCCCGAAGTGCGCGAGGCGCGCGAGGACGAGGAAGGTGAGGACCGCGTCGAGCACCAGCGCGCCCCAGCTCACGAGGAAGTGCGCTTCCGAGAACGAGAAGCGGTTCGCCTCCCACTTCAGCTTCACCGCGACGGCGGACAGGAACAGCCCGGCCAGCAGCGGGAAGAGTGCCGGGAAGAGGCTGGCGAGCGCCTCCGGGGTCGCGGGCCGGACCCCCGGGCGCACCAGCAGCACGAGGATCGCGTCGACCAGGAGCGCGACCGACACCCCGACGCTGTAGTAGTGCGCCGAGCGTCCGATCTTGAGCTGGATGAGGGCGTCCTGCCGGGCCCGCTCCAGGTCCTGCGAGGTCGGCCGCCGAGCGCGCGGCGGCGTGGCCTTACCGGACGAAGACGAGCCGGTGGACGGCCGCTGGTTGGCCGGCACGATCCCCCGCCTGTCAAGCGGTGGCCATCTTACTTAATTGTGAGCCAGCGGGGGTCGGTCGGGCTCCCGGGCCTCTCCGCCGCCACGAGGAGCGCCGCCGCGCGCTCCTGACGCGCGGGAGCCCTCCCGACCGCCTCCTCCAGCTCGAGCAGGTGGCTCCAGGCCACCGGGTCGTCGCCCGGCCGCGGGATCCGCGCGGCATCCGACCCCAGGAGCGGAGCGACCGCCAGGACCTCGACGACCCGCAGGCCGGCCTGCGCGAGCCGGTCCCGGACCGCCGTGGGGCCCAGCCGGAGGAACCCGGAGGAGCCCCGAACCTCCCACCGGAGCGGGACGAACCCCTCTCGTTCCACCCGAGGCTGGACCGCCCGGACCGGTGCGTGGAGGAGCCGGGCGACCGCGCCGGGTGGGAGCCGGTGCAGGTAGCGGGACCGTTCCCCCCCGCCCGCGACCGTCTCGAGGACCAGCGTGCCGCCAGGGGCCACCAGGCCGGCCAGCGCGCCGACGAGCTCGAGCGCCTCTTCCCCCGCGAAGCCCACCAGGTTGCCGAGCGCCACCACTTGGTGGAAGGACCCGGGACGGAGCGGGGGCCGGACCGCGTCCCCCTGCACGAGCCGGAGCCGGCCGACCCCCGAGACGGCGCGCGCCCGTTCGAGCATGGACCGCGAGAGGTCGAGCAGCACCCGTCGGTCCTCCGGATGGCCCACGCGCGCGGTGAACCGGCCCGGCCCGGGGCCGATCTCGGCGGCGAGCCCGTTCTGGGCGGGGCGATGCCGGAGCAGGAACCGCTCCCGCAGCTCCCGGAACAGGTCGCGGAGCGGGGTACCTTCGTACCGTTCCCACTCGCGCCGGATACGGTAGTCGTCCAGGTGCCGGAACCGTTCCCGCGCCGGCTCGGGCGGGGGCGGCGGCGAAGGGAGCACGCGAACGGGCCGGCGAGGCGGGGCGCGGGGAGTTCGGCGCCGCGACCCCCGTCTCCCTTCGTCCATCGGCGGGCGCTCGCTTCGGCGGGGGTTTATAAAACCCCGGCGCAATGCGGGGGGAGGCTGTGGACCATGCCGTACTACGAATGCCCGAAGTGCGGGGGCGGATACGTGATCGACGTCCCGCCGAGCGCGCGGCCCACCTGCGACCGCGACGGCGCGCGATTGAAGCGGGCGAGCGACGCCTCGTACAGCCGCTACGCGCGGGAAGACTGACGCGGGCGCCGACGGGCGTCGGCGAGGATCCGCGCGTGGTCGAACGCTAGCCGTCCGATCCGGGCGAGCGGGGTCCAGCGCGCCGTTGCCGCGTCGGAACCTCCCGTCGGCCGCGTCGCCGGCCCGACGGCGAGAAAGGCGACGCTGACGGTGGGCCCCCGCGGGTCCCTCCCGGGGTCGGAGTAGACGCCGAGCAGCGTCACTCGGGTCGGCCGGAGACCCGTCTCCTCCGCGAGCTCCCGGAGGACCGCCTGATCTACCGTTTCCGCCGGTCCGACGAATCCCCCCGGGTGCGCCCACCGGTCCCGGAACGGTTCCTGCCGCCGACGAACGAGGAGCACTCGACCCCCGGAGAGCCAGACCGCGTCGACGGTCAGCGCGGGACCGCGCCGTCGGCGTCGCCGGTGCGACGCACGGGGCCCCACGACGGGCCGGACTCCGCTGCGGCCCACCAGCGACGACTCCCTCCCGGCCCACCGGCCGGCAGCGTGTGTATTTATTACCGAGGGGACCGCCTCTTGCACAGCGTGGTGAAGCGGACCGCCGCCTCGTCCAAAGGGGCGGAGCAGGATGCCGAGGGCGGCAGCCCCCAGACGACCCCGGCCGCCCCGTCGGCGGAGCCGACGTTCGACGAGCTCCATCGGGGCGTCCAGGCGAAGCAGCCCCGCCGCGGCACGGTCACGCAGCCCCCGTCGGCGTGGCAGCCGGACGAGGTGACGCTCGGCTTCGCGATGCGGGCCGACGCCGAGGGCCACCCCCAGGAGCTCCCGGAGACGATCGTCCTCGCGACCATCCTGGTCGCCGTCGAGAACGAGCGACGCCGGCTCCTGCACGTGCTCACGGGCGGGGGGAGCGAGGAGGTCGAGGCCGTCGCGAACGTCTACTGGCCGCTCATCATTCGGCCCGGCCGCACGCCCGACGAGGTCGCGATCTTCGACGGGACCGGCGTCTGGCGCCGGACCTTCCGGTACACGCTGCTCCCGCCGATGGACCGGATCCACCAGATGCTCGACCGGCGGGTGCCCCCGGCCGAGTTCGCGCAGCAGGCGCGGGGACTCCTCCCGTTCTTCGGCCACGACCCGGGCGCCGAGCTGCTCAACGTGGAGGGGTTCCTCCCCGTCGACCCGCCGCTCCTGTTCGACGTCCTGTCGCACAGCGAGTTCCGGAGCGAGCCGCAGGTGCCGCACGCGGGGTTCCTCCCGGCGCGGCACGACGTCGCGTGGTACCGCGACGTGGTCGAGCAGATGCGCACCTGGCTCGACCGCTTCTCCCAGGACCTCGCGTCGTTGGGGGCCATCCGGACCCGCTTCCACGACGAGATCGCCGCGCTGACCGCGCAGCTCGAGGCGGAGTACCGTCAGGCGGTCCATGAGGGCGGCCGGCGCGTCGACGACGCCGTTCGGGAGCTCGCGAAGGAGGTGGACGCCACCCAGACCCGGTACCGCCAGTCGGTCGCCCAGCACGCCGAGGAGATCCGACGGGCCCAGGTGACGATCGCCCGAGCGGAGGCGACGAAGGCGACCACCGACGCGCTCGCGATGCGGGCCACGCACCGCCGCACCGACGCCGATGCCCACGTCGCGCGCGGGAAGGACGCGGAGCAGGCGATCCGTCAGGCCCAGCGGGCGATCGCGGAGCACCGGCACGAGATCGAGGAGCTGCACGCGCGCGAGCGGGCGGAGCTGGAGCGGCTCGGGAGCCGCATCGTCGACCTGGAGCGGGAGCAGGCGCGCCAGCTGTCCGAGCGCGAGCTGTTCCGGGACGAGTTCCTGGGCGTCGGCTCCGACCTCCTGCAGGCGATCGACGGCCAGATCTCCGCCCGGTCGATGCAGAAGAACCTGCTCGCGGGTTACTTCCTCCCTCTCCCGTCCCTGGCGCCGGTGCGGGTGATCTGGTTCCCGCTCTGGACCGCCACCCTGCGGGGCCCCCGCGGCATCCGCCAGCTGGTGTTCCCGCCCATGCAGGTGCGCGCGGAGAAGGGGCTCGCGGGGACGCTCAAGAGCATCTTCGGCGGGGTCGTTCTCCCGCTCGAGCCCCGGACCGCCCAGTTCGACAAGGTGCTCCGGACGACGATGGAGGAGTCGCTCCAGCACGACCCGTGGCTCAGCGTGGCCACCCAGGAGCTCACGCGGGCGGCGGACGTGCTCACCGACCCGGACCTCCTCCACAAGCTCGACGAGGGGCTGGGCCAGCTCGAGGCGGCGAAGTGGATCACCTCGCGGCAGCGCTCCGAGTTCCGGAAGGCGTACGCCGACCGGGCCCACGTCCGGGCGGCCGCGGGAGGCGCCCCGGACCTGCCGCGGGGCGTGGGCGCCGAGCCGTATCGCCCGGCTCCGCCCGGACCGTCGGGGCCGCCCGACGCGCCGGGCTAAGCCCCTGCCGCGTCCGAGGCCAGGGGGGCCGCGCTCCCCTCCGACAGGTTCAACTCCTCGCAGCGCGAAGTAGGCGATGGACGGGCACGTCGATCGGGCGAGCACGCTGCGGATGGCCGCTGGTACCTACCCCACACCGTCAGCCCGAGGTTCCGGAGGCGCGTCTCGGTACCCGGCCGCGGCCGTCGGGGACGACGAGGCGCCGGTCCGGGCCGCGCGCGAGCCGGACGAGTCGACCGGACTCCAGTCCGCCGCTCCGTTCCTCTTCTTCGGCGGGGGGAGCGTCGTCGCGGCGCTCTGGCTCAAGGCCCAGCCGACGGCCACGTTCCTGGGTCGCGTGCCGATCTGGTTCGTCCTGCTCGCCCTGGGGATCATCGCGCTCATCGGCGCGGTGTTGATGCTCCTCGCGGCGCCGGACCTTCCGGGCGAGTCGCGCCCGCCGCGAGCCCCGGCGAGCGACCGCACCCCGTCCGCGCGAGGTCGCGTCGGACCCGCACGCCTCTCGACAGCCCGGCCACCGCCGGCGCCCCGCCGAACCTACGGCCGGCCCATCCCACGCCTCCG
>JASHRQ010000092.1 GCA_030037265.1 Thermoplasmata archaeon | reverse complement strand
CCGGATCCAGGAGTCCGACCTCTCGGAACCGGCTACGGCCCCGCCGCCGTCCACCGGGCCCGCGCCGCCGCCGGCTCCCGGTCCGTCGGCCGTCCCGACACCGGCCCCGGAGGCCCCGCCGGCATCGGCCCGCACGGCCACGACGCCGGCCCGCGACGACCTGCTCGAGGTCATCCCGCTCCGCGGGATCCGACGGGTCATCGCCGAGCACATGACGGAGGCGCGGCACAAGGCGGCCCACTACACCTACGTCGAGGAGGTGGACGTCTCCGAGCTCGTCCGACTCCGGGACCGGATCGCGAAGCACGTGGAGAAGGGCGGGGTCCGCCTGAGCTACCTCCCGTTCATCGTCAAGGCGGTCATCGCGGGATTCCGGGCGTACCCGACGCTCAACGCGCGGTTCGACGACGCGCGGCAGGAGCTGCTCGTCTACCGGCGCTACCACATCGGCATCGCGACGGCGACGCCGGACGGGCTCGTCGTGCCGGTGCTCCGCTCGGCCGAGGCGAAGAGCCTCTCGGCGCTCGCCCAGGAGATCCAGTCGCTGTCGGAGCGGGCTCGGGACGGGAAGCTCTCGCGGGCGGAGATGAGCGAGGGCACGTTCACGATCACGAGCCTCGGCGCGCTGGGGGGCGTCCTCGCGACGCCGATCCTCAACTATCCCGAGGTGGCGATCCTCGGGGTGCACCGGATCGCCCGTCGTCCGGTCTACCGCGCGGACGGCCAGCTCGGCCCGGCCGACCTCATGAACCTCTCGCTCTCGCTCGACCATCGCGTGCTCGACGGGATCGTCGGGGCCCAGTTCCTCGCCGTCGTGAAGTCGCATCTCGAGGACCCGCACCAGCTGCTCGCGGAAATGGCATGAGCGAGCCGCCCGCTCCGCTGCCGCTCGACTACCGGGCGGCGGACCTCGAGCGCGCGCTCGGCGCGGACTGGTCGCGGACCCTCTGGACCGCGTACCGCTGGATGCGGACGGCCCGGTCGCTCGACGAGCGGATGACCGCGCTCCAGCGCCAGGGGCGAGTCGGCTTCTACGGTCCCGCGACCGGGCAGGAGGCGGTGAGCGTCGCGGCGGGCCTCGCCGCGCGCCCGGAGGACTGGGTGTTCCCCGGCCTCCGCGAGCAGCTGGTGGCGCTGGTCCGGGGGCACCCGGTCGCGACGTACGTCCACCACCTGTTCGCCGACGGGATGGACCCGGCGTTGGGCCGGCAGATGCCGTGCCACCCGACCGCCCGGGAGGTGCACTACGTCTCGATGTCGAGCTGCGTCGGTACGCAGGTGACCCACGCGGTGGGGCTCGCGTACGCGGCGAAGCTGCGCCGGGACCCGGCCGTCGCCCTCGCCTTCTTCGGGGACGGCGCCACCTCGGTGAGCGACTTCCACGCGGGGCTCAACTTCGCGGGCGTCTTCCAGCTGCCGGTGCTGTTCGTCTGCACGAACAACCAGTGGGCGATCTCGCTGCCGGTCGACCGGCAGAGCCGGGTGCCCGCGCTCGCCGACAAGGCCAAGGAGTACGGGTTCCCGGGCCGTCGGGTCGACGGGACCGACTTCGTCGCCACGTACCGCGCGTTCGCCGAGGGGCTCGAGCGCGCCCGGGCGGGCGGCGGGCCGTCGCTGCTCGAGTGCGTCCTCTACCGGATGAGCGCGCACTCGACGTCCGACGACCCCGGACGCTACCAGCCCGCCGACTGGGCCCAGCGCGCGGCGGAGCACGACCCGGTGCGGCGGCTCGAGCGCCTCCTGGGCGAGCTGGGCCTGCTGTCGGAGGACCTCCTGCGCGAGCTCCAGCGGCAGATCGACGGCGCCCTCCGCGAGGCGATCGCCGCGGCCGAGGGGACGCCGCCCCCGCCGGCCGAGAGCCTGTTCCGGGACGTCGTCGCCGCGGTCCCGGCCGGCGGGTCGTCGCCGGCCGCTCCGGGGAGCTGACGATGGCCGGAACGTACGCGCGGGCGACGGAGGCGCTCGTGGTCGGCGGCGGGCCCGCCGGCTACATGGCGGCGATCCGGCTCGGGCAGCTGGGGAAGAAGGTCCTCCTCGTGGAGGCCGACCAGCTGGGGGGGGAGTGCCTCAACCGCGGCTGCATCCCCTCGAAGGCGCTCATCCATGCGGCCGGGCTGTTCGAGCACGTCCGCGTGGAGGGGCCGGAGGTCGGGGTCCTCGTCGAGGGGACGGTACGGTTCGACCTCGCGGCCGCCCAGCGGTGGAAGGCCGCGATCGTCGCGAAGGAGCGGCAGGGCGTCGCGGCGCTGCTGCGTTCGGCCCAGGTCACCGTCCTACCGGGCCGCGTCCGGTTCACCGGGCCCCGGTCCGCGGAGCTCACCGCCCCCGACGGAGGGCGCGAACGCATCGACTTCGCCGCCGCCGTCATCGCCGTGGGCGCCGTGCCGACGTCGCTCAAGGGCTTCGAGCCCGACGGGCGGAAAGTGCTCACCGCGTACGACGTCCTCGACCTCTCGGAGCTGCCCCGGTCGGTCGTCGTGCTCGGGGGAGGGGTGAGCGGCTGCGAGCTCGGGGAGTACCTCGCCTCCGCCGGGGCGGAGGTGACCCTCGTCGAGCTGCTGCCGCAACTGCTGCCGGGGATCGACCCCGAGCTCGCGGCGGAGCTCACCCGTCGCCTCGAGGAGCGGAAGGTCGTGCCGCGCGCCGGCACGCGGGCCCTCGCGCTCGACCGCTCCGGCGACGGTGTGCGGCTCACCGTGGAGAAGGACGGGACCCGGTCCGAGATCGTCGCCGACCGGCTGTTCGTCACCATCGGGAAGCGCCCCGCCACGGACGACCTCGGCCTCGACGACGCAGGCGTCCGGCGGGACCCGACGACCGGCTTCGTTCCGGTCGACGACCGTCAGCAGACGAGCGCGCCGGGGATCTTCGCCGCCGGCGATTGCTGCCGGCCGCCGATGCTGGCGCACAAGGCGTACCGCGAGGGGGTCGTCGCCGCGGAGGCGATCGCGGGCCTCCCGACGCGGTACGCGTTCCAGGCGATGCCGTGGGTCGTCTTCACGGAACCCGAGGTCGCGAGCGTCGGCCTCACGGCGGCCGACGCGGAGCGCGCGGGCCTCCGTCCGCGCGAGGCCCGGTTCCCGTACGCCGCCCTCGGCCGGGCCCACGCGGCCCACGCGACGGACGGCTGGGTGAAGCTGGTCGGGGACGACGCGACCGGCCGGCTCCTGGGGCTGCACGGCGTGGGAAGCCAGGTGGGCGAGCTCGTCGGCGAGGTCGGGCTCGCGATCGAGATGGGGGCGACCGTGCGCGACCTCGCGCAGACGATCCATCCGCATCCCACGTTCTCCGAGCTTCTTCAAGAGGTCGCGTTGCTGTGGCTCGGCGAGCCGATGCATGTCGCCCGACGGCCGACCCGCCCATCGTGACTGGGGGTTCCGCGAGTACGCCTCCGCGCTCGCGGAGATGCGCGAGCTCCGGGCCGCCCGGCGTCGGGGGGAGATCCCCGACACCCTCCTCCTGGTCGAGCATCCTCCCGTCGTCACCGTCGGGGTCCAAGGGAGCGCCGGCGAGACGCTGCCCCCCGGCCTCCCGGTCGTCGCGGTCGAGCGCGGGGGACGGAGCACGTACCACGGCCCCGGCCAGCTGGTGGGGTACGCGATCGTCGACCTCGCGCCCCGGGGGCGAGACGTCCGGCGGTTCGTGGGGGACCTGGAGGAGGTCGTCCTCGGGTCGCTCGCGGGTACGGGGATACCGGCCGGGCGGGTACCGGGACGCCGGGGGGTCTGGGTCCACGGCGAGCGCAAGATCGCCTCCGTCGGGGTCGCCGTCGAGGAGTGGGTCTCGTTCCATGGGTTCGCGCTCAACGTGAGCACGGACCTGGGGGTGTTCCGGTCGTTCCGGCCGTGCGGCTTCCCCGGAGAGGTCATGACCTCGGTCGAGCGCGAGACGGGCCGGCCGGCGGACCTCCGCGACTTCCAGGCCCCGGTCGTCCGGGCCTGGGAGGCGGTCTTCGGGGCACCCCCCCCGGTCCCTCCGCCGACCGACCGGCTCTCGGCGGCGACGCCGGTCCTCCCCGCGCCGTGAGCGCCGGGCGCGAGCGACCGTGGCCGGCCGCTCCGCCGGGGTGAGCGCCTTGGAGTAGGAGTAACTTTAAGGCAAGAATCCCCCCATCCGTCAGCCATGGAAGCGGCCGACCTCTCCCGTCGCCTGGGAGATTTCTACCTCGTTGCGACCGAGGTCATCCGGGACGTCACCGAGCCGACGGAGCAGCAGATCAAGCACTGGATCGTGAACCCGTTCCTCGTGACGCTCGGCTGGGACCCGGACGACAAGAAGCAGGTCTACCTCGACTTCCCGGTCAAGGCGGACTCCTCCCACGCGGACTACGCGCTCCTCGACCAGGGCGGGAAGCCCCGGGTCGTGATCGACGTGAAGCGGCCGCCGAACCCGGGGACCGACTCCGAGAAGGCGATCAAGAACGCCCGCGGCGTCGGCGCCCCCCTCGCGCTCGTCACGAACGGCCAGGAGTTCTCGCTGTGGTACGTCGCGGAGTCGGACCAGCCGACCCCGCTCTTCGTCTACGCCCTCAAGGAGCTGTCGGACAACGCGGAGTCGCTCCTCGGGCTGACCGCCGACTACCGGGTCTCCGAGACCGGCATCAGCCTCCTCCGCAAGTCGGCGATCCGGACCGCGGTCCTCCAGATGCTGGAGGAGAGTTCGGAGAAGACGTTCGACGCCCTCGTGGGGTGGGTCCAGTCCCAGGTCGCGCCCGGGGCGCTCGACGAGTCGACGGACGAGGCGATCCGCGAGGCCACGATGATGTGGCTCAACGAGGAGCACCTCACGATGGCGATGTTCGCGCCGGGTCCGCACGAGAAGAAGCCCCACGAGCTCCGCGTCACGACGGCGAAGGACTGGGAGGCGTTCCCGCGCGGACCGACGGGCACGTTCCAGTACAAGTACGACTCCTCGAAGACCCTCGACCTCCGGCAGACGCCGAAGGAGGTCAAGGAGACGCTCCGCCGCCAGGGATTCAAGACGACGACGGCGACGTCGTTCGGCGGGTTCTACTACTCGCTCCGCCAGCGCGCCGGCCTCAAGACGGCGGGCTAACCGGTCGGACGCGGCCAGAGGTCGCGCGCCGCGACCCGGTGCATCACCTCGTCCGTCCCGTGGGCCAGCGAGCCGCTCCGCACGTCGCGCCACCGCTGCTCGTGGGGCAGCTCCCGGCTGTACCCTCGCCCGCCGTGGAACTGCACGGCGTGGTCGATCGTCGCGAGCGCCGCCTCGGTCGCGAGCCACTTCGCCATCGCCGCGGCCCCCGCGGAGGCGCTCCCGTGCTCCGCGGAGATGAGCGTCTGCTCGACGTACAGCCAGGCCGCCGCGAGCCGCGTGCCGTCCTCGACCAGCGGGAACGCCACCGCCTCGTGCTGGGAGATCGGGCGGCCGAACGCCACCCGGCGCGCGCTCTCCGCAACGGTCTCCTCCCAGGATGCGCGCGCCACGCCGAGGTAGACGGCGGCGAGGAGCGCGCGCTCGTGCGTCAGCTCCTTCCGGAGGTAGTCGAGCGCCCGGCCGGGCTCGCCCACCCGGGCGCCGTCGGGCAGCGGCACGTCCCGGTACGTGACCGTCCCGCGTCGCATCCAGTGCTCTCCCAGGTCGGGGACGACGCGACGTTCGACCCCCGGGAGCTCCTGCGGGACGAGCCAGGCGGTCAGCCCCGCGTCGGACCCGTCGTCGCGTCCGTAGACCAGTCCCGCCGAGGCGTCGGCCGCGAAGGCGACCTGGCTCTTCGTCCCGCTCAGGAGCCGGCCCGTCGTCGAACGGACGGCCCGCGTAGTGACCCCCGTCAGGTCGGACCCGGCTCCGGGCTCCGTCACCTGGTTCGAGACGAGCGCCTCCCCGTGGAGGAGCGGCACGAACCAGCGGTCCCGGACGTCGGGGCCCCCTCGCTCGCCCAGGACGCTCGTGAACTCCGGCTGGAGCGCGAGCTTCGCGAACACCGTGCCGGCGTGGAACGCGAGCTCTTCGAGCACGACCGCGGCGCGGCGCAGCGGGAGGCCCCGTCCCCCCCGGTCGGCCGGCAGCGTGAGCCCCAACAGGCGCGCCCGGCCCATGGCGCGGAACTCGTCCCAGGGAAACGCCGGGTCGGCGTCCAGCTCCCGGGACCGGCGGGCGAGCGCGTGCTCCTGGGCGAACGCCTCCACCTCGCGCCGCAGCGGATCCTCGGGGAGCACCGAGGCAAGGCCGATCACAGCCCCTCCCGTACGAAGAACGGCGGGTCGGGCGCGGGACCCCGTTCCGGGGGGAATTCTCCGATGACTCCGGCCGACTCCAGCGCGGCGATCCGCTCGGCGGGGTACCCCAGCATCCGACCCAGGATGGCGCCGTTGTCCTGACCCAGCCACGGGGCCCCCCGCCACACCCCACCGGGGGTCTCGGAGAACGTCGGGGAGACGCCCGCCCCCTTCACCGGACCGGCCACCGGGTCCGTCCACTCGAGGAACATCCCACGCTCCCGGTAGTGGGGGTCGCGGGCGATCTCGGCGATGGAGGCGACCCGCTGGATCGCGGTGTCGTGCTCCCGGCCCAGCCGCTCGAGCTGCTCGACCGTCCGGCCCGCGCAGAACTCCTCGATGCGCCGGTCGATCTCCGCGCGGTGCTCGAGCCGGTACTCCGCGGAGTCCAGCCGCGGGTCGTCCAGCCCGAGCAGACCCCGGAGCCGGGCCCAGCTGGGGGGGGTGGCCGCGGCGACCACGACCCAGCCGTCGCGCGCCCGGGAGAGGTTGTACGGATGGAGCCGGGGATGGGCGTTTCCGACGCGTCCCCGGACCACGCCGCGCATGAAGTAGTCGAGCGCCAGATTCTCGAGCAGGGTGAAGAACACTTCGTACTGCGCCACGTCGACCGCCTGGCCGCGGCCGGTCCGCTGGGCGTGGACGTACCCCATCAGCCCCGCGGTCGCGGCCGCGAGACCCGTCACGGTGTCGTTGAGCGCGGTCCCGGTCCGGGCCGGCGGCGCCGGGTCCGGATTGCCCTGGAGGGAGAGGAACCCGCTGTACGCCTGCGCGACCAGGTCGAACGAGGGGGCCCCGACGCGCTCGGGGCGTCCGGATTGACCGAAGCCGGAGACGTGCACGATCGTGATCCGCGGGTTCGCCTCGTGGACGCGAGCGTCGGGGAGGCCGAGCGCGTCGTACGTCCCGGGCCTGGACGACTCGATCCAGAGGTCGGACACCCGGACCAGGTCGAGGAAGACCGCCCGACCCTCCTCCCGCTTCAGGTCGAGGCCCAGCGAGAGCTTGTTTCGCGCGTACTGGACCCACGACTCGGAGACGGACTGCGCGGGCGGCCGTCCCTCGGGCAGGAGCGGCGTGAGGGTCCGAGACGGGTCCGCGTACGGGGGGTGGAACGGCGGACCCTCGACGTGGACGACCTCCGCCCCGAACTCCCCGAGGTAGGTCGACGCCCACGGCCCGGCCACGACGCGGCCGGAGTCGAGGACGCGCAACCCGGCGAGCGGCCCGTACGCCGGCACGATCCCGGGACGCGCCTCCGGCACCGGCACGTCGGCCCACGCGGGGAAGGGAGGATAAGGAGCGAGGTTCACCGCGTAACCCCGCTCTCCAAATAGGATGCGCCGGTCGGGCGGGCGATGACCGAGCCGGCTTGGGTGCGATACGAGGGCGAGGCGTTCCGCCGGGAGCTCGAGAGGTACAAGATGGCGAACCACCCGTTCAAGACCCATCCGTTTTTCCGGTCGATCGAGGACGGGTCCGCTTCCCGGGCCGCGATCCACCGGTGGGCCGCGCAGTTCTACCCGTGGCTCGCGTGCGTCCCGCTGGCGATGGCGGAGCGATTCTCGAACTGCTCGTGGGAGGCGCAGTACGACCGGTTCCGGCGGATGATCCTGGACCAGCTGGTCGAGGAGGCCGGGGACCCGAAGGGGAAGGAGCGGGGGCATCCGGAGCTGTGGCTGCACTTCTGCGACGGGATCGGGCTCCCGCGGGCCCGGGTCCTCGCGACGCCGCTCCTTCCGAGCACGCTCGTCGCGATCGACGACTTCCTGTACATCAACCGGAAGGAGCCGTTCTACGTCTCGGCCGGGGGCTCGTCGGAGCCGCCCAACGTGGAGCTGTGCGCGCGGCTCCTGCCCGCGTTCCGCAAGCACTACGGGGTCGACGACGACCACCTCACGTACTACTCGCTCCACGTGACGGCCGACGAGGAGCACAGCCGGTTCGTCGGCGAGATGGTCGCGTCGTTCGCCTCGACGCCGGAGGTGCGCCAGCGGATGTGGGACGCGATGCTACGGGGGTTCGCCCTCCACCAGCTGCTCGTCGATGGCGCGACGACCCCGGCGCGCCCCGCTCAGGGTTAAATAGCGAGGGCCATCTGGACACACCGATGACCGGAGCCCGAGACGCGACCGACGGTCGCCGCGCGCGCCGGCTCGCGGTCATGTCCTGGTCCTGGTGAGAGGGAAGCGCCCGGCCGGCGCTGCCCCTCGCTCGTCTTCTCGAGCGGCGCGTCCGCCGGGTGTTTCCCTCGATGGAATGCAACGAGGAGAAACATGTACGGAAAGCAGCTGAGGCTGAAGCGGATCTTCCCGGGGACGCGCCGCCTGTTCTCGGTCCCGCTCGACCACTCGGTGTCGATGGGACCGATCGACGGGCTCGAGGACCTCCCGGCGCTCGTGACCGAGCTCGAGGCCGCCGGCCTCGACCTCGTCGTCGTCACGAAGGGGGCCGTGCGCCACCTCGCGCCCGTCCTCCGGCCCTCGACGCTGCTCGGGGTGCACGTCTCGGCGTCGACGAGCCTCGGGGGGGCACCGAACCGGAAGGTGCTGGTCGGCTCGGCCGCGGAGGCCGTCGGCCTGGGCGCCGACCTGCTGTCGGTCCAGGTGAACTTCGGCGTGCCGGAGGAGGGGGAGATGCTGCGCGACCTCGGGGTCGCGGTGGACCAGTGCGCGGCCCTCGGCCTTCCGCTCATGTGCATGACGTACGTGAAGAAGCCGAACGGCGGGACCCCGGAGGAGATCCGGCACGCCTGCCGGGCCGCGGCGGACACCGGCGCGGACATCGTCAAGACCTCCTATCCCGGTTCGCTCGAGGAGTACCGGCGGCTCGTGCGGACCACCCCGGTCCCGCTGCTCCTCGGCGGCGGCAACCGGCTGGACGAGGACGGAGCGTTCCTCTCGCTGGTCCGGGAGACCGTGGATGCCGGGGCGGCGGGCATCTGCATCGGGCGGAACCTGTTCCAGCGGAAGCCGGTCGGCGCGTTCGCCCGGCAGGTCGCTGGGCTGCTCCACGGGGAGGCTCCGCGCGGCTCGTGACGACGGACCGGGTCGTCATCGCCCTCACCGCCCCGTCGGCGGAGGCGCGTCGGGCGACGCTCGCTCGCGCGCGCCGCCGGGGATTCCGGCGCTTCGCGACGGCGGACCCGCCCGAGGTCGAACCCGCTCCGGGGGAGGAGCGACTGGGCCTCACGCCCGACGGGATCGTGCCGGCGCCGGGTCCGACGTTCGCGAAGGGGGAACCGATCCCCGTCGCGATCGTGTCGGGACCGTCGGAGCTCCCCGCGGTGGCCGAGGCGCTTCGGCGGGGTCGGCCGGTGGGGGTCCGCTGGCGCGGAGAGCGCATCCTCCCGCTCGAGACCCTGGTCGCCGCTCGCGCGGCCCCGGGGACGCTCTGGGTCGTGACGGACCGGGCGACCGATGTCCCCGCCGCGCTCGGCGCTCTCGAGCACGGCGCCGACGCCGTCGTCGTCGAGTGCGGCTCGCCGGAGTCGGTCGACGAGGTCGAGGCGCTGCTCGACTCGGCCGTACCGGCGCTCGCCTGGGAGCTGGCGCCGGTGACCCGCGTCGCGCCGGCGGGGGTCGGCGACCGGGTGATCGTCGATACGACGTCGCTCCTCGCCCCCGATGAAGGGCTGCTCGTGGGGAGCGCGGCCCGCTTCCTCTTCCTGGTTGCGAGCGAGGCCGTCGGCTCGCGCTATACGCGACCCCGGCCGTTCCGGGTCAACGCCGGGTCGGCCCATCTGTACACCCTGCTCGCCAACGGGGAGACCCGGTACCTGAGCGAGCTCGTCCCCGGGGACTCCGTGCTGGCCGCGGGCCCGACGACGGGAAGTCGCGCGGTGCGCGTTGGCCGGGTCAAGATCGAGCGGCGCCCCCTCGTTCTGGTCGAAGCGGAGCACGGCTCCCGGCGGTACACCGTATTCGTGCAGGAGGCCGAGACCGTCCGACTCTCCGGGGAACGGGCCCCGGTACCGGTCACGGAGGTCGCTCCCGGGACCCGGGTCCGGGGCGTCGGACTGGCCCCGGCGCGACACCTCGGGGTCGCGGTGGCGGAGGCGATCGACGAGCGATGAGAGCCCCCCGTCCCCTCCTCGTCGTGAGCTGCCCCGGCCGCACCGTGGCGTCCACGCGGCAGGAGGTGAGCCGGGCGAGGGACGCGGGGGCGGACGTCGCGGAGGTCCGGCTCGACCGGTGGCCCCCGGAGGAACGGGCGCGCGCGGCCGAGCTGTTCCCGTCCTCTCTGCCGTTGCTCGCGACCCTCCGGTCGCGCGCCGAGGGGGGCGAGGGCCCGGACGCGCCCGACGTACGGGCCGTCGAGCTGCGGCGACTCGCGTCGCTCCCGTTTCGCTTCCTGGACCTCGAGCGCCAGCGCGACGGGCCCGTCGCCCGACAGCTGGGCGCCGGTCCGGCGGACGGGCCGTCGCTCGTCGTCTCGGAGCACCTCCCTCGCGCCGGGGGGACGGACGCGTCCGACCTCCTCCGTCCCACCGAGCGACCGGCGAGGGGGTGGGTCAAGCTCGTGACGGCCTGCGACTTCCCGGACTTCTGGCAGCGGTTGCTTCCGATGGTCCGGGCGACCGGCGACGCGGGCCCGTTCGTAGTGCACACGACCGGCCCGACGGGCGCGCTGCTCCGCGCGTGGTCCCGACGGTTCGGAATGGCTGCGGTCTACTGCGCCCTGCCCGGGGGCACCGACCCCGCCGTCGAACCGTCGCAGATTCCGGTCGACCGCCTCCTCCGCTACCTCGACACGGACTCCGCCCGCGCGCTGTTCGGCGTGGTCGGCCATCCCATCGACCACTCTCGCTCCCCGGAGATCCACTCGCGATGGTACGCGAGGGAGGGCCGCGCGGCCCTGTACCTGGCCCTCGACATCGGCTCCGCGCGGGACTTTGCCGAGGCCGTCGAGGGCCTGGTCGACGGCGGGCTGCGCGGGCTCAACGTGACCCACCCCTGGAAGGTGGCCGCCCTGTCGCTCGCGAGCCGGGCCGGACCGTCCGCCGAAGCGGCCGGCTGCGCGAACACGATCAGCGTCGAGGGCGGCGCCCTCCGGGCGGAGAACACCGACGTCGCGGCGGTCCAGCGGCGGCTCACGGAGCTGCGCGCGTCGGGGGCATGGGCCGACTCGTCGGCGGTCGTCCTCGGCGCCGGCGGAGCGGCCCGAGCCGCCCTCGTGGCGCTCTCGGCGCTGGGGGCCCGCGCGCGGGTCCTCGCCCGGGAGCGTTCCCGGGCGGAGTCGTTGGCGCGAGAGTTCGGCGCCGAGGTTCACGAGCCCTCCAGTGGCGCCCCCGTCAGCTTGGTGATCCACGCCACACCGGCGGGACGAGCCGACGTGCCGGCGCTCGCGCTGGACTGGAGCGGACTCGTCGGGCCGGGGACGCAGTTCGTTGACTTCGTCTATCGGGCTCCCCACCGGTTCCTGGAGGAACAGGTCCGGAACCGGGGAGGAACGTACGAGGACGGGAGCCGACTGCTGGTGTACCAGGCGGCGGCGAGCTATGCGCTCTGGTGGGGCGAACCCCCGCCGCTCGAGGCCCAGGACGAGAGCCTGCGGGAGGACCTGTGCGCGGCGTAGGCCACGCCTCCGGCGCGATCACGTTCGTGAACGCGCTTCCGACCGGGGTCGGCTGCGCGGCGGCCGTCGACCTCCCGGTGGAGGCGCGCGTCGAGGTCGAGCGGACCGGAGCGGTGGACCGACCGTTCGTAGCGCTCGACGGCCCATCCGACACGCCGCTCGTCCGGGCCGCGGCGCTTCGGGCGCTGGAGCGGTTCACCCCGGACCCGCGCGGATACCGGGTCCGCGTAGCCGTCCGCTCCGCGGTTCCAGTCCGGAAGGGGCTCAAGAGCTCGTCCGCCGTGAGCTGTGCCGTCCTCGAGGCGGTCGCGCGCGCGGTCGAAGCGCCGGCCGACCCCGAGGAACTGGCGCGTCTCGCGGCCGATGTCGGCGTGGAGCGGGGGCTCTCGGCGACCGGCGGGTTCGACGATTGCCTCGCCGCCGCGCGCGGCGGCGTGGCGCTCGCCGACAACCCGGCCCGCACGGTGCTGGGCCGTCCGCCTCCTCCGACCGAGGAGGCGGTCGTGCTCTGGGTCCCGGAAAGCGTGCACGACCCTTCGCCCGCCTGGCTGGGCCGGTTCCGCGCCGCGGCCGGCGAGGGAGACGGCGCGGTCGCCGCCGCGCGGGCGGGTCGGTGGGCCGAGGCGATGCGACGCAACACCGAGCTGGTGGAACGGACGATGGGGTACCCGTACGCCTCGATCCGCTCGGAGCTTCACGATCGCGGGGCCACGATGAGCGGCGTCACCGGAATGGGTCCCGCGCTCGCCGTTCTGGGCCCCGAGGACTGCCGGAGGGCGCTCGTGGACCGCCTGACCGCCGAACCCGGCTCGGTCCTCTCGACCACCCTCCGCCCCGACGGAGCCGTACCGGGGGGCCGGACCGGATGACGGACCGTACGGTGCGCCCCGGACGGGTCCAGGGAGTCGCCCGGGCGCCGGGCTCGAAGAGCTACACCCACCGCGCGCTGGTCGCGGGGTTCCTGTCCGGCGGCCGTTACCGGATCGAACGGCCCCTGGTATCGGACGATACTCGAGCCACGCGAAGTGGCATCGCGGCCCTCGGCGGCCGCGTCCGCGGCGGCGAGCGCCGGTGGACGCTCGCCGCGGGGCGGAGCGGCCCGCGCGAGGCGGCGGTCGACTGCGCGGAGTCGGGCACCACGCTCCGTCTGCTGGCCGCCGTGGCCGGGACCCAGGACCGCAGCGTCCGGTTCACGGGCTCGGCACGGCTCGCCGAGCGCCCGATGGAGGACCTGTACCGGGCCCTCCGAGGTCTCGGCGCCCGGGTCACGCCCGGTCGCCCGGGGCGGGCGCTGCCGTGCGCGATCCACGGACCGATCCACGCGGGGGCGGTCGACCTCCGGGCCGACGTGAGTTCCCAGTTCGTGTCCGCCCTCCTGTTCGTCCTGCCGGCGCTCGCGGGCGCGTCCCGGTTGCGCCTCGAGGGACGCTCGGTGTCCCGGCCCTACGTCGACGCGACGCTCGCGGTCCTGCGCCATCACCGGGTCGAGGTCGAGCCGGTCCGGGACGGGTTCCGGACCACGGGCCCCCAGGCCTACCGGGCGCACCGGTTCGACGTGCCGGGCGACGCATCGTCCGCCGCCTACCTCTGGTCGGCGGCGGCCGCGACCGGGGGACGCGTCACGGTGCGCGGGATCCCGCGTCGGTGGCCCCAGGCGGACCTCTCGGTGCTCGACCGGCTGTCGGAGATGGGCGCCCGGGTCCGTCGGTCCGACGACGGCGCCTCGGTCGAGGGTCCGCTGCTCGAGCCGGTCCGCGCGGACCTGTCGGACTCCCCGGACCTGTTCCCCCTCTTGGCGGTGCTCGCGGCGTTGGTCCCGGGCCGGACGAGCGAGCTGCTCGGGGCCCCTCACCTCGAGCTCAAGGAGTCCGACCGACGAGCCGGCTCGGTCCGCCTCGCGCGGGCGTTCGGCGCCG
>JASHRQ010000091.1 GCA_030037265.1 Thermoplasmata archaeon | reverse complement strand
CGCGGCCGGCGCGACGCCGACGGGGCCGTCCGCGCCGTCGGCACCGCGGACGCGGCCGTCGGACGGGGACCTCCGGACAGCCGTCGAGGCGCTGAACGGGGCCCGGAAGGTGACGATCCTCGCGGGCGCGGGTTGCGCCGACGCCCGGACCGACCTGTTCCAGCTCGCGGACCGCCTCGGGGCGCCGATCGTCCACTCGCTCCGCGCCAAGGAGGCGCTCGAGCACGACAACCCGTTCGACGTCGGGATGACCGGGCTCATCGGCTTCTCCTCCGGCTACCACGCGATGATGGACGCCGACCTGCTGCTGCTCCTCGGGACCGACTTCCCGTACCGGCAGTTCTACCCGTCGGGCACCCGGACGGTGCAGGTCGACCTCGACCCGGGCCAGCTGGGCCACCGGACCCACGTGGACGTGGGGCTCGTGGGCGACGTCGGGACGACCGTGCGCGCGATGCTGCCGTCCCTCGCCCCGAAGCCCGACCGGACGCACCTCGACCGGTCGCTCGACCACTACCGTCGCGCCCGGCTCGGGCTGGACGACCTCGCCACGGCGGAGCCCGAGTCCGGCCCCATCCACCCGCAGTACGTCGCGAAGGTGCTCGACGAGCTCGCGCGCGAGGACGCGGTGTTCACGTGCGACGTGGGGCTCCCGACGGTCTGGGCGGCCCGCTACCTCCGGATCGCCGGGGGCCGTCGGCTGCTGGGCTCGTTCTGGCACGGGTCGATGGCCAACGCGCTGCCGCAGGCGATCGGCGTGCAGAGCGCGGCGCCGGACCGCCAGGTGGTGAGCCTCTCGGGCGACGGGGGACTCGCGATGCTCCTCGGCGAGCTCCTGACGCTCCGCCAGATGGAGCTGCCGGTGAAGATCGTCGTGATGAACAACAGCCTCCTCGGGTTCGTCGGGCTCGAGCAGCTGTCGGCCGGCTTCCTCGAGTTCGGCGTCGACCTCGTGAACCCGCGCTTCTCCGACGTCGCGACCGCCGCCGGCCTCCTCGGCCTCCGGGCGGAGCGGCCGGACCAGGTCCGGCCGATGCTCGCCCAGCTGCTCGCGCACCCCGGCCCGGCGCTCCTGGACGCCGTGGTCGCCCGCCAGGAGATCGCCCTGCCGCCGACGCTGAAGGGCGAGATGCTGAAGGGGTTCGGCCTCTGGCTCGTCAAGGCCGTCCTGAGCGGCCGGGGGGACGAGGTCGTCGACCTCGCGAAGGTCAACCTGTTCCACTGACTCCGCGCGTCCCGCGGCGACGCGGGGACCGGACTCCCGGGGCACCGAGGGGCGCGAAGCGGGCCGTGAAGTGCCGCATGCGCTCGGGCGCCTCCACCATCCGCATCCCGCGGACGCCGGCCCTCCGGTCCCAGACCCGGCCGACCACGTCCGCGACGTACCGCAGGTGGCTCTCGGTGTAGACGCGGCGCGGGATGGCGAGCCGGAGCAGCTCGAGCGGCGGGGGCGACCCGGGGGCGCTCCCGTCGAACATGATCGCGCCGACCTCGACGCCGCGGACGGCGCCCTCCCGGTACAGCTCCACGACCAGCGCCTGCCCGGGCAGCCGGTCCGGCGCCAGATGGGGGAGGAACCGCCGGACGTCGAGGTAGACGCCGTGGCCGCCCGGCGGCCGCACGATGGGGATGCCGCGCGCCGTGAGCGAGTCGGCGAGGAACCGGACCTGGCCCACCCGGTGCTCGAGGTACCGCTCGTCCATCGCCTCCGCGAGGCCGATGGAGATCGCCTCCAGGTCCCTCCGGGCGAGGCCCCCGTACGTCGGGAAGCCCTCGTACAGGATGAGGTCCTCCTTGAGCCGCGCGGCGAGCTCCGGGTCGCGGACGGCGAGGAACCCGCCCATGTTGACGAGCCCGTCCTTCTTCGCGCTCATCAGCACGCCGTCGGCGAGGTCGGCCACCTCCCGGCCGATCGCCCGGACCGACCGACGGGCCTGGCCCGGCTCGCGGGTCCGGATGAAGTAGGCGTTCTCCGCCCACCGGCAGATGTCGAGGTACAGCGGCTTGCGGTGCGCCCGGCAGAGGCGCGCCACGCCGCGGAGGTTGGCGAGCGAGACCGGCTGGCCGCCGCCGGTGTTGTTGGTGAGCGTGACCATCACGAGCGGCACCCGGGCCGCGGAGGGCCCCGCGAGGAGCTCCTCGAGCCGCGCCAGGTCCACGTTCCCCTTGAACGGGTGCGGGTCGTCGCAGTCGTACGCCTCGGGGATCGCGAGGTTGAGGGGCGTGGCGCCCACGCGCACGACGTGGGCCTGCGTCGTGTCGAAGTGCATGTTGTTCGGCACGAGGTCGCCCCGGTGCGCCAGTTGGCCGAACAGGAGGTGCTCCGCCGCCCGGCCCTGGTGCGCCGGGATCACGTGCGGGATCCCGGTGAGTTCGCGCACCGTCGCCTCGAAGTGGGCGAAGTTGCGGCTCCCGGCGTACGCCTCGTCCCCGACCATGAGGCCGGCCCACTGCCGGTCGCTCATCGCCGACGTGCCGGAGTCCGTGAGGAGGTCGATGTACACCTCCTCGGACCGGAGGTTGAACAGGTTGTACCCGGCGCGGACGAGCGCGGCCTCGCGCTCGGCCGGGGCCGGGAGCGCGATCGGCTCGACGACCTTGATCCGGTACGGCTCGACGGGGGCGGATGCGGCCGGCGGCCGGGGCGCCACCGCCCGGCCGAAGGCCGAGGAGCCCATAGCGCCTCGCCCAACGCCGCGCGAGCGCCGGGCGGGTCAGGAGGTCCGCCGAAGCCGAGGGGGGGAATCGAACCCCCAGGAAACGGATCTGCAGTCCGTCGCATTAACCATTCTGCCACCTCGGCGCGTCCGCCGGGAGGAGGGCCGCGTTAAAAATGGTCGGGGTGGGCCGCCCGAGGTCCGACCGGCCGGAACCCCCGGGAGGCGCGCAGGAGGCCGTTCCGCAGCGCGGCCCGCACCCGACCCGCCCCGGCGAGCGACTCGCCGCCGGAGGTCGCGCGGGCGTGCCGGAGCTGCTCCAGGAGGTCCGACGCGGAGGAGATCGGGTCCGGGAACTCCGTGAACGCGCGGCCGACGAACGCCCGCTCGTGGGCGTCGCTGCCGCCGGTCGACGCGACCGCCCGGCGGGCGGCGAGCAGCTCGGCCCGCCGGTTCGAGATCTCGGAGTTCTTCCCGTTCCGCCCCTCGATCGCGTCGACGGGGGCGGTCTGGGCCGCCCGCCGGCCGGACCCGTGGACCCACCGGAGCGGGTGCGCGAGGACGGCGACCCCGCCCAGGGCGTGGACGCGCTCGACCGTCTCCGCGAGCGGCCGGCCCGGCGGCGGCGCCTCGGCGATGCCGTAGGCGAGGAGATGCCCCTCCGCGGTGGACACCTCGACCCCGGGGACGAACCAGTAGCCGCGGTACCGCTCGTTCAGGCGCGCGAGCTCCGCGTGGCCGGCGACGGTGTTGTGGTCGGTGAGCGCGAACCCCTGGAGGCCCCGGTAGGTGACCTGCTCGACGATCTCCTCGAGCGTCAACCGGGAGTCGACGGAGTACCCGCTGTGGACGTGCAGGTCGAACCGCATCAGGTCGTTCATCGCACTCGGCTCCCCGCGGGCAGCTCGGGGGGCGGTACGAGTAGGGCGTCCGAGGCAAAATGGATTACGCGCCCGCGCTGGCCGCCCGGACCGTCCGTCTGGACGACCACCCGGCTCCCGACCGGCCACCGGCCGGTGACCGTCACCTGTCGGTCGCCGACGTCGACGGCCCGCCCGTCCTCCCCGGCGGCCCCGGTGACGGTCCCCACCAGGATCGGGTTCGTCTCGAAGGTCGAGTGCGAGATGGCGGCGGTGTCGGCGGCCCCCCCGGCCGCGAACGCGCCCGGCGGAACCTCCGGCCCCGGGGTGAGCGTCTCCACCCGGCCCCCGGACTCCGCGGCGAGGATCATCCCCTGGGAGGTCACCCGGCGGATCGTCCGGGGCTCGAGGTTGGTGAGCACGACCACCCGGCGGCCCCGGAGCGCCTCCTCCGTATAGTACGGGCGCAGACCGGCGACCACGGTCCTCGGCTTCGGCCCCCCGGTGTCGAGCGTGAGCACGTACAGCTTGTCCGCCTGGGGGTGCGGCACGGCCTGGACGACCTCCGCCGCCTGGATCGCGAGCGGGACGAAGTCGGACCCGGCCGGCGGCGCGAGGACCGTCCTGGGCGCGTTGACGGGGGCCGCCGGGACGGGGGCGTCCCGCCGCGGGAAGAGCGGCACGACCTCGCCGAACGCCTGGCCGTGCGCCGGCGGGACGAGCGCCGACCCCCAGTCGCCGGGGCCGGGGGCGTTGCCGAGGCCGAGCATCCGCCAGAGCTCCGCGGAGGAGAACGGGAGCACCGGGCTCAGCCAGACCGCCGCGGCCTTGAGGAGCCAGAGCGCTTCGTAGACGGTCCGGTCCCGGGACGCCGGGTCCGCCTGCCACGGCTTCGCCTCCTGGAACGCCCGGTTCTCCTCCCGCACCTCCGTGAGCGCCCGCTCGAACGCCTCCTTGATCCGGACCGCCTCGTAGAGCGCCGTCACCTCGGCGTGCGCGCGCCGCACGCGCTCGCCCACTCCGCCGGGCCGGTCCGCGGACCAGCCGACGGGCGGGAACGGCACCCGGCCGTCGCAGTGGTCCCGGGCGAAGACGAGCACGCGCTGGACCAGGTTCCCGTACTGGTTCGACAGCACGTCCTCCGAGAGCCGGTGGAACTCGTCCCAGTCGAACTCCGTGTCGTGGTTCTGCGGCGCGAGCGCCGTCGCGTAGAACCGGATCTGGTCGGGCGGGTAGTGCGCGAGCAGCGAGGGGAGGAACGCCGTGGCGTCCGACGACCGGGACTTCGAGAGCCGCTGCCCCTCGACCTGGAGCCACTCGTTCGCCGGCACGTCGTACGGGAGCCGGAGCCCCCCGTACCCGGTCAGGATCGCCGGCCAGAGGAGCGTGTGGAAGAAGATGTTGTCCTTGCCGACGAAGTAGTACTGCCGCACCGGCGCGGACGCGTCCCAGAACCGCTTCCAGGCGTCCGGGTCGCCCTTCCGGACCGCCCACTCGCGAGAGGCGGAGAGGTAGCCCAGCACCGCCTCGAACCAGACGTAGATCCGCTTCGTCGGATACCCGTCGAGCGGGATCGGCACCCCCCACGTGAGGTCCCGGGTGATCGGCCGCGGCTTGAGGCCCCGCTGCAGGAACCCGCGCGTCGTCTCGAGGACGTTCGTCCGCCAGTACCCCTTGTCCGCGACGTACCGCTCGAGCTCCGGGGCGAGCTGGTCGAGCCGGAGGAAGAAGTGCTCCGTGGGGCGGAACTCCGCCGGGCTCCCGCACAGCGTGCAGCGGGCGCCGATCAGGTCGGTGGGCTCCAGCACCCGTCCGCACCGGTCGCACTCGTCTCCCCGGGCGGAGTCGAACCCGCAGTTCGGGCAGGTCCCGTTCACGTACCGGTCCGGCAGGAACCGCGCGTCCTTCGGGCAGTACGCCTGCACCTCCGTCCGCCGGTCGATGAGGTTCTTCTGGAGCAGCACGAGGAACACCTCCTGGACGGTCCGCTCGTGGACCGCGGTGTGCGTGTGGGTGTACAGGTCGAACGACAGCCCGATCCGCTCGAACGTGTCGCCGTGGATCGCGTGGAACCGCTCCGCGACGGCCGACGGGGGGAGCCCCTCCTTCTCCGCGCCGAAGGCGACCGGGGTCCCGTGCATGTCCGAGCCGGAGACCATCAGGACCTCGTTCCCGACGAGCCGGTGGAACCGGGCAAAGGTGTCCCCCGGGAGGTACGCCCCCGCCAGGTGCCCGATGTGGCACGGGCCGTTGGCGTACGGCCACGCGACGGCGACCAGGATCCGCTCCGGCATCTCCCCTCCCCGTCCGATACCGACGAGCGAGGGGCCCTCGCCCAAAGCAGTTTGGGTGTTTGGGCCCCCGGTTTCCCAGCAGGCGCTCTGCGCGCGCGTCGGTTTCCGGGACCCTTGGGGCCGGATGGCCCGCGAGTGGCGGTCTACGGCGTCGATCCCGATCAGTTCAATCCGGGCAAGGCGGCTCGCAAGTCCGAGCTGGCTCGCGCCCCTCGGCTAAAAGCGCGGAAGATGGCGGGTTCGCCGACATAGAAACGGTCCTCCTTGCGGATGACGTCGGCGTCGACGAGGTGGGTCATCTGGGACAGCTCGTTTCCCTTGGCTTGACTCTGGTACAGCCCCCGGTAGGAGTCCGAGAACGCGTTTCGGTCCAGCGGCGTGAGCTCTCCGACCTCCAGCGACCGGAAGTAGAACGCGTTCGACCATCGGAGATAGGGAACCATCATCGACCAGTGCAGTACGCCGGTCAGGTAGGCTGACTTCTTCGAAATCACGTCTCCGAGGATGCGTTGGAAGATCGCGGGAGAGTGAATGTCCCGCCGACGCAGGCCCTCGAAGGACGGACCGTGGACGTAGTGGGAGTTCTGTGGACGAATATACCCCAGACCCGCGAGCAAGCCAAAGTAGCGGTCCACCTTCTCCCGGGTCGGAAGCCGGTGATGGAAGGCGGTTTCCGGAGTTACAGACCCCTCCTCATCGAGCTGAACGAGGATAGTCCTCAGCGGACTCATGGTCAGGTTCACGGATGGAACCTTGACCAGCCGGTCATACAGGCTCGGAAGAAGAACCGATTGGGAGGACTCGGCCACCGCGCGGTACCTCGCTTCGGCGCTCCTCAACGCCTCGGACAAGGAGGGCCCAGAGACCCGTAGCTGTCCCTGCCTCGGTTCCGCTCGGTACTGAAGGTTCAGCTCGAGACGGAGCGGCACCAGGGAGTACTGTCCGGATTGGGCATTGTAAATGGATTCCAGCTTCTCCAGGTCAAAGGAAAACTTGCGTCCCTCAACCCGGCGAAGCACGAGGTGTTGGCTTACGTGGCCCCAGACGAACTGGAGGACGGACTCCCTCACCGGGTCCCGAACCTCCTGGACCGGCTCTGGCGCCAACATTGTTACGGTCCAAGAAGGGTCCTCTGTAGCCCTGCTGCGCGTTCCCTGTCGATGGGCTCGACCCACCAAACCCAGGGACTCTTATACCTAGCCGCGCGCCAATACTTCAAGACCTCTTGGACCGGCAACTGCACGATAGCTTGCTGGGGAAGGAGATTCTCGCCCAGCAGGCTATGGTGGCTCCGGGACAGCTGCCCCTGGAATGAGTCGTACAGGTCGACTTCCCCGGTGGAGGAGATACGGAGGACCACCAACACGTGGTCGAGATCCCGTCCCTCCGGGCCCCCCTGAAAGCGACTCAGGTACTCCGGCTTCGTAACACGCGCCCAGTACTCCTCAGAGACCGAAATGAGAGGCAAACTGCAATAGTCGTCTCGCAACACCTCCGCGACGCGGCTCCAGTGCCGGCATCGCTCGAGTTCGCGGGGTTTGTACCCCGCTCCCTTGAGCCGCTCCTTGAATGCGGGAAGGACGGACTGTTCGCGGATACCAAAGATCCGGTGGTAGTGGCACAGCCTCAGCGATTGACCGTACGGGACCGCGAGCTTGGTGTTGCCGTGCCTCCGACCTAGCTCCGACAGGATGTTGTGAATTTGGCATGGTTCGCAGTCATTCTCATACCGTTGGAAATCGAACCCTTCCGCCAAAGCAACGGAGGGCGTGTCGCGCTTGGAATAGTCGATCTTGGTTCGTCGCCCGCCGATGAAGAGAGTGGTGGGATGGTTCTTGCCGGCGTGCGCCCCGGTGGTTGACTCTGCCCTGTCGGGTTCACCCGCCATTGCGTCGGTTCACCGGGCTGCAGTCTGGGAGTCAGTTCCGCGTGTAAATATGAATGGTCGGCGGAGGCTCCCGGTGGTGGCTGGATGGACCGCCCACACTGGCCCCCGTGATCTTCGCGTGGGCCGGAGGGGCCAGCGCGAGTCGTTCCTCTCCCGCTGCCGACCCGCTTTCCCCAAGGGACACCACCCCAAGCCTGCTTGCGTGAGGACGCGGGAGCACCGGTCAGCGTCGGCCGTATCCGGTACCTCTGATGTCGCTCTCGTAACTCGGCAGCTCTCGCGCCGGTAGGCTATTACCGGGCACCCTCGCCCGGGCTTCGGCGAGACCTCCCCTTTCCGCCGCTCCTGAGTTGGCGTCCCTGGACGGTGGTCCGTTGCCGGGAGAGAGAGTTTAACCCGAGCGGCCCTGCCCCGCGCCGTGGCGGACGCGCCGTCGCCGGTCGGTCGAGCCGTCTCGCCCGACGCCGAGCGGATGCTCGGGACGAAGCTCCCGGTGCTCGGCCACGGCTTCGTCGTGCTGGTCGACTACATGGGCAACGACGCGGCGATCGTCCAGGCGGCCCGCGTCTCGTACGGCGTCGGGACCAAGTCGGTCCGCGACGACCGGGGTCTCATCCGGTATCTCATGCGGCACCGCCACACGACGCCGTTCGAGATGGTCGAGCTGAAGTTCCTCGTCCGGCTCCCCATCTACGTCGCGCGCCAGTGGATCCGGCATCGGACGGCCTGCCTCGCGGAGGGCACCCGGCTGCAGCTCGACCGGGGCGGAAGTGGCCCGGCCGGTCCGGCACTCTCCGTCCCCGTCGAGCAGCTGTGGGAGCGTCTCCGCCCCGTCACGGCCGATGGGACCCGTAGCGCCGGAGACGGGGCGGTTGATGGGAGTCGTCTCGTGGGACCCGGGGTGCGCCAACTCCGGGAGGACCGGGGGACCTTCGGTCACGGCCGCGTGGTCCGGGTGTTCCGGAACGGCGTGAAGCCGGTCTTCCGGGTGGTCCTCGCGGACGGGCGGTCGATCGACTGCACGTCGAACCACCGGTTCCTGTTCGCCGACGGCTGGGGAACGCTCGAGGAGAAGGCCGGGCTCCGCGAGGTGAACGGGCGGGCGGTCTGGGCGCCGGGGGCGTACGCGCTGACCGTCAACGGGACCGAGCAGCGGCGCCCGGCGCTCTACCGGGACCGGGCGTGGCTCGCGAGGACGCTCCGGCGGCCGGGGGGCTCGGTCGCGGGGGTCGCGGCGGAGTGCGGGGTCTCCCCCGCCACCGTCCGCCGGTGGGCCGGACGCGGAGCCGGCGCGGGCCGGCCGCGTCGGTCGGGAGTCGGCTCGAACGCGGTCACCGTCCCCCGCCGGGTGCCCGTCGACCGGTTCGAGTTCCTGGGACCGCGGATGACCTACGACGTCGAGGTCGCGGGGCCGTTCCACAACGTCGTCGCGAACGGCTTCGTCTCGCACAACTCGGTGAACGAGTACTCGGCGCGGTACTCCGTCGTCCCGGATGAGTACGACGTCCCGGCGCCCGACGAGGTCCGGCACCAGTCGACGCGGAACCGCCAGGGGCGGGGCGAGCCGCTCGCCGCGGAGGTGGTCGAGCGGTTCCGGACCGACCTCGAGTCCGTCTCGAAGGAGGCGTACGCGGCGTACCAGCGGGCGATCGACGCCGGCGTCGCGCGGGAGACCGCGCGCCTGCTCCTCCCGGTGGCGTACTACACGCAGTGGTACTGGAAGATCAACCTGTGGAACCTGTTCCACTTCCTGTCGCTCCGGCTCGACCCCCACGCCCAGGAGGAGATCCGGCTCTACGCCGCCGAGCTCGCGAAGGCGGCCCGCGCCGTCGCGCCGGTGGCGTACGAGGCGTTCGAGGATTTCCAGCTGCGGGGGCTTTCGTTGGGCCGGAACGAGCGGGCGGCGGTGCGCCTCCTCCTGGAGGGGAAGAGCCCTCCCGAGGCGTGCGAGGCGGCCGGTCTCCCGCTCGTGCGGCCGGACGGGAAGCCGATGACGACCGGCGAGGGCGTGGAGTTCCTCGAGAAGCTGGAGCGGCTCCGGACCGCCGACTGAGTCCCCGGGAAGAGCGTTTAGCGGCCCGGGCCCTCCGCGCGGCATGTCCGCCCCGACTCCGGCGAGCCCGTTCGTCAACGGCGAGTTCCTCTCCGCGGCCGGTCGACCGACGTTCGACGTCGTCGACCCGGCGGACGGCTCGGTGGTCGGCCCGGTCGTCTCGGGCGGGACGGACGAGGCCGGGGCCGCGATGGAGGCCGCGCACGCCGCCCAGCCGGCGTGGGAGGCGATCGGCGCGGCCGCGCGCGCCCGCTTCCTCGTCCGCGCGGCCGAGCTCCTCCGCGCGCGGAAGGAGGAGTGGGCCCGGCTCGTCACCCGCGAGATGGGGAAGGTGCTGTACGAGGCCCGGCTCGAGGTCGACGGGGCGATCGACAACTTCGACTACTACGCGTCGTTCGCGCGGACGCTGAACGGGGAGGAGGTGGGCGGCCTCCCGTCGGGGGAGACGCTCCGCCTCGTCTGGGTGCCGCGGGGGGTCGTCGTCGCGATCACCCCGTGGAACTTCCCCGCCGCCACGGTCACCCGGAAGATCGGCCCCGCGCTCGTCGGCGGCAACACGATGGTGCTCAAACCGTCGAGCAACACGCCGCTCTCCTCCCTCTTCCTCGCCCGCGTCCTCCGGGAGGCGGGCCTCCCGAAGGGCGTCCTGAACGTCGTCCCGGGGCCCGGGCGCGAGCTCGGTCCGGCGCTCGTCCAGCACCCGTACTGCTCGACGGTGACGCTCACCGGCTCGACGGCGAGCGGCATCGAGGTGCTCCGGCTCGCGGCGCCGGGGGTCGTGAAGTGCCTCCTCGAGCTCGGCGGGAAGGCGCCGGTGCTCATCGCACCGGACGCGGACCTCGACTGGGCCGCGCGGGCCACGGTGTGGGCGCGCTACTGGAACGCGGGGCAGTCGTGCATCGCCGCCGAGCGGTGCTACGTGGCGTCGGAGGTGGAGCGGCCGTTCCTCGCGAAGGTGGACGCGCTCGTCCGGGCGCTGCGCGTCGCGCCGGGCCTGTCGACCGGTGCGGACGTCGGGCCGCTGTTCTCCGCCGCCGCCCGCGACGACGTCGCCCGGCGGGTCGAGGCGGCCGTCGACCAGGGGGCCCGGGTCGAGACCGGCGGGAAGCCCCCCGCCGACGCCGCGCTCCGCCGCGGGGCGTTCTACCTCCCGACGGTGCTCACGCACGTCGAGGACCGGAACCCGGTCGCCCGCGAGGAGGTGTTCGGCCCCGTGCTGCCGATCCTCGCGTACGACGGCTTCGACGAGGCGATCCGCCGCGCGAACGACTCCGAGTACGGCCTGTCGAGCTACGTCTTCACGCGCGACGTCGCCCGCGCCGAGCAGGCGATCCGCGAGCTCAAGTTCGGCGAGACGTACGTGAACCGCGCCGGCCCGGAGAGCCCCCAGGGCTACCACGCGGGCTTCCGGCACAGCGGCCTCGCCGGCGAGGGCACCCGGTGGGGGGTGCTCGACTACCTCCAGTTGAAGAGCGCGTACGTCGACTGGCACCCGAGGCCGTCGGCGGACTACTTCTTCCCGTACCCGGGCTGACCGGCGACGCCGCGCAGCAGCACGTGGAGGTCCATCACGTTCGTCCCGGTGGGGCCGGTGCGGAGGAGCGCGTCCACCGCGTCGAGCGCGCGGTAGGCGTCGTGGCGCCGGAGCGCCCGGACCGGGTCGACCCGGCGCCGGCGCATCCGGCCCGCGGTCTCCCCGGTGACGCAGCCGCCGGCCGCGTCCGTCGGCCCGTCGATCCCGTCCGTGCCGGCCGACAGGAGGCAGACGGCCCGTAGCCCGTCCAGCGGGCCGACGGCGGCGAGCGCGAACTCCTGGTTCCGCCCCCCTTTCCCGGGCCTCGGCCCGAGGGTCACCGTCGTCTCGCCCCCCGAGACCCACGCCCGGGCCGGCCCGGCCGGAGACGCCCGCGCGGCCCGGACGAGCCGCCCCACCTCGCGCCGGGCGACGGCCTGGGTCTCCCCCGTGAGCGTCGAGGAGACGATCTCCGCCCGGTATCGGAGCCGACGGGCCTCCGCGGCGGCCCCCTCCACGGCGTGGCGGTTGGACGCGACCACGTCGAAGGTAGCGTCCGCGAGGCGGCGGTCGCCGGGCTTCACCGTCTCCGGCTCGCCCGCCCGGGCACCCCGCGCGAGGAAGCGGAGCACGCCGCGGGGCAGCCGCGGGGCGAGCCTCCACCGCGTGACGGCGCGGAGGGCCGCCCGGTACGTGGTGGGATCACCGACCGTCGGCCCGGACGCGATGTCCCAGGGCGTGTCGCCCACGACGTCGGAGATCGCGAGCGTCGCCGACGGCCGGGGGGCGAACCGCGCCGCGAGCCGGCCGCCCTTCACGCGCGAGAGGTGGCGACGGATGGCGTTCATCTCCTGGATCGGCGCTCCGGACGCGAGCAGCGCCCGGTCCGTGGCGGCCAGCTCCGCGATGCCGAGGCCGGGCAGCGGAGCCTCGAGGATCGCCGACCCGCCGCCGGAGACGAGGACGAGGAACCGGGCCTCCGCCGGGGCCCGGTCGACGAACCGCTCGACCGTTTCGGCGGCTCGGAGGCTTCGCGCGTCGCAGACCGGATGGGCGCCGACGGCTCGCTGCCACGGTCCCCTCGGGGGCGGGTCCCCCGCGCGCTGGACGACCAGCCCCTCCTCCACGGCGCGGCCCAGCCGCCGCCCCGCCGCATCGGCCATGGCCGCCGCGGCCTTGCCGAACGCGAGGAGGCGCACCGTACCGGGGTCGGCGCCCGGCCACCGGTGGCCGGCGATCCGGATCGACCGCCGGTCCCGCCGGAGGGCCGCCGCGATCGCCCGGTACGGGTCCGCGGCGCGGACCCCGGCCCGGAAGATGCGCCGGGCGTCCGACGCGACGCTCACGCGGCGGGGTACCGGGCCGCCGTTAATACTCCGGCTTCGCCCGCCGGTACGCCTCGCGGAGCGCGTTCGTGTCGACGTGGGTGTAGATCTGCGTCGTCGCCACGGAGGCGTGCCCGAGCAGCTTCTGGATGTACCGGATGTCGCAGCCGTGGCTCAGGAGCGTCGTCGCGAGCGTGTGCCGGAGCGTGTGCGGCGTCACGTGCCGCTCGATCCCCGCGCGCCGCGCCGCCGAGCGGACCATCCGCTCGACGGTCACCGGGCTCACGGGGAAGAGGCGCGCGCTCCCCTCGTGCGCGAGCGCCCGGTCGGCGAGGTACCGGTCGAGGGCGGCGCGCGCCTTCTCCTCGAGGATGACCTCGCGGTCGCGGTCCCCCTTGCCGGAACGGACGTGGAGGAGGTTCTGGCTCAGGTCGACGTCCTCCAGCGACAGCCGGCACAGCTCGCCGACGCGGAGCCCCCCGTACCCGAGCACGTGGAGGATCGCCCAGTCGCGGGAGCTGTCGCGGACCGCCTCGAACAGGCGGTGCGTCTCCTCCTCGGTGAGGTAGTGCGGGAGGCGCGCGGGCCGACGGGGCGCCTCGAGCTGCTCGGCGGTGGCGAGCCCGAAGCTGCGGAACAGGCAGGTGAGCCCCCGCACCGTCGTGTAGACCGAGTTCTTGCTGTAGTGGCGCTCGAGCACGAGGTGCTCCCGGAAGGCGTCCAGGTCGTTCGGCGCCACGTTCTCGAGCGGCTTCTGGACGTAGCTCAGGAACATCCGGGCGATGTGGCCGTACTGCTTCACCGTGCACGGGCTCCGCTCCTGGGCCTGCAGCATCCGCGTGAACCGGTCCACGACGGGGCTGACCGAGAACGGCCGCGCGCCGCCCTCGGCCCCGCCGCCGGGCTTTGCGCGCGGCGTCCGCCCGCCCGGAGCGATCATGGACGCCATCGGGCGAGAGTTGGCCCGGTTTCGGTTAATTAAGAGTTAATGTCGAGTCGCAGGCGCGCGGCGCGTCGGGTGCCGACGGCGCGTTTCCGGCGTAAAATAGGTCCGCGGATTCGCGCGCCCGTGCGCTGCGACGCGTGCGACGCGGAGGCGGTCGTCGACCAGCCGTACCGACGCGGCCACCTGTGCGGCCCGCACCTCCTCGACTCGGTGCGCGAGCGCGTCCGGCGCGAGCTCCACCGCCAGGTGCCCGGGTTCCGCGGCGGGACGATCGCCGTCGCGCTCTCCGGCGGCAAGGACTCCGCCGTCGCGCTCGCGCTCACCCGGGCGTACTTCGGCCGTCGGCCGAACGTGCGGCTCGTCGCGCTCACCGTCGACGAGGGGATCGCCGGGTACCGCCCGGCGACGATCGAGCGGGCGGCGGAGCTGTGCCGCTCGCTCGGGGTCGAGCACCGGATCGTCCGGTTCTCCGAGCGGCTCGGCACGACGACCGACGCCACCGCGGAGCGGCTCCCCCGCGCGATCCCGTGCGCGTACTGCGGCGTCTGGCGACGGCAGCTCCTCAACCGGGGCGCGCGCGAGCTCGGGGCGGACCTCCTCGTGCTCGGGTTCAACCTGGACGACCTCGCGCAGACGGTGCTCATGAACCTCGCGCGCGGGGAGGTCGACCGGCTCGCGCGGATGGCGCCGCACCGGTTCCGGCAGCCCGGCCTCGTCCCGCGCGTGGCCCCGCTCGCGCCGATCCCCGAGCGCGAGGTGTTCCTGTACGCGCGGCTCGCCGGGCTCCCGTTCGACCACGGGGAGTGCCCGCACGCCGGGCGGGCGGCCCGGAACGTCTACCGCGAGGTCGTCTGGCAGCTCGAGGAGGCGGTCCCGGGCACGCGGCAGGCGCTCCTCCGGACCCAGGAGCGGCTCGCCCCCCTTCTGACGGGCCCGACGCCGCCCGAGGCGCCCGGCCGGTGCCAGGCATGCAGCGAGCCGGCGGCCGGCCCGCTCTGCCGGGCGTGCGAGTTCCTCGCCGCCGCGCGCAACCCTATTATCGTGGGTCCCGCGTCGGCGCCGCCGTGACGGCTCCGGCCGCCGGCGCCGGAGCGAGCGAACCCCGCCGGTCCGTCCGGAAGCGGGTGTTCGTGGCCGGCGCCGGCCTCATGGGGAGCGGCATCGCGGCCCAGTCCGCGCTCGCGGGCTACGCGGTCACGCTCGAGGACGTGAGCGCGGCGCTGGTCGAGCGCGGTGTGGGGCGGGCGCGCGACGCGCTCGACGCGGCCGTGCGCCGGGGCCGCG
>JASHRQ010000090.1 GCA_030037265.1 Thermoplasmata archaeon | reverse complement strand
CCCCGCCTCAATTCTACGGACGCGTCGTAGTATGGGGGGGCCCACAACGCCATAGCAAGCCGTCCGCATGGGCCCCCGTGCCTACTCGCGGATCGTCCGGTCCGACGCCGTCGCCGTCGGGCGGGCTCCAGCGGCGCCTCGAGGACTTCGGACTCGGGCCGGCGCCGGAGGCCCCGACCGCGCCGGCCGCGCGACCGGCAGCGCTCCCCGGGATCTGGGAGGAGTCGGACGGGTCGGTCGTGCACCCGCTGCTCCGGGACGGTGCGCTCCGGTCGCTCCCGTTCCAGGTCTCCCTCGCCCGGACGGCGATCGAGCACGACACGCTCGCGGTCCTCCCGACCGGTCTCGGGAAGACCGTCATCGCGGGACTCGTGGCGGCGGAGGTGCTCCGCCGGGGGACGGGGAAGGTGCTGTTCCTCGCCCCGACCCGGCCGCTCGTGCGCCAGCATGCCGAGACGTTCGCCCGGTGGTTCGTCTCGCTCCCCCGCGCCTGCTTCACCGGGACCGTCCAGAAGCCGGTGCGCGAGGGAGGCTGGGGGTCGGCGGACGCGGTGTTCGCGACGCCGCAGGTCATCGCCAACGACCTCGCCCAGGGACGGTACGACCTCAAGGAGGTGGGCCTCCTCGTCGTCGACGAGGCGCACCGCACCGTCGGGAACTACTCCTACGTCCCGATCGCGGAGCGGTACGCGACCGAGCGGCCGCGCGACGGTCGGCTGCTCGCGCTCACCGCCTCCCCCGGAGGCAACGATGAGCGGATCGAGGAGGTGGTGCGCCACCTCGGCATCCAGCGCGTCGAGGCGCGGACCCGGGACGACCCGGACGTGCGCGGCCACGTTCAGCCGGTGGAGGTGGACTACCGATGGGTCCGCCTCCCCGCCCCCGTTGTCCAGGTGCAAGCGCACCTCGAGCGCGCCGCGCACGACGAGGCGCGGAAGCTCCAGCGGATGGGGTACCTCCGGAAGAAGCCGATTGCCTCGCTGTCCGTAAAGGACCTCGTCGCCCTGCGCGGCGAAATCTTCGCCCGTCCGGGCCCGATGGTACGGAAGTTCGGGCCGCTGTTCCACCAGCTGATCCTCCTCCACCTCCACCACGCGCAGGACCGGCTGGAGACCCAGGGGGTCGAGCCGTTCCTGCAGTATCTGGAGCGCGTCGGGTCGAAGCCAAAGCCCGCGCGCGGGGACCGGGCGTTCCTCGCGCTGCCGCCGGTCGTCCAGGGGAAGCGGCTCGCGGCCCGGTTCCTCCGGTCGACGAAGTCGGCGTCGCACCCGAAGCTCGACCTGCTCGCGCGCCTGGTCCGGGAGCGGATCGCCACGCCCGGCAGCCGCCCGCCGCGGATCCTCGTCTTCGCCCAGTACCGCGACACGGTCCAGGGGATCCTGGAGCGGATGCGGGCGGAGGGATGGGCCGCGGGCCGGTTCGTCGGCCAGGCGACCCGGGACGCGGACGACCCGGGGATGTCGCAGCGCGAGCAGGCGCAGATGCTCGACGGATTCCGCGCGGGCCGCTTCCCGATCCTCGTCGCGACGAGCGTCGCGGAGGAGGGGCTCGATATCCCGGACGTCGACCTGGTGGTCTTCTTCGAGGCGATCCCGAGCGAGATCCGGACGATCCAGCGCCGGGGTCGGACCGGGAGGAGCTCGGTGGGCCGGGTCGTCGTCCTCCTGACCCGGGAGACGCGCGACGTTGGCTACCAGAAGGCGGAGGCCCGGCGGGAACGGGCGATGGACCGGATCGTGGACGGGATGGCGCGGAAGGGGCGCGCGGCCGCGCGCCCGGACCCCCCCTGACTCCCGCGTACCGGGCGGGCCGGGGGGCCCCCGCCTCCGACCGGCTCGGCGGGGAGGGCCGTGTGCCCCCGTCTCATGGGGTGTCGGGTTTCAAATAGCGCCCGGGTCGGTGCCGTCGCAGGGGGACGGTGGGGCTCTCGACGGTGGCCGCCCATCTCGGGCTCGTCGTGTTCACCGCGCTCACGGTCGCCGTCGTCGCCTACCTCGTCTACTCGATGCTCCGACCGGACGCGTTCTAGACCGCGGGGACCCTCGTGACGAGCCTCGTCGCCCTGGTTGCCCCCTATCTCGACGTCTCGATCGTCTTCCTGCTGGTCCTGCTCGCGGCGCCGACCGTCGGGTCGTACCTGGCGCGGGTCTTCACCGGCCGGCCCACGGTCGGGGAGGGGGTGTTCGGACCGGTCGAGCGGGGGATCTACCGGCTCCTGGGCGTCGACCCCCGGCGCTCGATGCGGGTCCGCGAGTACGCGATCGCGTTCCTGCTGTCGAACGCGCTCCTCCTCGTCTGGGTGTTCGTCGCGCTCTACTTCCAGCCGTACCTGCCGGGGGCGACCCCGGGCGTGTCGGGGATGTCGTGGAGCTTGGCGTTCCACTCCGCCGCCAGCTTCACGACGAACACCGACTTCACGCACTTCGTCACCGAGTCGCAGGTCACCGAGGGGAGCCTCCTCCTGGGCCTCCAGGTCGCGATGTTCCTCTCCGCCGCGAGCGGCCTCGCGGTCCTGGCCGCGTTCATCCGCGGGTTCGTGCGCCGGGACGGGACGCTCGGGAACTTCTACGTCGACATGACGCGGAGCCTGGTCCGCGTCCTGGTGCCGCTCTCCGTGGTGCTCGCGCTCGTCTTCGTGTTCCTCGGGCTCCCGGAGACGTTCGCCACCAGCGTGACCGCGCACACGCTGCTCGGCGCCGAGCAGCAGATCCCGCTCGGCCCGGTCGCCTCCTGGCAGTCGATCATGCTCCTCGGCTCGAACGGGGGCGGGATCTTCGGTGCCAACTCCGCGCATCCGTTCGAGAACCCGACGGCGGTCACGAACCTCGTGGAGACGGCGGCGATGATGCTGATCCCGTTCTCGACGCCGTTCGCCTTCTCGGCCGCGGTCCGGAAGCGGGGGGAGGCGTATCCGTACCTGGGCACCATCCTCCTCGTCTTCCTCGTCGCGGTGGCGCTCCTGATCATCGGCGAGTCGGCGGTCAACCCCCAGCTCGGGTCGCTCCACGGGCTCCTGTCGGGGACCTTCTACCCGGTCGGCCAGGAGACGCGGTTCACGCTGCCCGAGGCGGCGCTGTTCCAGACCGTGAGCGTCTACGCCAACGTCGGGGCGAACAACATGGCGATCGGGGCGCTCTCGCCGCTCGGCCAGATGTCGATGCTGTTCGGGATGTTCACCCAGTCGACCCCCGGCGGCGTCGGCACCGGGTTCGGCTACCTGCTGTCGAACGCCGTCATCGCGATCTTCGTGGGGGGGCTCATGGTCGGGCGGACCCCGGAGTACCTGGGGAAGAAGATCGGCCGGCAGCAGATCAGCTGGTCGGCCGGGCTCCTCTTGATCCATCCGGTGCTGATCTTCGTCCCGCTCGTCGCGACCTTGCTGGGGGGCTTCGCGACGCTCCCGACCGGCGCCGTCGGGGCGAACGCGCACACGTTCACCTCGCTGCTGTATGAGTTCACGAGCGAGGCCGCGAACAACGGGAGCGCCATGGGGTCGGTCTACGTGAACGACACGACGACCTGGTTCAACGTCGTGGGCGCCCTCGTGATGATCGGCGGCCGGTTCTTCCCGATGGTGGCGATGCTGATGATCGCCCACTACTTCTCGGTCCAGGAGCCGCTCCCGCCCGGGCCGGGGACGCTCAAGACCGAGAGCTGGACGTTCATGATCTACCTCACGGTGTTCGTGATCATCCTCACGGCGATCCTGTTCCTGCCGGTCCTCGCGCTGGGGCCGCTCGCCCAGATCGGAGGGGCGTGAGCGCCCCCGCGGCGCCGGCGGCGCGGCCGGCCGCCCCGGCCGGGACGGTCGGGAAGCACCGTCGGCGGATCTCGGTGTCGTGGATCCTCGGCGAGTCGTTCCGCGGGTTCGACCCGCGGCGCGAGGTCCGCCACCCCGTGATGTTCTGCGTGTACACGCTGTTCCTGTTCCTCCTCGTCGTGATGGCGGACCCGCGGCTGTTCCCGGACCTGACGCAGGGGTACGACAAGATCTACTACCTCGGCACGGCGGTCATCCTGTTCGCCACCCTCTGGTTCGCCCACCTGAGCGAGGCGATCGCCGAGGCGCAGGGGAAGGCGCAGGCCGAGTCGCTCCGGCAGATCCAGGGCGGCCTCCAGGCGCGGAAGGTGTTCCCGGACGGCTCGGTCCGTCCGACGCCCGTCGAGTCGCTCCGCGTGGGGGACCTGTTCGTCGTCGGGCCGGGAGAGACGGTCCCGACCGACGGGGACGTCGTCCAGGGGGCGGCGCAGATCGACGAGTCGATGATGACCGGCGAGTCCCAGACGGTGCTCCGCGAGAGCGGGGGCGACAAGACGAGCGTCCTCGGCGGCTCGCACGTCATCGAGGGGACGGTCCGGGTGCGCGCCACGGCGGTGCGGGGCCAGTCGTTCCTCGACCGGCTCATCCGGCTCGTCGAGAGCACGCGCCGCGAGAAGACCCCGAACGAGATCGCGCTCAACGTGCTGTTGTCGGCGCTGTCGCTCGCGCTGTTCATCGCGGTGATCGGGCTCCTCTACCTCATCCAGCTCGTGGGGTACGCCCGGATCGACCTCGCGACCGTCGCGGCGCTGCTCGTCTGCCTCCTCCCGACGACGATCGGGGGGCTCCTCCCCGCCATCGGGATCTCCGGGGTCAACCGGGTCGCGCAGGCGAACGTGATCGCGAAGTCCGGGAAGGCCGTCGAGGCGGCGGGCGACCTCGACATCCTGATCCTCGACAAGACCGGCACGATCACCGTCGGGAACCGCCTCGCGGTGCAGTTCGTCCCCGCCCCGGAGGTGGAGATGGCGGAGCTGCTCCGGCTCGCGATCACGAGCTCGAGCCTGGACGACACCCCGGAGGGGCGGTCGATCGTCCGGCTCGCCGCGCGGCGCGGCGGCCAGGCCGGCCGGCTCGAGCTCGGCACCTACCGGGTCGTGCCGTTCACGGCCGAGCGCCGGATGAGCGGGCTCGTCTTCATGGACGGGACCGAGATCTTCAAGGGGGCGTTCTCGGTGATGCAGGAGTACGCGGGCGGGGTGCCCGCCGCGCTCGCGGCGGCGGCGAACGACGCCTCGCGCCAGGGGATGACGGTCCTCGCGATCGCCCGGAACCGTCGGATGGCGGGGCTCGTGTTCCTGAAGGACGTCGTGAAGCCGGGCATCCGGGAGCGGCTCGCCGAGCTGCGCCGGATGGGGATCCGGACCGTGATGTGCACCGGGGACAACCGGCTCACGGCGGCGGCGATCGCGCGGGAGGCGGGGGTCGACGACTTCATCGCCGAGGCGCGGCCGGAGGCGAAGCTCACGGTCATCAACCGGGAGAAGGCCCGGGGGCGGCTCGTCGCGATGACCGGCGACGGCACGAACGACGCGCCGGCGCTCGCGCGCGCCGACGTCGGGCTCGCGATGAACAGCGGCACCGGCGCCGCGAAGGAGGCGGGCAACATGGTCGACCTGGACAGCGACCCCACGAAGCTCATCCAGGTCGTCTCGATCGGCAAGCAGCTCCTGATCACGCGGGGGGCGCTCACGACCTTCTCGATCACCAACGACGTCGCGAAGTACTTCGCGATCATCCCGGTGCTGTTCGTGACCGCCGGCGGCACGTTCGCCGGGATCGCCGCGCTGAACCTCCTGGGGCTCTCCTCCCCCCATCTCGCCGTCCTCGCGACGGTCCTGTTCAACGCGCTGACGATCCCGATCCTGATCCCGCTCGCGCTGTTCGGGGTGCCGTTCCGCCCGCGGTCGGCGATCGACCTCCTCCGCCAGAACCTCCTCCTGTACGGGATCGGGGGGCTCGTGAGCGCGTTCGCCGGGATCAAGCTCCTGTACCTGTTCCTCGCCTGGCTGGGCGCCCAGCCGGCGTGGGCGTCGTTCCTCGTCGCGGTCGCGCACTACCTGCCCGGAGGGTTCCTGTGAGCGGCGCGCCGCCGCTCGGGCCCGCCGCGCCGGCCGCGCCCGGTCC
>JASHRQ010000013.1 GCA_030037265.1 Thermoplasmata archaeon | reverse complement strand
GCGAGGAGCGCCGCCATCACGCCGGCCGCGACCGCGATCAGCGTCCACTGGGGGAGCTCGAACTCGAGCGCGACCACCAGCCCGGCCGCCACGGTGGCCACGGCGAGCGCGACCACCCCGGGCGGCAGCCCCCCCGCCGGGGACTCCGGGATCGACCGGTGCTCGAGCGCCGACGCGAGCGACGGGCCGAGCTCCGCGGCGCCCTCCTCCCCCGCGTCGGGGCTCCACCGGGCGCGCTCGAGGTCCGTCGGGAGCGGCTCGTCCCACGCCGTGGTGGGGCGGAGGACCGGCACGAACACCCCGACGGCGGCGACCGCGCCCAGGAGGATGAACGCGGGGTCGTACAGGTCGCGGAGCGGCAGCGACGCCGCGGTCCCCTGGAGGAGCGCGTACAGGCCGGACGCCTGGGCGTAGACGACCGTGCCGAACGTCCCCAGGAAGTTCGGGCCGGTCGCGGGCAGGTCCGCGGCGAGGAGCGCGGCGCGGGTGGCGAGCAGCGCGAGCCCCGTGCCGAGCGCGAGCGCGAGCGCGAAGATCCGCCAACCGACCGGCAGGTCCGGCTGGACGGCGTAGGCGACGAGCAGCCCGGGCACCGCCACGAGGAGGCCCGCGTACAGGTCGACCCCGCCCACGCCCAGCACGAGCGCCCCCGCCGAGGCGAGCCCGACGGCGATCAGCGCCGTCGTGGCCGTCGAGCGGACGCGTCCGCGCTGGACGACCGTCGCGACGGACAGGGCGAACGTGAGGGCGAACGTGCCCAGGAAGACCGGATTCCCCCCGGCGACCGAGGCGAGCGTGACGACCCCGACGTAGATCGCCACCGGGAAGGCGAACAGCGCCGCGAGGATCGGTTCCCTCATGACGGCACGCCCCGGTACGCGCGCGCCCGCGAGTACAGGTCGGTCATGAGCTCCCGCGCGCCCGCGCGGTCGTAGACGAACACCGGCCGGCCGGTCTCCGCGATCGCGTTCCAGGTCGCCTCGAGCCGCCCCCGCTCCGGGGCGACCACGACCGCCGCCCCGCGGGTCGCGAGCTCCCCCGCGGGGGCCGGATACATCTCCGGCAGGTCGGGCGAGAAGACGTACGCCGGGTGGCCGGCCCGGCCGAGCGCTCGGAACGCTTCGTCGTCCGCGCCGCTCCACTGCGCCGGGGCCGCGAACACGAGCAGGTGCGCCGGGCGGGTCAGGCGCTGGGTGAGGAACTCGAACGCGGCCCGGGCATCGAACGGCACCGAGGCCGGCGCGGCGAAGGTGAGCCCCCGCCGGATCGCGTCGAACGTGTCCGAGCCGAGGCCCGGAGGGACGTACAGCACCGGGCGGTCGGAGAACAGGAGGAGGCCCGCGTGCTCCGCGCGGACCGCGGCGTACCGGAGGGCGATCGCCGCGGCCTCGACCGCCCGGTCGAGCGCCGAGGCGGCGACCGGACCGGCCCCCATCCGGCGGCCGACGTCGAGGACCGCGACGGTCTCCCGCGGGAGCTCCTCCTCGAACTCCCGCACGTACAGCTTCCCCCGCGCCGACCGCTTCCACGCGACGGTGCGGATGTCGTCCTCCGGCTGGTACTCCCGGAGCGACCGGAAGTCCACCCCCATCCCGCGGCGCGCGACCACGCTCGGGCCGGCCACCGGCCGCTCGGTCGCGAACGACGCCGGTCCGGACGGGATCGTCGGCACCTCGATCGCCGCGTCGAGCGGCCAGGGATTCTCGACGGAGGCGACCCGGAAGGCGAAGCCGAAGGCGTCGTGGGCGGTGACGACCGTGGGGCCGAGCGTGAACCGGCCCCGCCGCCGGGCGCGGTAGGCGTAGACGAGCCGGAGCTCCTCGCCCGGCGTGCACCAGGTGACGAGCCGCGGCGACCCCCGCAGGACCTCGACGTCCTCCGGGTGGCTGTCGAAGATCTCGGCGTAGAAGCCGTGCGGTCCGTGGTACTCGAGGCGGAGCCCCATCGAGCCGACGGCGCCGACGGTCACCTCGGCGGAGTTCTCGAACCGCTGCGCGACGAACCGCGCGGGGGCGAATCCCCGGGTGGAGAGGCCGAACAGCACGAGCTCGGCGAGCACGAACAGCGAGAGCGCCGTGCCGACGACGAGGAGCAGCAGGTTGAACGCGGCCAGCGCGACCGCGAGGGCGCCCAGCCCCCCGCCGACCGCACCCCACCCGCGCGGGGTCAGCACCGGCCAGGAGCGCATCAGGGGCGACCCCACGTCTCGGCCCGCGCCGAGCGGGGCACCTCGACCCGGGCCACCGTCTCCGCGACCACCCGTCGCATCCGCGCGAGCGAGCCCCCGTCGCCCGAGCGCGACGATTCCCGGGCGAGGGCGCCGGGCCGGAGCAGGAGCCGGTGGTTCAGGAGCGGGAACACCAGGTCCCGCACGTCCTCCGGCGCCACGTAGTGCCGGCCGGCGAACAGCGCCGCGGCCTGCGCCGCGTGGAGGAGGTGGATGCCGGCGCGGGGGGAGGCGCCGATTGCGACCTCCGGGTGCGCCCGGCTCCCGCGGACGACCGCCGCGATGTACTCGACCAGGTCCTCGCAGACGTACTGCTCGGCCTGCAGCCGCCGGAGCGCCGTCGCCTCGTCCGGCGAGACGATCCCCACCGGGGCCTCCGGCTCCGCGCCGACGCGCGACCGGAGGATCGTCCGCTCCGCCTCGGCGGTCGGGTAGGCGAGGATCTCGCGGAACAGGAACCGGTCGAGCTCCGCCTCCGGGAGCGGGTACGTCCCCTCCTGCTCGATCGGGTTCTCGGTGGCGATGACCAGGAACGGGCGGGGGAGCGGGTAGGTGCGGCCGTCCATCGTCACCTGCCGCTCCTGCATCGCCTCGAGGAAGGCCGACTGCACCTTCGGCGGGGCCCGGTTGATCTCGTCGGCGAGCACCACCTGGGAGAACACCGGACCCGGCCGGAACTCGAACTGCTGCTCCTTGGGGTTCAGCACCACCGTGCCCAGCACGTCGGACGGCAGCATGTCCGGGGTGAACTGGATCCGGCGGAACGACAGGTCGAGGGTGCGCGCGAACGACCGGACGAGGAACGTCTTCGCGAGCCCCGGCACCCCCTCGAGGAGCACGTGTCCCTCCGTGGCGAGCGCGATCCCGAGGAGCCGGATCGTCTCGTCGTAGCCGATGACCACCGACCCGATCGCCGACCGGAGCCGCTCCAGGATCCGTTCGGGGCTGGCGCCGTCCGGCCCGCCGCCGGTCGCGGGCGTCCCGACCGTCGTC
Organism: Thermoplasmata archaeon; assembly: GCA_030037265.1. Lineage (GTDB taxonomy): Archaea > Thermoplasmatota > Thermoplasmata > Lutacidiplasmatales > UBA184 > JAKIWV01. The sequence goes on along the minus strand of JASHRQ010000013.1, from coordinate 35,418 downwards.
GGGGCCGCGCCCGGGGCCGCCTCCGGCCCCGTCATGCGACCCTCTCCTCCGGACCCATGGGCCCGAACGTCGGCCAGATGGGGTCGAGGGCGTCGAGCGCCGACGAGTACCGCTCGCGGGCGAGCCGATTCCAGGTGGGGGACCGCCAGCGCCAGTACCAGTCCTTCTCCACCGGGGCTTCGGCCGAGCGGGCGTACCGGTACGCGGCCTCGAGCCGGCGGACCGCGAACCGAAGCTGCGCGAGGTCCGACACCCCGTCCGCCCCGCGCCACCGGTGGAGGCCGAACAGCGTCGAGAGCTCCCGGCCGTACTGGGACCGGAACTCGGAGGACAGGCGATGATAGGTCGTGTGCACGAGGGGCGCGATCTCGTCCTTCGCGGCGGCGTCCCGGGCGATGCGGACCGAGTCGAACAGCCACGGGCGGAGCAGGCTGTACGGCCCCAGCCGCGGAGGGAGCGGCCACGGCTGTCGGGCGACCCAGACGCCGACCGCGACGGCGAGCACGAGGAGCGGGAGGCCGAGCGCCGGGTTGAGGAGCGCCGAGAGGAGCGCGGCGACCGCGCTCACGGCGCGGCCCCCGCCCGCGGGGGCCGCTGGCTCGGGACCAGCACCGGTCGCCCCCGGTTCCGGTCCGCGTACGGCAGCACCGTCGCCGTGGCAGACCCGCGGGGCTGGAGGGGGGGCTCCGCGTAGAACGCGCGCAGGAGCGGCACCGGGTCGCCGTCGACGTCGTCCTCGGGCCGGCCGTACCGTGCCGGCGCGTAGAGCGCGTACAGCCTCGCGAGGAGCACGGGGGCGTATCCCATGTCGGTCCGGACCGCATGGGCGAAGACGTCGGCGTACGTCCAGTCGGGCGGCACCTCGAGGCCGAACGTGAGCTCGAAGTCGCGGTACGCGGTCTCGAACGCCACGACGATCGCCTCGCGGCGGTGGCCGGTCGACGCGAGGCGCTCCACCTCACGGACGACCTCGGCCTCCGGCGCGGGCGTCGCCGGTCCGGGCGGGTCCGATGCCGGGTACGCGGGCGACGACACGGCGACCGCCGGATCCCCCGAGGGGCAGCGGCGCAGGGGTCCACCGCTATTAAGCGGTGCCCGGGTCCGGCGGCGGCCGGCCCGTGGCGGGGGTCCGCGTCATCGCCGGGAAGGCTCCGCGGCGAGCGGTGGGCGATTCGCAAGGCTCCGCCAGAGGTAGTGCGTCGCGTAGGAGCGGTACGGTGCCCACCGCCGCCCGAGCCGGTCGATGGTGCGCGGGGCCGGCAGCGTCCGGAACCCCCACGCCCGCTGGACCGCCTTCCGCACGCCCAGGTCGCCGGACGGTAGGACGTCGGGACGATGGAGCGAGAAGAGGAGGTACATCTGCGCGGTCCACCCCCCGATGCCGTGGACGGCGGTGAGCGCCTCCGACACGGCGGCGTCCGACGCGCCCCGGAGCCGGCGGAGGTCGAGCCGGCCGTCGACGACGCGACGGGCGAGGTCCTGGAGGTAGCCCACCTTCTGGGGGGAGACCCCGGCCCGGCGCAGCGTCGCGCGGTCCGCGGTGCAGAACCAGTCCGCGGTGGGGAACCGGCCTGTCCCGTCGACCGCCTCGAGGCGGCGTACGATCGCGTCGCCGGCGGCGCCGGAGATCTGCTGGTACAGGATCGCCTCGGCGAGGTGGCGGAACCCGCCCGCGTTCCGCGGCAGCGGGACGACGCCCGTGGACCGGATGACGCGGGCCAGCACCGGGTCCGCGCGGGCAAGGCGGCGCGCGACCGCCCGGGCGCTCGGCTCGTCCGTCCGCACCGTGGGCGGACCGCGCGCGGGCCGAATCACGGGTCCTCCGTCGCCGGGCCCCCGGCTCACTCGCGCGGGCCGAGCGTGCGGCGGACGAGGAGGATCGCGACGCCGAACATGAACGCCGTCCAGGCGGCGAGCCCCGCGAGGTACACCTCGGGCGGGAACGGGTACGCGGAGCGCGGGAACAGGTTCTCGCGCATCGTGTTGACCGCCAGCGTGACCGGGTTGAAGGTCGCGATGTTCCGGAGCCAGAGCGGCATCGTGCCCCACGGGTAGAGCGCGTCGGAGGTGAACAGCACCGGGAGGTTCAGCGCGTTCACGGCGGCGAAGTACGTCTGCGGCTGCTCGAGGATGAATCCCATCGACAGGAACAGCGAGGTGAACATGAACGACAGGAGCGCGATCGCGAGCAGGATCTCGAGCGCCCCCAGCACCGTCACGTGCGCCGTCACGATCAGCCCGTTCAGCCCGCGGATGTGCGCGAGCCCGACGGCCATCCCGAGCACGAACAGCGCCAGCAGGATCGGCTGCGCGGCGCCCGCGAGGAGGCGCGACCCGAACACCGCCGAGGACGGGGCGGGCGAGCCGGCGATCCGCTTGAAGATCCCGAACAGCTTGTCGAAGATCACGTTCGCGCCGGTGAACAGCGTGGCCGTCACGGCGACGAAGCCGACCATGCCGACGGCGAAGTACGAGAAGTAGCTGGGCGCTCCGAGGAGCGCCTCCCGGAGCGCCAGCGAGGCCTCCGCGCCGCCGGCCCCGCCGCTGAGCCCGCTCAGGGAGCTCAGGTTGAACCCCTGGCCGAACAGGAGAAGGTACAGGATCGGGATGAGCAAGCCGGTGAAGATCGCCGCGGGGTTCCGGGCGATGCGCAGCAGCTCCCGCCGGGTGAGGGCGGCCAGCTCGCGCAGCATCAGCGCCTCCGTTCCTGGAGGCGCTGGATCCGGACGGCCCGGTCGGTCGCCGTGGGCCCCTCCTCCTCGCGGTACTCGCGGCCGGTGAACTGGAGGAACACCTCGTCCAGGCTCGGCCGCTGGACGGAGACGCCGGCGACGCCGACCCCGGCCCGCGCGCACGCCTCGACGGCGAGCGGCACCATCCGCTCGCCGCTCTCGCACTTGAGTCGCACCGTACCGTCCTGGGGCTGGACCGACAGCGCGCCCGGGAGGGCGCGCAGCACGGCGCTCGGGTCCGCCGCCCCGGGGACCGGGCGGATCGTGACGACGTCGCCGCCGACCTTGTCCTTGAGCTCGGCCGGCGTGCCGGTCGCGACGATCTGGCCGTGGTCGACGATCGCGATCCGGTCGCACAGCTGGTCGGCTTCGTCCAGGTAGTGCGTCGTGAGGAAGACGGTGAGCCCGTGCTCGCTCCTCAGCCCGCGGATGTACCGCCAGAACCCCGCGCGCCCCTGCGGGTCGAGGCCGAGCGTCGGCTCGTCCAGGAACAGGATCGGCGGCGAGTGGACGATCCCGACACCCAGCTCGAGGCGCCGCCGCATGCCGCCGGAGTAGGTCTTCACGAGCCGGTCGGCCGCCTCGGCGAGCTCCATCCGCTGGAGGAGCTCCTCGGTCCGGCGTCGGGCCTCCCGCCGGGGCAGGCCGTACAGCGCGGCGCTCACCTCGAGGTTCTCCCGCCCGGTGAGGTCCCCGTCCGCCGTCGACTCCTGGAACACGATGCCGATGCGCCGCTTGATCTTCGAGGCGTCCCGGGCGATGTCGAGGCCCCCGACCATCCCCCGCCCGCTGGTCGGCGCGAGGCCCGCCGACAGCATCGACACGGTCGTCGTCTTGCCGGCGCCGTTCGGTCCGAGGAAGCCGAACGCCTCCCCCGACCGCACGCTGAACGAGATCCCCTGGACCGCCTTCGTGCCGTTCGAGTACGTCTTCGTCAGCTGCTCGGCCACGATGGGATCGGTCATTCGCGCCGGGAGCACCACCCACGGGGGTATAGATGGCCCCAGCGCACTGCGCGTAATCACGTGACCCTAGGTGACCGGACCGGCGGGCGCCGGCCGACCGGGCGGGGCCGACGCCGTCTCAGGTGAAGTGACGGTGGACCGCGATGAGGTAGATGACGAGCAGCAGCGAGATGATCGCCCCGAGCGACAGGAGATTCCCGGCGATCACGTCCGTCACGAAGATCGCCCCGAAGAAGATGATCGCGAGCACGAGCGCCCACAGCCGCTGGTCCCAGAGGCCCACGGCGACGCCCAGGATGATGAGTCCGATGATCAGGATCACGATCCCGATCACGAGCGTCGAGTACGAGACCGAGATCGGCAGGAAGTTGTGGATGTCGAAGTACCCCAGCCCGCCGAGCGCCGCCACGAGCGCGCCTGCGACGGCGTAGAGGAACCCGACGATGCCGATGAGCACCGCGAGGATCGCGGCGCCGAGCGGTCGGCTCGGCTCGACGGTCGCCGCGGGCTGGCCGTAGGTGGTCGTGGTCACGGGGACCCTCCGTCGAACTCCGGCGCGGCCCAAGATAAACCTGTCGTCGCGCCCGACCCGGGCGAACGGGGACCCCCCTCCTCGCGGGGTCGGCCGGCCGGGCCGGCCCCCGGCTCGGGCCCGGGTTAATACCTCCCCTCACGCCATAGTTCGGGAACGTCCGATCCGGCCGGGTTGTCCTGATGAATCGCACGCTCGCGCTCGCGGGGCTCATCCTCGCCCTGGTGGGGATCCTGCTGCTCTCGATCCCGTTCCTGGTGAGCTCGACCTTCTCCGTCGGCATCGAGGTGTATCTGGCCGCAGTGATCGTCCTCGTCGGCCTCGTCGTGATGATCCGGGGCGCGACCGCCGCCGACCCGTCGGTGACGACCGTCGGAGGCTTCCTCGGGAACCCGGTCGTCGACGCCACCCGGCGGGTGGAGGCCGAGGCGACGCGCCTACCCCCCCGAGAAGCCCGGTATCTGCCGGGCCCCCGGGAGCCGGTGAACTGCCGGCAGTGCTACACGGCGATCCCGTGGAACGTGGCCGAATGCCCCCGGTGCGGCCGGCGCCGGCTCTGCCGGTCCTGTCTCAAGCCGCTCTTCCTGCTCGCCGGCGCGGTCCGATGCGGCCCCTGCATCCTCGACGAGGCCTCGTGCACCTGCCCGCGGCTCTCCACGCCGATGAACGTCCGCTCGAACGCCGCCCGGGCGAGGTGACGGGGTGCCCGGCGTCGACGCCTCGCTCCCGCGCGGCCGGGCCGTCCTCTCGGCCGCGTCCGTGCACGTCCACTTCGACGGCGCCTGCCGGCCCCCGCGGGGCGGGGGGGTCGCGACCTATGGATTCACGCTCGAGGGCGCGGGGCTCCGGCACGAGGAGTGCGGGCTCGCGGCCCCGCCGTGGTCCGCGCGCGCCACGAACAACGTCGCCGAGTACGTCGCGGCGATCCGTTCCCTCGAATGGCTACGCGGCGCCCGGTATTCCGGCCCGGTCCGGCTCGCGGGCGACAGCCAGCTCGTGATCCGCCAGATGCTCGGGGAGTACCGGGTGCGCGCGCCCCACCTGCACGACTACCACGAGCGGCTGCGGACCCTGGGCCGGGAGTTCGAGCGCGTCGAGTTCCGCTGGGTCCCGCGCGAGCAGAACACCCAGGCCGACGAGCTGTCGAAGGAGGCGCTGGACGCGGCATGGCCCGCGGCGCTTCAGCAGAGACCGGCGGCGACCGTGGAGCCCGAACCCGAGGAGAAGGACGACGGCCCGTCAGGGACGGACGCGGACGGCGGGGCGCGGTGAAGGCGCCCTACGCCCATCGGACCGTGTAGACGAGCGTCCGGCCCTCGAGGCTGGCCCGGGTCCGGGCCGCGTCGACGAAGGTCGCGAACGCCGCGGCCGCCTCCGGCGTCAGCCGGGGCCGGTGGCCGTAGCCGCGGGGCGTGCCGGCGCCGAGCAGCTTCCGCTCGGGCTCCGGCACGGTCGGTACCGTCAGGGCGGGGCCGAGGGCGTTCATCGGCGGGACCACCCCACGGCCCGCTCGATCACGTCGCGGAACGACGGTCCGCTCGGGACGCGCGGGATGTAGGCGAGCGGAAGGTCGGCCTCGTACTCCGTCTTCCCCAGTACCCCCAGCGCCGCCAGCGGGATCGGTCCGTCCTTTTCGTCCGTCATTCGCCGCCACCCTCCATTTGTCAGACGGATGTCGTACATAAAGGCGCATCGTGCAGAGGAAGGACGGGGGTCTGGCGCCTTCCTCCGACAGAGAATCGTGACCGACGACGGGCAGACAGCCGGGGGATTTTTCCAGTGGAAACAGGGGTTACTGCGGCAACCCGTCGGGCGGGGAGCCTACCGCTGCCGCTGGAGCCGCTTCCAGCCCCACCAGACCCGTTCGCCGGCGAGGGAGATCGCGGCGGGCACGAGGTAGGTGCGGACGATGAGCGCGTCCAGGAGGACCGCGAGGCCGACGGCGAGGCCGATTGCCTCGAGCAGGGTGAAGCTGCTCGTGCCGAGCACGAGGAAGGCGCTCGCCAGGATCACCGCGGCGGCGGTGATGACGCCGCCCGTGTAGGTGACCGCGTGCACGACGGACTCGCGCGTCGAGCCGTGCTTGAGACGCTCCTCCCGCACGCGCGTGAGCAAAAACACGTTGTAGTCCATGCCCAGGCCCAGGATCAGCACGAACAGGATCGTCGGGACGAAGAAGAAGATCGGCGCGCCCTGGAGCTTTCCGATGAGCAGGTACGACAGCGCGTACGCCCAGCTGATCGACAGGCCGATCGTGGCGAGCGCGATCGGGGGGATCACGACCGAGCCGAGCACGAGGAACAGGACGAGGAACAGCCCGATCGTCGCGGCCAGGATCATCCGCTCCGTCGCCTCGGAGGTCTGCGTGGCCAGGTCCTTGATCGTCGACGCCGCGCCGCCGTAGGCGACGCTCGTCACGGCCGGGTGGGCGGCCGCGTAAGCGTTCACCGACCCCTCGATGCGGTTCAGGCTGTCGACGGCGGCGTTCGACAGGCCGTCCGACGACGGCGTCACGGTGTACCAGACCGTCCGCCCGTCCGAGCCGACGAAGCTCGCGACCGCCGGTTCGAGGTTGATGCGCTGGGCCGGCGGCAGCGCGGAGTAGTTGAGCCAGGTGGCGAGCGGCGCGCCGCTCTCCCCGAGCAGCGAGTCGACGCGCGCGACCCCCGCCGTCGACTCCATGAGCCCCTGGACCGCGCTCGCCTCGGTGAACTCGGTGGCGTTCGTCGCGTTCCCGACGAGGAGCGGCGACTCGAAGGTCACCAGGATCACCGTCGGGAACACGTAGCCCGGCCCGAACTCGCTCTCGAGCGCCCGGAGACCGGACGCGGCCGGCTGGCTGGACGGCAGCTGGGCGTAGAAGTTGTAGGAGAGCGGGACCGCGATCGCCACGAGGACGAGGGGGACCGACACGAGCAGGATCAGTCCGATGACGGTCTTTGACCGCCGCGTGGCCATCCGGCCGGCGCGGTGGAAGTAGGTCCGACCGTCCCGGATCGCCCGGGACTGCTTCTCCGCCGTCCGACGGAACCGGTCCTTCGTGTAGGGCCAGAACAGGCGCGGCCCGAACAGGCGGAGCAGCGCGGGCGTCACGGTGAGCGCGAGGAGCAGCGTCAGCAGGACCGAGACGGACAGCGCGATGCCCCACTGGCTCAGGAGCGCGATGCCGGAGAACGCCATCGCGAGCGTCGCGACGATCACGGTCGCGCCGCTCGTCGCGATGCTCTCGCCGGCCCAGGTCACCGTGGTCACCACGGCCTCGTCGGGGGTGGCCCCCCGGACCAGCTCCTCCCGGTACCGGGCGACCAGGAACACCGAATAATCGGTCCCGACGCCCAGGACGAACGTGTCGACGAGCGTGAGGCTGGTGACGTCGAACGCCGTGACGTACTTCCCGATCAGGTACACCGCGCCGAGGCCCAGTCCGAGCGCGATCCCGATCGCCCCGAACGTGAGGATCGGGGCCATCGGGGCGCGGAAGTAGAGCATCGTGATCAGGATGAGGATCCCCACCGTCACCGGGAGGATGAACGCGATGTCCCGGTCCAGGAGGGAGTTCTCGTTCTGGTCGAGGTACGCCGGTCCGGTCTGGACGAACCGGATGCCGGCGCCCGGGGCGGCCGCGTCCAGGGTCTTCGGCACGAGCGCGTTGATCGCGAGCAGGTCCGAGTAGACCGGGTCCGACCCGTTCGCCTCCGTGAAGTCGTCCGAGACGGAGAAGCTGACGAGGATCAGCGTCGAGGTGAGCCCCGGGTTCAGGAACGCCGTCGAGATCGAGGCGGGGACCGGTAGCGGATAGTCGGCGGGGGTCCCGTTGGCGACCCCGCCGCTCCAATTCCCGAGCTCGGCCGACGAGGCGGAGAGCGCGGGGAACTGCGCCCAGACCGTGTCGAGCCAGGCGCCCCCGAGACCGGACTCCGCCGCGACCAGGTCCGCGGCGGCCCCCCGCACCGACGGCCAGCTGGTGAAGTTCGTGAGGTCCAGCGCCCCCAGCACGTAGAGCGGCAGGGTCGAGTTCTCCGGGGAGAGCCCGAGGGCCGGCACGACGGTGGGGAAGGTCGCCCGCTCGACCGCGATGGCGCAGGGCAACGTGGCGGCGCTCGAGTTTCCCCCGCACGCGGCGGGTACCGTGGCGTTGAACCCGGTCACGTCGTCCGAGGCGTTGCCGAAGTAGAACGCGTCGAGGACCAGCCGCGCGCTCGGCGGCGCGCCGGCGAGCTCGTCCACCGCGTTCTCGTACGCGGGATAGTTCGCCCCCGGCGCGCTGTAGTTCCCGCTGTCCACGAGGGCGGACCAGGCGCGGAAGTAGACGGATGCCGGGCTCCAGACCAGCGCCGCGGAGTCGTTGACCCCGGTCAGCAGCGCGTCCGGTCCGTATACCGCGGAGGAGAGGAAGCCCAGCCCCAGCTCGGCCTGCCCGGCGAGGTACTGCTGGTACGCCGAGTAGTACGAGTCCACGCCCGACACGTACTGGAGGCTCCCGTCGGCGGCCAGGGCGCCGGCGACCGCGAGCGTGGCCCGCTGGCCCACGGCACCGGTGACGTTGGGCGTCGTGAGCATGACGTAGGTGCTCGAGCCGCCGGACTGGCTCGGGTAGAGCCGGTCGATCTCGTTCTGCGCGCGAACGCTGGGCGCCGAGTTCGGCAGCGTCGTGGCGGAGTTCGTCGTGACCGACCCGACGTGGGTGATCGCCGGGACGGCGAGGATGAGCAAGAGGACCCAGAACAGGATGGGGTACCACGGATGCCGGACGATGCCGACCCCGAGGGAGCGGAACAGCCGGGTGCCGGTCGGTCCGCGTCGGCTGGGCCGCGGCGGTGGGTCGACCCGGGTGGCCGCTCCTCCGGCCGCCTCGGACGACGGGGTTCGGGGAACCGAGGCGCTCCTTCGGTCCGTCACCGACGGCGTTCGAACGACCTCCGCCTATACCTTTATGGGACGCGGAGTGCCGCCGGCCGGCGGAATTCCATGGACCGGCGACGGGCGGCGGTGGGCGTACTCTGGCTCCCCCCGATGATCGGGGCGGGATACGTCTCCTGGCAGGTCCCGATCCCATCGCTCGTGTGGGGCCTCGCCGTCGCCGGAACCGTCCTCGCGGCGGCGAACGCCGCGCTCAACCTCGACCTCGCGACCGCTGCCGCCCGACGGCACGGCCCGGAACGGCCGAACCGGGCCTGACCACCCGACGGTCGGGCACGGGAACCGCGTCGCTGGGCGGACGTTCGTCCTGTTTATGTATAGGCCGGGCGGTCGTTTCCGCATGCTCGGTCGCCGGGGGACTTGGGCGATCCCGGTCGCGCTCGCGTGGGTGCTCGTGGTCTCGTCGCTCGGTCTCGCGGGGCTCGCCGCCGGTGCGATCCCCGGGGCACCCTCGGCCGCGCACGGGCCGACAGACCTCGCTCCCGGGGCCTCGTCCTCCTCGACGGCCTCGGGCAGTTCCCTCTTCGCGAACGCCAGCTCGTTCGGTCTCTCGTCGGTCGACCGCGTCTCGTCTGCCGCGGTCGCTGGCTCGACGACCCAACCCGCAGGGATCACGGCGGCCCAGGCACTGATCGCCGAGAAGCAGCTCAACGCCTCCAGTGTGTTCCTGCCGCGGGACGCGCCCGCGACGCGTCCCGCCAGCGCTCCGCTGGAGCCCAGTTACCTCACCAACCCGTACCCGACCGGCATCTCCGACCTCGGTCTCGGCTCGAACGGTCCGTACGAGTTCAACACGACGAGCATCGCCGCGGAGCTGAGCTTCTCGTCCTTCGAGGCGTACAACCCGGGCTACGCCGACTGGGAGTCCGGGCCGAACAACATGACCTTCCAGCTGAATACGGTCGCCACGAACATCTCCTACCCGGGGTCGACCACCGGGGAGTTCTGGATCCAGAGCGTGGTCCACTTCGACGGGACCGAGCTCCAGTTCGAGAACAACATCTGGAACTTCTCGAGCAGCGCGGTGTACCTCAAGGCGGGGACCCTCCAGAACTACACAGGGACCCTCGACTCGCCGCTGTACTACAAGTATGGTCCCGCGTGCACCGTGAGCTACCCGTTCGACCTCGACCTGTACAACAACCTCACGATCGTATGGAACGGCACCGCCGACGTGCCCGGAGTCTACTTCAACTACAGCCTTTCCGACTCCTCCTGCGCCTCGAGCGGCTCGTACGACTTCGTGACGTTCAACGGAGTCACCTCCCTCGCCCACCGGCCGCAGTTCCAGGTGAACGGATTCCACTACAATCCGACCGGGTACCTGTTTAACGACGCCGAACTGGACCTGGGCGGCAACGGCGACGGCTCGAACGCGAACATCGTCAGCCTCGACGGGACCGCGAGCCTCAAGTGGTGGAGCTCGGCGAACTCCGCGTACGAGAACGTGAGCTCCGCCTACGACTACGGCGTCGACACGGGGGAGACCTCGCTGGGCGTCGCCGCCACCTACGAGGGCGGGGGCGGCACCGAGTACCTGAGCCAGGGGCCGTCGATGATGTACGGGCTGTGGAACACCACGAACTCGACGTTCGGGCCGGCCGCCCTCCCGGGGTCGATCACGGTCTCGGTCGTCGCGCCCGCGGACTACGGCTTCGTCTTCGTCACGAACGAGACGACCTTCTCGGCGGAATACGGCGTGAACGCCTCGCGGCTCAACTTCTCGTACGCACCGGGCGACTCCACCGGCACCGCCACGATGGTCCTCCCGCCCCCCGCCGCCGGCGACGGGTACGTCGCGGAAGTCCTGGCCGACGGCTACACCACCGAGTACACCGCGGCGATCATGGCCAGCGGCACCGTGACGCCCCCGGCCGTGGGCGACGCCGCGGAGTTCTCCTCGCCGGTCTACCTCAATTCGGCGGCACAGGCGGAGGCGTTCGGCACCTCCGGCACCACGGGCGTGAGCTACGACACCGGGACGACGACCGTCACGATCGACGACGCCCAGGCGGCGCTCGACCCGTCCTTCCGCCACGTGAACGACTTCGGGTATCCGACGTTCCTGCTGTTCGCCGAGTTCGGGCTCTCCGCCTCGGTCCACCTGAATGAGTTCACGCAGTCGGCCTCCACGTTCACCTACGTGACCGACCGCGTCGACACGGTCACGATCCCGTACTGGACCCAGGGATACTTCTTCAACTTCGGCACGGGGCTCTTCTCCGTCGACAACACGTCGGTCATCGGGAACTCCGCCCTCCTGTACGGGCCGACCGAGACGATCCCGATCCCGGCCGTGGAGTTCTGGGCGACGACCGGGTCGACGGTCGACGGGCTCGTCACGGGCCAGGACTCCCTGGGGGCGATCGCCGAGAACTCCACGGACAGCGCCTTCTCGCAGGTCACGGCCGGAACCGGGGCCTTCGGCGCCGTCCTGCTCGACGATGTCGGGAGCTCGGTCCACACCGCCGCGGCCGCGGGCCTGGACTCGGAGGGGTACTCGTCCGTCGCGGTCTACGTCGACGGCGGAAGCGACCTGTCCATCGGCTCCGTGAGCGCCTCCGACGACGCGATCGGGGTGTACGGCGGGAGCGCCACCGCCGTCACGATCGCGGGGGACTCGGTGACCACGGGTTCCGAGGCGGTCGACCTCGAGGAGCTCGATGGCCTCGTGATCGACGACCTCTCCGCCGCCTCCGCCAGCGCGGGGGGCCTCGTGGCGCTGAGCGACTCGGTCACCCTGAGCGGCGTGTCGGTGAGCGCGAGCGACGAGGTCGAGGTGTCCGAGGGGGACGGGGTCCACGCGATCGACGTCAGCGCGTCCGACGGAACGCTCGCCGCGCTCGTGGTGCTCGACTCCGACGACACCACGGTGGCGAACGTCTCCGCGACCGGCAATTCGATCGGGTATGTAGGGCTCGACGGCGACGACGCCGTCGTGACGAACTCGACGGCCTCCGGTCTCTCCGTGGGAGTCCTCGTCGAGGACCTCGACGAGGTGACGGTCTCCGACGTGCGGGCGAGCTCCGGCTCGACGGGCGCGGCGCTCGCGGGGGACGAGCTCGTGAGCGTCTCGGGCTTCAACGCCAGCGAGACCGCGCTGTCGGGCAACTACTTCACCACGGCCGGCGGCTCCGGTCCGTTCCCGACGACGGCGGTCGCGACGCTGGAGGACGTCGACGCGACCGTGCGGAACGGCACGGCCCTCACCTACAACTTCGGGCTGTGGGACAACGACACGGACGTGCTCTCGGTCTCGAACTTCAGCGAGTGGAACGGCGGGGTCGGGCTCCAGCTCACGCGGACCGAGTCGGCGACGATCGACGGGGTGTTCCTCTTCGGCAACGCGCTCGGCGCGAACCTCACCGACACCGACGCCGTCGTGCTGACCGCGAACACCGTCGAGAGCTCCGCCGGCTACGGTGTCTCGGTCACCGGCGGCGAGGACGCGACCGTCATCGCGAACAACTTCGTCGCGAACAACGGGGCGAGCACCAACGGCACCACGAACCCCGCCCATCTGCAGGCGGCGGTCTCCGGCGCTCCGGACGTCGTCTTCGACGAGGGGGCCATCGGCAACTACTGGTCCGATTGGTCCGGCACGGGGAGCTACGCGATCGCGTCGGGCATCGCGGACGACCACCCGTACTCGGCGTTCCTCGCGAACTGGCTCGAGTTCCGCGAGGTCGGCCTGCCCGCCGGCACGACGTGGGGCTTCACCCTCACCACGGTCCCCTACTCGACCCCGGCGGAGCTCGTCTACATTCCGAGCTGGAGCCTCCCGTCGGCGTCGCTCGGGTTCGTCGTGGACCCGCCCGTCGGCTACACCCCGACCCCGCCGAGCGGGGCCGTCGACTTCACCGGCGCCAACCAGACGGTCACGATCTCCTTCGTCGCCGTGCCGTTCACGACGACCTTCGTCGAGTCGGGGCTCCCGAGCGACACCGTCTGGAGCGTGACGTTCAACGGAACCGCGAAGACGAACACGACGTTCGGCGGCTCGGGCACGATCTCGTTCGTGACGCTCGTCGGCACGTACGCCTACTCGATCCCGTCGGTGGACGGCTACGCGGCCTCCTCGCCCTCGGGGTCCGTCTACGCGGACCGGAACCAGAGCCTCCCGATCGCCTTCGCGATCCCGGCCACGACGACCTACGCCGTCACGTTCACCGAGTCGGGCCTACCGGCGGGGGCGAACTGGTCGGTGCGGGTCGGCGCGACGACCCTGCACTCGGCCGGTCCACCGATCGTCTTCGAGCTCGCGAACGGCACGTATTCGTACCGGGTGACCGGCAGCGCCGGCTACGCCGCGGACCACGCCTCCGGCTCGGTCGAGGTGAACGGGGCGCCGGTCTCGGTGACGGTCCCGTTCTCGAAGTCCACCTCGCTCCCGGGCGGGCTCAGCGCGGCGGAGTGGGCGGCGATCGCCGTCGCGGTCGTCGTGCTGGTCGGCCTCGGCGTCGTGCTCGCGACGCGCCGGAAGAAGTCCCCGCCGACGGGCTCGCCCCCCGGGCCGCTCACCGAGTACTCGCCGGGCCCCGCCCCGCCGTCGTCGTCGCCCGTGCCGCCTCCGCCTCCTCCGCCGGGAGCGTCCTGACGGAGACGCCCCCCGACGGCGCCCCCGGCCGGCACCGCTCCCCGGGTCCCGGCCCTGGGGCCGGGGGGGTCAACCCTCATAACGCGAGAGACCGTCTCGACGACCCGGCATGCCCCGACCCCACCGAATCTCCGCCGTCCGGAAGGAGGAGCTCGTCGCCCGGGCGAAGGCGCTCCGCGACTCGGTCGACCCGCTCCTGCCGAAGCTCGCGTCGGGCTGTCCGTCCGACCGCTTCGACCGGCTCCGCGACGAGCTCGAGGCGGTCCGGGAGGAGCGTGAGGATGCCTCGCGGCTCGAGCGGCTCGCCCGGCACGGAGAGCCGCTCGCCCGGTCGTACGCCGGGCTGCTGCACTACTTCCTCGCCCCCGAACCCCCCGTGGTCGCCACCTTCCCGCTCCCGGGGGGAGCGATCCCGTTCGCGGTGCTCGCCCGGACCCGGCCCGAGACGGAGGTGGCGGTGCAGCACTCCGACGACCCCGCGCGGCTGATGCTCGGGTATCTCGACTGGACCCGTCGCGGGTTCCATTTCTTCGCGGGGACCGACCGCCTCTGGTGCACCGGGTCCTCGCCCGAGCCGCCGGCGGGGTTCCGGGCGGCGAAGCTCGCGAGCCTGCCGTACCGGTTCACGGAGGAGGCGGGGACCCGTCGGTTCCTCTGCTCGGACCTGGCCGGGGGCGAGCGCCGTCCGTACCTCGAGGTGGGCTGGCCGGGCGCGGGCACGGTCTTCCGGGTCTGCGACCGCTGCGCGAAGACCGACCGGCACCTCCTCTCCTCGCTCGTGGAGGACGTGGCCGTCCCGGACCCGTCCTCGGCCTTCCCGGTCTCCGCGTCCCTCAACGTCGACTGTCGCGCCGGCGCCGACTGCGTCCACGCGCACCTGCCCGACCTCCCGGGAGGTGCCCGCCGGACGTACGAGCAGGGCCGGCTGGGCGACGCGGACCTCCTCCGGGACTATCTCGCCGAGCTGCGTCCCCGGCTCGAGCGGACGTCCCGCCCCACCTTCGTCGCGAACGGCGTCTGCTTCGGCGGAACGCTGGACGCGTTCCTGGACGCGCTCGGCCCGTCCCCCGTGGAGCGGCGCGCGCTCGACCGCGTCCTCCGGGGGACGACCGGCTACTTCTCGGTCGACCGCCCGACCGCGGGCCAGGCGCTCGAGCAGCTCTGGCCCGCCCACGCCGAGACGATCGTCCGGTCGATCGTGAAGGACCCCGGCGAGTCGCAGCGGATCCTCGACGAGCTGCGCGGCGCCCCGCCGGGCCGGGTCGCGGAGATCCTGAAGCGAGTGCAGCGGGTCCGGGAGGACCGGGACGTGATCGAGTCCCTGCCCCGGTACCGCGCGCTGTCGCCCGAGGCCGTCTACGTCGACCGCGTGGCCCGCGCGTTCCGGACCCAGGGGGAGGCGGCGGCGGAGCGGGCGCTGTTCGAGTTCCTCCCGCACGAGGGGAACGCGCGGGGCCTCGCGTACGCCCTGCTGCTCGCGCTCGGCAAGGCGGCCAACCACCAGTGGCAGTTCTCGGAGAGCGAGCAGAAGTTCGGCACGTTCCTACGGGAAGCGGCCCAGGG
Source organism: Thermoplasmata archaeon (assembly GCA_030037265.1). Taxonomy (GTDB): domain Archaea; phylum Thermoplasmatota; class Thermoplasmata; order Lutacidiplasmatales; family UBA184; genus JAKIWV01. The sequence continues at coordinate 20,109 of JASHRQ010000013.1, read as the reverse complement.
CGCGCTCACCGCGGCCCCCGCCGCGTACCACGACGCCCTCGACCGGCTGTTCGCCGCCGCCGGTATCGCGGAGTGGGGGACCCGGACCGATGCGTGACCCCCCGGACCTCCGATCGGCCCGATAGAGGAGGACGGCCGCCGGACCGCCGAGCGCCATGGCCCTCGGCCCGCCGGCGGGACGGACCGCGAAGGCCCGGGTCGCATTCGCGCCGGGTCCGTTGCCCCGCGGGCTCTCGGGGGTTCTCGTGCCGAGCGGTACGATGCGGTCCACCCCTCGGACGGTGGGAAACGGAGGTGCCGGGCGTCCCGGGCCACCCTCATGTAGCTGCGTCGTGCTCCATCTCGGCGTCGACCCCGGATCCGTCCATGCAGACCAACCGTCCGGTACTGGCGATCGTGCTGGCGGGCATCGCGAGCGGGCTCATCCTGCTCGATGCGGGCGTACTGCTGAGCGACGGGCATCTCCTGAACCTGGTCGAGCCCGGACTGGGGAACTTCTCCGTGTTGTACGGCGAAGGGGAGGCGGCCGCGGGCTTCACGCTCGTCGCGCTGGGCGCCGTCCTTGCCATCTGGCCGCGGACGCATTTCTTCGTCGGCGCGGCGATGATCGTCGTGTCGCTCCTGAGCTGGCCCGGCGGGGGCGGCTTCGAAGTGGGGACGGTGGTCGGAATGGCCGCCGGCGTCCTGGCGATCCTGTTCGTCGTGAAGTACTATCCGGACCCGTCCACGTACCTGCCGCCGTTTCGCCCGTTGGCCTCACCGGCAAGACCCCCGAGCTCCTCCGGCGCATCCCCGGAGGGACCTGCGGAGGGGAGCTCCGTCTCGGGGCCCAGCATCGGACCGTAGCCGTTCCCCGTGCGGGCCCCGGCCGACCCGCTTATCCTCGGGGCGCCTGTTCGAGGCAGTCGATGGGATTGCCGTGGGGGCGGGGTTTCGTGCGCGCCGCCGGCCACCGACTGTACTACGAGTCGGTCGGGGACGGCCCCGCGGGAGCGCTGCTGTGCCTCCACGGCGGACCCGGGGCGACCCACGAACTGATGCGCCCATTCACGGCACTCGCGCCGTCGGGGCTCCGCGTCGTGTGCTACGATCAGCTCGGATGCGGCCGGTCGGAGCGTCCCCGCGACTATCGAAGGTTGACCATCGAGTCGCTCGCGGACGAGGCCGACGCGGTCCGCGTCGCGCTGCACCTGGGCCGGTGCCATCTCCTCGGATACAGCTTCGGGGGCGCGCTCGCGCTCGAGACCGTCCTCCGCCATCCGCGAGGGTACCGAAGCCTCATCGTCGGGAGCGGGTACGCCAGCCAGGCGGAGATGGAGGACGAGGTGCGTCGTCTGGTCGACCGGTTGCCCGAGCCCGAGCGGGAGACCATCTTCCGGTGCGAACGCAGCGGCGAGCTCGGCGATCCCGGCTACGTCCGGGCCGTCTCCGAGTTCCACCGACGCCACCTCTCGGGCCTGAAAGTACTGCCGATCGACCTCGTGCTGGCCGGGCAGCACCTCAACCCGGCCGTCGCGATGGCGCTGCAGGGACCGGACCTCCTCACCCCAAGGGCCACGGGCACCATGGCGGGATGGGATGTCCGGAACCGACTCGACCGCATTCGGGTCCCCACGCTGGTCACCGTCGGCCGACGCGACCTGGTGACGCCGAAGTGCGCGCGCACGATCCATCGGGGCATTCCGCGATCCCGATTGGTGGTCTTCGAGCGGAGCGGGCACGACTGCGTCTACAAAGAGCAGGACCGGTACCTCGCGACCGTCCGGGCCTTCCTCGCCCAGGTTGGACCGGGTTAAGCCGACGCCACGAAGGGTCACGGCCGGGGACCCTCTCGATGCCTTGCGACGGGGCGCGGCCACTCTCCCCCTCCGACGACTTCCCTCCGCCGGTGGGTGCCGGGGAGGAGCCCTTCTCCAATTTGGGTCGATGCGCTCGACTCGGCCGACACGCCGGGGGACCCCGGTCCTCGGCGCGGCCGAGGGGGATTACTTTATAATAATCCACATAAGTTACCTAATTGGTAATTTACATGGAGCGCAGGAGGATACGCCGCGCGGACCTTCTTCGGCTCGCTCGAGAAGGGGTACTGACAACGGCCGACGTCGGGAGAATCCTTCGGCTGCCCCCGAAGAACGCGAGAAAGGCCGCATTTGACCTCCGAAAGAGGGGACTGCTTACCCGGGTCGCGAGGGGGGAGTACGCGGTAGTGCCTCTCGACGTCGAGCCCAGCGGCTTTCGGCCGGACCCGTTCTTGGCCGTCCAGAAAGCCCTCCACGGTCAGTACGCGTTTAGCCATCTCAGCGCTCTGGCCCTGTTCGGGGGGCAGGATGCCCTCCGAAGGACGGTCCACGTTAGTGCCCCCGGGGCGCGGTCTCGGCGTCGAACCCTCGGAGACTTGATCATTCACATCCATCGAGCCGCGCCCGAACGATGGAGCGAGACCACCTCCTGGGTGCGTCGGGGTCGGGTCTCGCTTCCGGTCCGGACAACGGAGCAGACCCTCCTCGACCTTGCCGCTCTCCCGAGCCGGCGTCAAGACTACGCGGCGGATTTGGAGGCGTTCGCGGTCCTGCTCCCCCGGTGCGAACCGGGGGCCCTGCGGAACCTCGTCGTGGCGACGCCTCGCCAGGGGATCCGGGTCCGAGTGGGGCACCTCCTCGGAAGGTGCGTCGCCCGGGACCCTAAGCATGCGCGATTCCGACCGGTCCTCGACGCGATCGAGCGATCGGTGTCCAAGCCCGGTCCTTCCTACCTCGGGACCCGTCCGCGCGAGTCAGGGAACCATCTCGACCGCCGTTTCGGAATAGTCTATCCCGGGGGTGTCTGACGTGGTCGGGCCCGCCGGATACGACCTCGCGGAGGCGCGGAGTGAGGGGTTCTCCCTGGTCGGGGCCGAGATGGTTGCGCGGCTTCTGGACCTCCTCCGGCAACTCGAAGCGAGAAGGGAGACGGCGGGTCAATTCACGCTGAAGGGTGGAACGGCGCTCAACGTCTTCCGCCCGACCCGCATCCCGCGCCTGAGTGTCGACATCGACCTGATGGCGACCGGCGAACCGGGTGCACCACGCCCGCCGGCTCCGCCGCCCCACCTGGTGGACGCGGTCGAGGACGTCGCCCGACGGCTCGGCTATCGAGTCCGCCGAAACCCGAGTCCGGCCGCCTGCACCCTCCGACTCGCCTATCGGAACCAGTTGGGGAGTCCGGACCAGATCCACCTCGATCTGGACCTGCTGAACCGGACGACCCTGCTCCCGGCCCACACGCGAGAGGGCCCCGCGTTGTTCCACGCGGACGACCTGCACTACCCGGTTGTCGCCGACGCGGAGCTTCTCGGCCAGAAGCTTACGGCCGTGGCGTATCGTGCCGCGGCTCGAGACCTGTTCGATATGCACGGGATGCTTCGGGAGCGCTGGCACCTGAAACCTCGGGCACGAGCCTCCTATCTTGCGTATTCGTTCCTCTCTGACCACGAGTGGTACCGTCTGAGTTACCCCACGCGGCTCGCCGTCGAGTATCGCCCGGCCGAACTCGAGGACCTGCTGCGGGCCGGCGAGTCGGTGCCGACGTTGAACGAGATTCGAGCGGCCGCGACGCACGCTCTGGACGGGGTCCATCCCCCGTTCACGGCCGCAACGGATGAAGAGCAGGAGCTTCGGTCACGGCTCCTGGCGGGGGACTGTAGCGCCTTCGCCGACCTCGCCGGAGAGGTGATGCCATCCCGCCGGAGGGCTCTGGCAAGACATCCGGGCCTCCTCTGGCGGTTGCGGCAGGCCGGCCGTTCCGCGTCGCCCAGGGAGGAATTGAGCCGCCCGGGGCCCAGCCCGCGGGGACCCGGGTAACCGGGTGCTCGGCGACGAGAGCTCGAGGGCTCGGCACTTCGTGCCCCGCGACCGTCCAAGGAGAACGCTGATCGACCCGGCCCGGCGTCCGGAAGTTGAGTCACGGACGCTTCAGCGTCGTCTGCTACCGATGCTTCCGGTGAGTCGCCCGCAGTCCTCGGCCCCGACAGGGATCCCGACGCACCCCGTCGGGTCCAATAGCTCGTCCCGCCACCGGTCCGACGAGCGTCGTATGCGCCGCACGGCGTCGGTCCGCGTCGGCAACGAACGCGGCGCCTAACGGTGAACGGCGCGGCTCCGCCGGGTCATCGGGTCCTTTCCTCGTACGTGAACGGGATGATGTCGAGCTCCTCCACGACTTGGGGCCGATTGGTCCGCACCCGGGCGTACGCCTCGGCGGGAGAGAGGCCGAGCCGGCGGACCCTCCAAGCCACGACGACCGCTGGGGACCGCTCGACCCCGGACGCGCACCGGACGAGGACGATCTCTCCCGCGTCGATGTGGTGCGAGATGGTGCGGAGCGCGTCGTCGAGCAGCCCCGGGTCGGCGCGCCACGGACCGTCGTCTGGGTCGAACACGGGGATCCGTACGACGCGTTGGTCCGGACCAGACTCCCCCTCGTCCGCGACGTCGAGGGAGGCTCGACGCAGGTCGATCACCACGCCCGGGGACCCTGCTGCGAGGTGGTGCCCCCGACCCAGACGCGCGGGTACACCTCGGTGCGGTCCGGGTCGCTCATCCCAGGTTGCTCCTCGAGGGAAGCACCTCGACCCGTTCGAGTCCATCGCGGAACCATGCCGTCGACTCGTAGTCCCAGCCGTAGAAGCGCAGGTCCGTGGCCTCCGGGTACCGCGTGACCCGCCCGCCCGTGGCCGTGATGCGGACCCCGTCGTACCGCTCGGAGACCGCGAGCCAGTCCACGTCCGCCGTTCGGTGCCCGAGCGGCGGCCCTCCTCGCTCCCGGGCGTACGCGTCCATCCCCGCCTCGAGCTTCCCGGCGTGCCGCCGGCGGAGCTCCGCCGCCTCGCGGAAGCTACGGATGACGAAGACCCGGGCGTTCTCTCCGGGGTAGAGGAGCACCCGGCGCCCTCGGACCCATTTCGCCATCTTCCTCTGCACGCAGTACCGAACCCCGGCGCTGGGATGCTTGGCGTCGGGGGTGTACGTCAACGTCCAGAAGGCCGCGTACGGCTTGTTGCCCCCCGACGCCTCGAAACGGGATCGCGCCTCACCGAAGCGAAGCAGGTACTCCTCGTGAGTTGGGCGAACCGACGCTTCCCGTGCGACGCGGAACTGAGTCGCCATCCGTCTCGCCCACCCCTCGGTGGGCGGCAGACTCCCCACCGCCCGGGATGCTCGCTCCGCCCGGCCGTTGGACCGGCTGCCCCCCCCGGTTCCGCGCCCGTCGCGTGCGACGCGCCGAGGCCCGGCCCATTGTTGGGCCGTCGGAGAGAGCAGGCCATCCCTGCCCGGACCACGTGGACCGTCGGGAGGTGACGGGTGTCCTCCGGACGCGCGCCGGGGGTTCCCGCACCGCTGTCCGGTCCGCGACCGGCTCGAGCGTGCCTCCCGGTGGTCCCGGACATGGAACCCGCGGCAGGCGCCGTTCTCTTACTTGTACTCTACCGGGCAGTCCACCGCGCCCGGTACCCTACCGACCAGCGGGTCGACGCGGGGGCGACTTCGGCAACCAACTCCGCCGTCGATGCGGTTCGGAACCGTGCGGGATGGAGGACAAGGCGGCCGCTGGCCAGCGTGCGAGCCAACGGCGTCACCCGTGAGGCGGTACCGGGGCGTAGGGGTCCCTCCGACGCCCGTCGGGTGGTCCGCGCCTCCCGACCTCCGCTGAACGGCCCAACCTACCGAATCCGCATCGATTGCGCTAGGAGGGCCGCGACGACCAGCGACACGACCATGATCGTGCAGGGCCAGAGCAGCGCCCCGGTCGACGAGAACGCCGCCCCGAGGACGATCGGGCCGACGATCCCGGCGATGTTGAAGAAGGTCACCGCGATGCCGAGCGCGGTGCCCGTGAACTGGGGCTCGACCAGGAGCGGAGGGATGTCGAACATCATCGTCGCGAGCATGTAGCTCGCGAGGCCGACCACCAGGCTCACGACGACGATCCCCAGGATCCCGGTGACCCCGAGGAAGGCGAGCAGCCCGAGCGCGAACACCGCGCAGGCCGCGACGAAGACCGGCTTCGAGCGCTTGATCTTCATCGCGATCGCGCCGGCCGCGACCGCGCCGACGATCCCGGCGATCCCGATGAGGCCCGTGATGTTGCTCGCGGTGCTGAGCGAGGAGATCGACTTCACCGCCGAGAGCCAGGTCACCCAGTACGTGGTGACCGCCATGAACGGCACGAACGCGAAGAACAGCGCGAGGTTGAATTTCCAGACCTCCGGGCTCGTGAAGACGCGCCGGGGAGAGACGCCGGCGCCGGCGGGTGCCGGGGGCGGGCGAATCGGACCGGGCCGCACGGTCGCGAGGACGAGGACGAGGCAGAGGACGGCGATGACCGAGCCGGCGAGGAACGCGGCCCGCCAGCCGGCGCTCGCGATGATCGCCCCCGCGAGGGGAGTGCCCCACGCGATGCCGATCGGCAGGCCGGCGGCCCAGACCCCCATCGGGAGGCCGAGCGCGCGCGGCTGGAACCACTGGACGAGCGCCGCCGCTCCGACGACCCCCATCGTGATCCCACCGAGGCCGACGACCGCCCGGGCGGCCAGCACCGCGGGGAAGGACGGCGAGAAGTACGCGCCGACCCATCCGACCACGAGCACGCCCTGGGCGAGCGCGACGGTGCGCCGTACGCCCCACCGGTCGACCAGCAGCCCCGCGGGGATCGACATCACGGCCGCGCCGGCGAACATGAGCGTCGAGATGAGGCCGGCCTCGGTGAGGCCGATCCCGAACGCCGACGACAGTTCCGGGACGAGCGGGCCGATGACGGCGAACGCGAACCCGTAGCTCCCCATGAAGGCGAGCGTGACCGCGGCGAGGATCACCCAGCGGTAGACCGGCGGCGCACCCGGCGTGCCCCGTGTCGTCATCGTCCCTTCCCCCGGTGGACCGGCTCAGAGGGCCGGCGCCTCGGGCTGCGTCGCGAGCACGAGGTAGCTGTCGGGTCCGAAGTGGACGTCGGCGCTCACGTCGACCATCCGCGGGAGGAAGTAGACCCCCGCGACGGCGAGCCGGCCGAACAGGTCGTCCTGCGTCCGGAGCAAGAGGCGGACCGCGTGGCCGGCGGGCACGATCCAGGAGGTCGGCATGAGGTTGATCGCGTAGCGCACGCGCTCGCCGACGGGCACGGGGACGGGCGCCTGCCGGAGGTGCACGGGGGCCTCCGGCTTCGACGCGCGCTCGTCGAGCGCCCGGAAGCCGGCCCGCAGCCAGCCCTCGGTCATCAGCTGCTGCGTCCCGTCCGGCGCGACGTCGACCACCTGGGCGAGCCAGTTCACGTCGTCCTGGTCGATCGTCGCCTCGAGATGGAGCGCCGCCGGACCGATGATCTGGGTCGCCCGCTCGTAGCGCGGCGAGGTGTACGCGAGCGCGTAGACGGTCGGGTCCTTGAGGAGCATCGGCTGGTGGAGCGTGTCGGGCCGCGCGTGGCTCTCGGGGAGCGGGTACAGCTGCTTTCCCGGGTGCAGGTAGAGGCGGGTGTACCGGGTCGCGGCCGGAGGCCACTCGGTCTCGAACTTCCACTTGTTGACGCCGCCCACGAACAGCTTCACCGGCGGCTCGTCGGTGATCCCGTTGTCGACGCCCTTCAGGAAGTGGTCGTGCCACCGGAGCGTCTCGTACTGGAACTCGACGACCGGCCGCGCGAACTCCCCGGGGATGAAGTCGAGGAACTTCTTCGCCTTCGAGCGGAGCTTGTTGTACGCCTCGTAGCCGACCCAGTAGATCCGGCCCCCGCCGCCCCCGGGCGCCGGCACGCCGACGTAGAACGGCACCGTGACCCGGTCGAGCCCGTCCGGGATCGGTTCCGGATGGAACGCGGACAGCAGGTAATCGACCATCACCGGCTCGCGAGGGTAGACGAGCGACGACCGGAACTTCGCGTGGTAGCGGATGTCCGGGTGCTCGAGCATCTCCTTCATCCGGCGGGCGAGCTCCTCCTTCGGGAGCGCGTCGAACGAGAGCGGCCGGCCCCACTGGCGGACCGGATGCGTCGAGTCGTGGATGTGGCCGCCGTGGAAGATCCCGTAGAGCGCCGCGTCGATCATCCCGGTGAACGGGTCGGCCGGCGGGTAGAACGAGCCGATCGGGAAGAGCGCGGCGAGGTGCGGCGGGGCGTTGGGAGCGACGATGAACTGCGAGAACGAGTAGGAGCTCGGCCCGACCATGCCGACCTTGCCGGTCGACCACGGCTGCCGGGCGGCCCACTCGATGACGTCGTAGATGTCGTCCGGCCGGTGGAGGTCGACCAGGCTGCGCGGGGGGTCCCCTTCCGACTCTCCCTCGCCGCGGGGGTCCGGGATCACGTAGACGTATCCCCGGGAGACGAAGTACTCGATGTCGCCCCCCTCGAGGCCGCCGTCCCACCAGGGGCTGTCGTAGTACGGCTGCGGGTACTGCTTCAGCCAGAGGACCGTCTCCTGGTTGTCCTTCCCCCACATCCCCCAGGCGAGCAGGCAGGGGAACTTCTCCCCCGGCGCGTCCGGCAGGTAGACGTCGACGGCGAGGTGGACCCCGTCGCGCAGCGCCACCCGGACGTTCTTTTCGACCTTCATCCGGTACGTCGCGGCCGCGGCTTCCGCCTTGACGAGGGCGGGCGGCCCATCGAACAGGCGCCCGGTCAGCGCGGCCCCGGGCGGCAGCTTTACGGGTTCTAGGCTGTAGCTCTTCGGCGTGATGCGGACCTGGTCCGCGTGGTAGACGTCGGCGGTCATCGCGGCCGAGGGGCCGGGCGCTCTATTTGGGGCGCCCGTGAACGGAGATTGACCGTCCCTCAGGTCCGTCGACCGTTTCGGTCCCCCCGGTCGACCGGGGTCAGTTTCCGGCGACCGCGTCGGCGGGTTCGACCCCCTCCCCGGGTCCGGCAACGGCCCGACGCCCCCGGCGATTCCCCCGGGCCTCGAACCGAAGGGAAGGAGGTGGACACGGGGGGATTTGAACCCCCGACCTCTGCTTTGCGAAAGCAGCGATCTTCCGCTGATCTACGTGCCCGCGGGGCGGCCCACGGTCGCCCGAGCTAAAGGGTTTGGTCTTAACGCCTAAAGGGCATGGGCCGACGGACCGCCGCCGGCCCGACGCCGGTCGATGGGCCGGAGCAGCTCGGGAGGGTGCCCCAATGGGGCCGCCTGTTCTCTCGGGGCGTCCTCTCCCGGCGTGCCCCGGGCGACGCCGGAGGCCGGGGAGAACGCGGACGACGCCGACGGGCCGGGCGGAGAGGAGGGCGGGGTGCGGCCGGAGACGCGGGAACGGATCGGGAGCAGCACGTGCTCGTCCGAGTCGTACCGGAACAGGCCCGCGTACCGTCCCCAGTTGATGATGTTCTGCACCAGCAGGTCGCTCGGCGCGGTGGTGAACGCGAGCAGCCGCTGCACGTCCTCCTCCGACAGCCGCTGCTCCGGAGCCCCCTCCAGCGCCCGGAGGAGCGTCTTGAACAGCGTCGTCCGCCGGAGCTGGTCCCGGAGGATCGTCTTCCGGTCCCGGATCGAGGCGTCCAGGAGCAGCCGCCCGGTCTCGGTGAACGTCATCCGCCCGTCGCCCACCCTGACGAGGCCCAGCGCCTCCGCGTAGTCGAGCGACGGCAGGATCTCGTCGATCTCGAGGTCGAGGTCGTCGCCGAGCCGAGCGATCTCCTCCGTCCCCTTGTACTCCTTCAGGAGCACCAGGAGGCCCATCATCTCGCTGGGCGAGCACTTGGGATACGTGGTGGGCACGGCCCTCGCGTTCTCCTCGGGTGTGGTTCCCGGAGCAGGTCGATTCGCTAAAAGCCTATCGCGGAGCCCGGTCAGTGGCTGACGTTCGCGCCACCTCCTGCCGCGGGGCCCACCCCCGGCAGCGAGGCTCCCCTCTCCGACGGACCCGCGGGGGTCGGCCCGGGAGGGGCTCCCTCGGTGATGAGCGAGTACAGGTGGTCGGTGAGCTCGTAGAACGCGCTCGACTTCCGGTCCCTCGGGCGGGGGAGCCCCACCGGGACGACCTCGAGCACCCGGCTCGGGCGGTGGGACAGGACGACGATCGAGTCGGCCATCACGAGCGCCTCCTCGATGTTGTGGGTGACCAGCACCACCGCCTCGGGCGGGAGCTGAGGGTCCTGCCAGAGCTGGAGGACCTCCTCGCGAAGCCCCTCCGCGGTCAGCACGTCCAGCGAGGAGAACGGCTCGTCCATCAGGAGCACCGCGGGCTCGACGGCGAGCGCCCGGGCGAGCCCCACGCGCTGGCGCATGCCGCCGGACAGCTCTCGGGGGTACGCCTCCTCGAACCCGACGAGCCCGGTGACCGAGATGTACCGCTCGACGGCCTTCTCGATCCGCGCCGGGGCCCACCCTCGGGCGACGAGGCCGAACGCGACGTTTTCCTTGATCGTGAGCCACGGCATGAGCGCGAAGCTCTGGAACACCATCGCCATCTCGAGGTTCGGGGAAACGACGGGCTGGCCCCGGAACCGGATCTCTCCGGCGGTCGGGCGGTCGAGCCCCTGGATCATGCGGAGCAGCGTGGACTTCCCCGCGCCGGACGGCCCCACGATCGCGACCAGCGACCCGTGCGCGATGTCGAACGAGGCGCCCTTGATGATCGCGATCGTACCGTGGTGCGAGGGGAAGCTCTTCTCGACGCCGTCGACCTCGATGAGCGCCACGGAGACCGCTTCCCGACCCTTCCCCGTCAGTCGTACCGGTATTTCTCGACCGCCCGCCGGTACAGGGGCTTCCAGACGAGCTCATTGAGGACGATCACCGTGATGATGAGCGTGAACAGCGCGGCGACGAACACGCCGTAGCTCCCCTCGGTATAGCCGACCTCGAGGAGCTGGCCGATGCCGGAAACCTGGAAGATCGGCTTCGTCGGCCCGGCGAGGTACTCCGCGACGATCACGGTGTTCCAACCCCCGCCGAAGGCGGTGATCGAGCCGGTGATGAGCGCGGGGAAGATCGCCGGCAAGAGGACCCGGCGGTAGTAGGGTCGTCCCCGGACGCCGAACGACTTCGACGCCTCCTCGAGGTCCGGCGGCACCGCGCGCATCCCGGAGAGGACGTTGAAGAAGAGGTACCAGATCATCCCGGTCGTGAGCATCAGGATCGAGGCGAGCTGGTCGCCGAAGTAGCGGAGCAACGCGAAGACGATCAAGGGGAAGATCGCCGTCGCGGGGAGTGACGCGACGATCTCCACCAGCGGGAGGCCGATCCGCCCGGCGCGCGGGCGTCGGGTCAGCCAGAGCGCGAGCGGGAACGAGATCGCGAACGAGATTCCGAACGCGGCGAGAATCCGCCCGAGCGAGGAGGCCAACGCGACCGGGAGGGTGGCGATCTGCGCCCGGTCGAGGGCGCTCAGCGGATGGACGACCACCCCGTAGATCGACACCCCGAGATAGATCAGCAGCAACCAGATGAGGATCAGCAGGACCCCGAGGCCGACGTACCGGGCCGCGTGCTGGAGTTTGAAGCCCGGGTGCGAGGCCACGCGACGACGCGCGTACCGGCCCAACGTCACGAACGGCGTCGACGCGGTGAGGAACCCGGCGCGCGCGCCGCGGGCCAGCACGGTGACCGCCCGGCGCAACGGGGCGGTCGCGCGGTTCGTGACGACGAAGCCCTCCGGGGCAGCGTCCTCGCCGCTCGGGGCCGTGTCGTAGCGGTACTTCTCGGCCCACCGACTGAGCGGGCGCCAGAGCAACAGGTCGAGGAGCACGATGAGGACGACCAGGACCAGCAGCCCGGCGAGAAGCGCCGAGCTGTTCCCATTGTTCGCGGCGGTGAGGAGATAGCTCCCGATGCCGGGGAGGTTGATCTTGATGCCGGACGAGGCGATGTACTCCGCGGCCACGAGGAAGAACCAGCCGCCGGTCCACGAGAGGACCGAGTTGTACACGAGCCGGTTGACCATCGCGGGGAACAGGAGCAGCCGGAACCGCTGGAGTCCCGAGAGCCCGAAGGTGTCGGCCGCCTCGCGGAGGTCGGTGGGGAGCGACTTCACCGATTCGTAGACCCCGAAGACCATGTTCCAGGCCATCGAGGTGAAAATGAGGAAGATGCACGCGAGGTTGGGTCCGAGGAGCTGGGGGCCCAGCAACTGGACGAGCACGATGACCGCGACCGGGAAGAACGCCAGGATCGGGACCGACTGGAGGATGTCGAGGACCGGGATCATGACCCGTTCGGCGCCCCGGTTCGTGGCCGCGAAGTAGCCGTAGACGATGGCGAAGCCCAGGGACGCGAAGTACGCGAGGACCATCCGGACGAAGGAGTAGGACAGGTAGAGCGTCGCGCGCGGCAAGTAGCCCGCGAAGCCGAACGTGTGAGAGCCCAGCACGATGGCAGCGACCACCACCACGCCCATCGAGAGGCCGGCCCGGACCACGTAGGTCGGAGGACGGACCGCTGCCATCGAACCCGGCCCCCCGCCCTCTCGGAGACCCCGACGCTCCTCGGAGGGGTCCGGCCCCCGATGGGGGCGGCCGACCGCCCGAGAGTATTTCTCACTTCGCGCGCGATTCCCGGCGGGCCGGGACCTCGGCGACGCGGTCTCCCGTCCGGCGGCACGGCCTGTGAGCGGGGCGCGCCGAGACCCTCCGGTCTTGCGCCGCGGCAACCGTTATGAGGCGGCTCCGCCCCTCGACGCCGCGTAGCCCCGTAGTGTAGTGGCCAATCATGCGAGACTCTGGATCTCGCGACGCAGGTTCGAACGTCCGGGGACCGGGACGGTCCCCGGGCCGGAACTCCTGCCGGGGCTACTCTGCTTATGACGGGGGGCTCCCTGCCGTCCGACCGCGGGGGTGCTCCAGCTCGGCCAATCCTGCCGGCCTTCCGGGAGGGACCACCGAGGCAGGGCTTAGAACCCTGTTGCCTAGGGCATGCGCCGGTTCAAAGGAGGTCCGCCCCGACGGCGGTCCTCGGGAACTCCGGCCCCCCGCACCCGGCTGCCCGCCGTGAGCCAGCAGGTCCTCCATGGGTCGTCTCACCGCGGAATCGGTCGACCCGGCCACGCTGGCCGGCGCATCCGCCCCCGAGCTCGATGAGTTCTTGGGCGAACTCGAGGCGCGGGTGCCCACGGCCCCGACGCTGTCCCGCGTCGCCCCACCGGGGGCCACCGACGCCATCGTCGTCGGGGATACGCATGGGGACTGGCGCTCGACGGTGGAGGCGGCGCGCTGGTTCCTCGAGCGTCCTCGGGAACGGGCCTTCGTCGGCCTCGGGGACTACGTCGACCGGTCCCCGGCGGACTGTCCCCGCGGCTCGGTAGTGAACGCGCTCTACCTGCTCTCCCTCCGGGCGCGCTTCCCCGACCGGGTCGTCCTCGTGCTCGGGAACCACGAGGGCGTCCGGTGGCTGCCGGTCGAGCCCCACTCGCTCCCGGAGGAGCTGTCCGACGGGTGGGGGCCGAACCCCGGTCGGTACGACCGGCTGCTCGGTCTGCTCGAGCGGGGACCGCTCGCGGCGTACACCGGCTCCGGGGTGTTCCTCGCCCATGGCGGCTTTCCCCGCCGGGGGTCTACCCCGTGGGAGTCCCGGTTCGACACGCGGGACCCGGAGCTGCTGGGCGACCTGCTCTGGAGGGACCCGACGCGGGCGGCGATGGACCGGGGAGTGTCGCCCGCATTCGACGAGGCCGAGCTCGCCCGCTTCCTCGGCTCCGCCCACCTCGCGGTGTTCCTCCGCGGACACGACCCGGACCTGACCGGCCGGCCGATCTTCGGTCGTCGGTGCCTCACCCTCCACACGACCCGCGTGTACGCGCGCTTCGGCGGCGTGATCGCGGCGAGGCTCCCGCTGGACCGCCCGGTGCGGTCGACCGACGACCTCACGGTGGTGCACCTCGCGACCGAACGGACCGTCGCCGCCGCGCTCCGGAGCTAGAAGAACTCCCGCTCCGCCGCGCGCAGCCCGTCCGGCCCGGTCGCCTCCCGATAGGCGGCGAGGAGCGCGGCGTTGAGCGGCCGGAACCCGTCGCCCCCGGCGAAGGTCCCGAGGAGCCGGTCGGCGCGGGAACCCTCCCCCACGACCTCGAGGGCGGCCGCGAGCGCCTCGGCCGTGTTGAGTTCCGCCAGCCGCCCGTAATGCTGCGGGTTCGCGGCGAACAGCCACGGCAACCGGCGTCGGGGGAGTCCCCGGAGGGCGGTCAGGGCCGGGTCGAACCCTCCCCGCTCGTCGAGCCGGTTCCACGAGCAGTCGACGGCGAGCAGCCCGGTCCGTCGGACCCGATCGGCGTCGGCCGGCGTGAGCGGCTCCGTCGCGCGGGGGTCGAGGAGGATCGGTCCGGGGGCTCGTCCCGGCCCCCGGCGGAACGGGCTCGCGAGGCCGGCCCGCAGGAGCCGGCGGCCGGTGCACGCCCTCGGATGGTCCTCGCCGACCACCAGGACGAAGAGCGGGGGCCCGGCCTCAGCGGAGCGGCTGGGCGTACTCCGCGAAGAGCGCATGGATCTTCCGCGTGAGCTCGAGCGCCGCGTCGAACGGCCGCTGCCAGAGGTTCCGGCCGAAGATGATGCCCGTCGCGCCCGCCGCCATGGACGAGCGGACCTTGGCGAGCAGCGCGTCGTCCCCGACCCGCTCGCCGCCGGAGACGAGCACGAGCGCGCGCCCCGCGCTCTCCACGACCTTGCGGAACGCCGCGTCCGCCGAGAGCGCGAGCGAGTTGTAGGGGGCCGGGGAGTCCCGGTCCTTCTCCGACGCGACCGGGTAGTTCACCTTCACGACGTCCGCCCCGAGCTCGAGCGCCGCCCGCGCCGCGTAGTCGACGGCCCAGAGGCTGTCCCGGCCGCCCTTCTTCGCGACGGCCTCGCCGCGCGGATACGCCCAGACGATCACGGGGAGCCCGAACCGCTCGGCCTCGAGCCGGACCCGGGAGAACTGGGCGAAGTCCCGGTCCTGGGACGGCGAGCCGACGTACAGGGTGTACCCGACGGCGTCCGCGCCGAGCCGGACCGCGTCCTCGACGTGTCCCGTGAGCGCGCTGAACGCCTCCGCGTCGGGGGGCACGCCGGTCTTGCCGTTGAGCTTCAGGATGAGCGGGACCTCGCCGGCGTACCGGTGGTAGTACTTCTCCGCGAGGCCGACATGGAGCGCGATCGCCGAGAAGTTCCCGTCCCGGGCGAGCCGGAACTGGTAGTCCGGGTCCAGCGACTCCGGGTTCGCGAAGAAGTCGACCGGGCCGTGCTCGAGCCCCTGGTCGATCGGGAGGACGAGCATCGTCCCCCCGCCGGGGCCGTAGTCGTACAGGAGCCGCTTCAGCCGGGCCCGCTTCCCGGCCCCGAGGCCCATCGAGTCCAGCGACGGGCGGCGCGGCAGAGTGCCGGTCCGTTCCCCGCCGGCGCGCGCGGCGGCCGGGGCGCTGGACGCCTTGGCCATCGTTCCCCCGGTCGGCCCACCGGGGCGGCCGATTTAACGGTTCGTCCGAGCGGGGTCCGGCCCTACACCCGGCCCGCGAGGTCCGGCACGTGGTCGCGGACGGTCTGGGTATGCGACTCGAGCACGTCCTTGATCGGGGTCTTGAGGTCCCACAGCTGCTGCACCTCGCGCACGACCCCCTTCTTGTCGATGAGGAACGTGACCCGCTGCGCCGCGGGCTTGCCGTCCGGGAAGGTACCGAGGATGCCGTACAGCGCGGCGACCTTGCCGTCCGGGTCGGCGAGGAGCGGGAAGTTGAGCCGGTTGCCCTGCGCGAACGCCTTGTGGGAGTCGACCGAGTCGACCGAGACGCCGAGCACCTGGGCCCCCTTGGACGAGAAGTCGCCCAGGTGGTCGCGGAACGAGCAGGCCTCCGCGGTGCAGACGCTCGTGTTGTCGCGCGGGTAGAAGTACAGCACCACGTCCGACTTCCCCCGGTAGTTCGACAGCCGTACGGTGCCCCCCTGGTGGGACGAGAGCTCGAAATCCGGTGCCACGACGCCCGCCTTCACTGCCGCCATGCGATACGCCCCGCGGAGGACCGGCTCGGAGGGTCTTAAGGGTGCCCGGTCCTTGCCCGGGCGGCTCCACCAGGGGTCGGGACAGGGAGTCGGTACCCGCCGGAACGGATGCGGCCGCTGCTGGTCTTCACCGCCACGCTGACGCTCGACGTGCTGCTGTTCGTCCTCAACCTCGCCGTGGCGCTCGTCGGCGGCAGCCGGACGGTCCTCTCGGAGGCGGTGTACAGCCTCAGCGACCTGTTCGCCGGGGGGATGGTGCTCTGGGGGTTCCTCGCCGCGCAGCGGCCGCCGGACCACGAGCACCCGTTCGGCTACGGAAAGGAGCGGTTCTTCTGGTCGTTCTCCGCGGGGCTCGTCGCGTTCACCTTCGCGGGCGTGTTCGTGATCATCGCCGGGTTCGAGCAGCTCGTGACCCCGCACCCGGTCGGCAACCTCGTGGAGGGGCTCCTCGTCGTGGCCGCGACGCTCGCGGCGAGCCTCGTCGGGATCGAGGTCGTGCTCCGGGAGCTTCGGGCGGACCGGACGACGGTGGCGGACCTGCTCGGGTCGACGCAGCAGGGCCTGAAGACGGTCTTCCTCCAGGACCTCATCTCCGGGGTCGGGAGCGTCGTGGCGTTCGTGGGGCTGCTGGTCGTCTACCGGACCGGGGCGTTTCGGGTCGACGGCGCCACGGCGCTCCTCGTCGGGCTGCTCATGGTCTTGACGGGGCTCGTGCTCGCGGCGGAGAGCCGGGACCTCCTGGTCGGGAAGGCGATCTCCCCCGCCCAGGCGCGCGCGGTGCTCGCGCTCGTCGAGCGCGACCCGCACGTGCGCCGGGTCCGGGGACTCCAATCGATGGTCCTCGGTCCGGAGGACTACCTGCTCGCGATCCGCGTCAACTTCCTCGACGGGCTCACCACCGACGAGATCGAGACCGCGATCGACCAGCTCGCGGCCTCGCTCCGGGGCGCGTTCCCCCAGATCCGGCACCTGCTCATCGAGCCGGAGTCGTAGGGCCGGCGGGTTCCGGGTCGGCCTCTCCCGCGGCGGCCCCCCGGCGAAGGTCCCGCCACCGGACCAGCGTGAACGCGGCGAGCCCGACGGCGACCAGGCCGAAGAACAGGTCCAGTCCCGCGTAGCCGAGCGCGCTGTACAGCCCCGTGGAGAGCGCGAGCCCCAGCACCATCCCGAGGCTCACGGCGAGCGAGTAGACGGCCATCGTCGTCCCCCGGCTCATCGCCCGGCTCGCGTCCGCGAGCGAGGCGAGCGACGCCGGTCCGTAGCCGAGCGCGGCGACCGCGCTCACGCCGATGCCGGCGAGCAGGACCGGCGTCGCCCCGTACCACGGCACGAGCCCCCCGCAGACGAGCAGCCCCACGAACCCGGCCGTGCCCACGAGCAGGAGCCGCACCCGGCCGAACCGGTCGGAGAGCCGTCCGTAGTACGGCTGCGACAGGAGGAGGACGCAGCCGCCGGCCCCGATGAGCGCCGCCACCTCCCAGCCGGGCAGCCCGACGCTCGTCGCGGCCGTCCCGAGGAAGACGAACGCGGTGCCGAGCAGCATGTAGATCACGAGCCATGGCATCGTGAGCAACAGGACGTCCCGGCGCAGCACCGCCTGCCGGATCCCCCAGAGCCTAAACGAGGCCGCGCCCTGGAGCTCGCGGTGGCCCCGGGCCGACCCGACGGCGAACAGGAACCCCGCGGCCAGGAGCACGGCCCCGGCGCGGAACAGCCACGGGAGCTGGGCGTTCGACAGGATCCCGTGCGACCCGAGGCCGAACGCGAACCCGAGGACGTACCCCAGCAGGTTCACCGCGTCGAAGCGGCCCATCTCGTACCCCCGCTCCCGGCGGGCGGCCTGGTCGCCGATCACGGCGAGGCTCGACGCCAGGATCGCCCCGCTCGTGACGCCGAACAGGAGGTTCGTCCCCGCGAGCGCGAGCTCGGCCCGGGTGAACGAGATCGCCGCGAGCAGGACCGCGGACCCGCCGGTGCCGGCGAGCAGGACCGGGAACCGCCCGTACCGGTCCGCCGCCATCCCCGCGAACAGGACCGTCGCGAACTCGCCGAGCGGCGCGAGCGCCGTCACGAGCCCGACGGTGCCGACGTCGGTCGCGCTGAAGTTGACGAACCGGCCCTCGAGGTACCAGGCGAAGATCGAGACCGTGAGGCCGAACCCGAACCGGATGAAGAACGTCGCGCCGAGCACCGCGCGGAGCAGCCGGGGCGACTCGCGGGGGGACGCGGCGGACGCGAGGGCGGTCGCCGGAGCTCCCGACACGCCCGGGACGGGCCCCCTTACTTCTTCGAGCTCTCGATGAGCTCGATCCAGACGTCGTTGGGGTCGTAGACGAAGGCGAGGCGGCTCGACCCGCCCTGGAGCTGGAACGGCTCCTTCGCCACTCGGACCCCGTGCGCCCGCGCCTTCGCGAGGAACGCGTCCAGGTCCTTCACCTCGAACGCCAGGTGGTCGAGCTGCTCCCCGGCGTCGAAGTCGGTCTTCCCCTCCCAGTGGGTCAGCTCCACGCGGCCGCCGGACTCGGGGTCGTGCAGGAACGCGATCTCGGCGTGGTTCTCCGGTATCGGATGCCGGCGCTCGAGCGTCAGCCCCAGCACCTCCGAGTAGAACCGGATGCTGTCGTCCATGTTCTTGGCGGTGATCGAGGTGTGCAGGAACCGCATCGCAATCCCTCGCACCCAGCGCGGCGCGGGGCTATGAAGCCCTCGCCCCGCGGCGGGGCGCTACGGGTGGCCGTAACAGACCCGGACCGGAGTCGTCCCGGCGGGCCAGTCGGACTCCACGCGGACGAATCCCACCCGCTCGAGCTGGAGCCGCTCCCCCGGGACGGCCGCGGCGAGCGCGCCCTCGCCGAGCCCGGTGCGGTGCGTCCCGTCCACCTCGAGCAGGTCGACCGGTACCGCGGCGCCGGCCCCGACCCACTGGATCCGGGGGAGCCGGCGGTTCTCCCGTCCGGCGAACTGCGCCTCGAGGACGCCGTCCGAGTCCCCCTCGAGCGACGGCGGGAGCCGGAGGTTGAGGAGGTCCTTGAGGCGGATCTCCTCGCCGGCGTGCCGGACGAGCTCCGCGCCTGGGAGCCAGAACTCCGGACCCGCGACGACCTCCCGGGAGCCGAGCGCCGCGCGCTCGGGGTGGTTCGCGAGCGTCACGCGGGCGAGCCCCTCCGGGTAGTCCCGCACGCGCACCCGACGCGGGTCCGGCACGAACAGCCGGCGGGGAGTGGTCGCGTCGACGATCGCCCGGTTCTCGGCGTACAGGGTCTCCGCCGGCACCTCGATGTCGGAGAGCGACAGGCCGAACGACAGCGTGAACGCGCGGAGCGCCTCGAGCGAGATCCCGCGCCGGTCGAGCGACCGGAGGCTCCAGGTGCGCGGGTCGGCCCAGCCGTCGTACACCCCGCTCTTCACCTCGACGTACGCCTTGCTCTTCGCCACCTTCGCCTCGCGCACGCGCAGGATCCCCCAGTGGAGGAACGGCGGCCCGGCGACCCCGAGCAGCTGCCAGAGGAACTCCTCCATCCGGTCCTCGATCACGAGGTCCTTCCCCCGAAGGACGTGCGAGATGCCGAGCTCCACGTCGTCCACGGCCCAGGAGAACTCGAGCATCGGCCAGACGCGGTACCGGTGGCCGACCCGCGGGTGGTCGAGGTCGCTGATCCGGCAGAGCACGCGGTCGCGGAACGCCGGGTCCGGGTCGGCGAGCGAGGTCCGGAGCCGGAGCACCGCGGCGCCGGCGGCGTACTCCCCGGCCAGCATGCGCTGCCACTCGGTCCGGGTCTCCCCGACGGACTGCGTCCGCTCGGCGCAGGCGAGGCCGGCCCGGCGGTTCTCGCGCAGGAGGTCGGCGGGGCAGACGCAGACGTACGCTCCCTCGCGGGCGATGACGCGCTCCGCCCACGCGTAGTGGTGCTCGAGCCGGTCGGACTTGTACAGCACCTCGTCCGGCACGACGCCGCAGCGGTCGAGGTCCTGCCGGATCAGGTCGAAGAACTCGGTCTCGACGCGCTTGTCCTCGGAGCCGACGGTGTCGTCGATCACGAGCAGGAGGCGGCCGTCGTACCGGCGGCGATACGCGTCGTTGAGGAAGATCATCCGCGCGTGGCCGATGTGGAGGGCGCCCGACGGGAACGGCGCGAGGCGGAGCACGACCGGCCCGCGGTCCGCGCCCGGCAGCGGCGGGAGCTCGCCGGC
>JASHRQ010000089.1 GCA_030037265.1 Thermoplasmata archaeon | reverse complement strand
TAACTCCCTCCGATGACGCTGGACGGACTCTACGTGATCACGTCGGAAGGGCTCTGGCCCGAACGCCGTGCATCGGAACACCTAGCCAGGTTTCGGGCGACGAATCCGCCAGGTTTCTCCGTGGCCGAGTTTTGGAACTTCTGGAGGGAGAACCACGGCTTTGTTGTGATTCGGCTGGAGGGCAGCCGAGGCAATGTGCTCGAAGGGATTGACCCTGACAGTCTCACGACGGGTGCTCGCTTCGCCAGGTCCTATTCGCGGGCGCGACGCGGCGGTCGGACCGCACCTGGGAGTAGACCCCAATCGAGTCAGATCTCGGCTCGTCCGTCGGCGTACTTGCGTACCTCTCGGGCCCGAGGGTGGTAGCTACATGGGGCCCCTCGCCCGCAGTCCGCACAGACCCACGTCCAGTTCTGGTTGAGAGGGGGACGTCTGATGCTTCGCGTCTGGCGATGGATCTCCCAGCGGCGATATTCCTTGTGCACTCGGGACTTCTCACGCGGCATATTCTCCGCTCCCGTCGTCACTTGTAGTGAGGGTGCTGACTCCGCCACTTATTGCGACGTCCCTCATTGCGTGCGTCGAGCTCACGTTGCGCTACGTGGATCCGTCAGGCCTCCACAAGGGCCGAGTCCAAGAGATGCCAGCCAGGTTGAGTAGCTCGGCGGCAAACAGAACCAGTACGAATAGCGCCGGCAGTACCACAAAGTCTAGCTCCTTCGTCCAGTTGATTCCCAATCTCCGGAAAAACCGGGTCCAGGTCGAGCCATCAGTTGGTTCTGCCGGGGTCTGAACCGCTTTGCTGTCAGGCGGTGGTAGGACTTCCGTCAGGGGTTTGGGAGGTCCCGGTGGCCCATCCTCTGCGGCCGAGGCGATAGCCATAGCCCTACTGCGTGGACACGCCTCCCTTCAGCATCACAGTGTCGCCTAAGGACACGGCGCACAGAAACCCGAGTCCCCACGCAGAAACGGGTACCCAGAAACCAGTTCTCGGGCAAAGTCGGTTCGTCTTTGAGGTTTTTATATGATGAGCCGGATGGCTTGAGCCATGAGCTACGGCACGGAAACCCGACCCTACCCTAGCACGGCGTTCGCCCTCTCGTTGATCGCGGGGATCTTCGTCATCCTGGGGGGGCTCGTCGTCATCGCGGTCTTCGCTTTCCTGGCTACCCTCGTCCCGTTCGCCGGTCTCGGGGCGGTCGAGGGAATCATCGGAATCGTCTTCGGGGTCATCATCCTGTTCGCGGCCTACCAGCTCCGGGCGCATCCGGACCAGCATGTCCTGTGGGGGGTGATCGTCCTCGTCTTCTCGATCATCTCCTGGTTCGGGTCGTTCGGGGGCCTCGTCATCGGGTTCATCCTGGGCCTCATCGGCGGCATCATGGCGATCGTTTGGCGTCCCCCGGCGATGGTCGCCCCGGGCATGGGCCAGCCCATGATGGGCCAGCCGATGGCGCCGCCGGTACCCGGCCAGCCGCCGATGGGCCAGCCCATGACCATGCCGGTCGCACCGGTCGCCCCGGCCCCCACCGCCGCGGCGGCGGGAGTGAACTGCCCGCGGTGCGGGCGGCCCGCGACGTTCGTGCCCCAGTACAACCGCTACTACTGCTACGGCTGCCAGCAGTACGTCTGAACGGGCCCTTCGGGCACTGCGCCACCCCCGGCGCGCCGGGGCACGGCAGCGCACCGAGCGAGAGCCACCGGCTCGAGGATCCGGTAGGCGCGGGGGTCGATGACCGCGGAGGAGCGCTACGAACGCACGGCCGAGCGCCGGAAGGACAGAAAACGGAAGTATCGACCCCGGTATCGGCACGTCCGGCCCTCGAGAACCGGTCGGCGCGATGCCGCCCGGTGACCGGGCCGGAGCGGATCGGTTCGAATGGCCTGCCCCAAGTGCCCGCACCCGGACAGCGACCACACCCAGCGGCCGCCGCTGACGATCCCGTACTGCACGAGGTGCGGCGCGTGGTGCCTCGACCAGCGTCCCAAGTCGACCTGGCGGGAAGTGAAGACCTGACCGCGGCCCGCGCGTCCCGCCGATGACCGGCCCGACCCCCCGGTCGGGGGAATCGGCCCCGGCGACCTGGGAGCGCGGCGACTTCGGCCGGATGGCCCACGGGACGGTCGTCGCGGGGGAGCTGCTGTGCGACGCGGTCGAGCTCCGCGCGCTCGAGCGGGTGCTCGACATCGGCACTGGTACCGGCAACACGGCCCTCTCCGCCGCGCGCCGTCGCGGCCGCGTCTGCGCGGTCGATTTCTCCGCCCCGCTCCTCCGCCGCGCGGAGGAACGGGCCCGGGGCGAACGGCTTCGGGTGAGGCTGGTTCGGGGGGACGCGGAGCGCCTCCCGTTCCGCGACGCGCGCTTCGACGTCGTGCTCTCGACCTTCGGGGTCGAGTTCGTCCCGGATCCCGCCCGGGCGGTCGCCGAGATCGCGCGGACCTGCCGCCCGGGGGGTCGCGCCGCCACCGCGACCTGGGCGAGCGACGGCCTGCTCGGTCGGCTGCTCGCCGTCCTCCACCGCTCGGAGACCGGCGGGGACGCCTCGTTCTCCCGCGAGCGGTGGGGGACCGAGGCGTCGATCCGGGAGCTCCTCGAGCCGCTCGGCGGGCGCGTCGCCGTACGCCGCCGGACGCTGCTCGTGCGGGGGGATTCGCCGGAGGCGGCGGTGGAGGTCTGGCGCCGGTACTTCGGTCCGCTGAACCGGCTCCTCGCCGAACTCCCGACGGACCGGGCGGCCGCGCTCCTCCGGGAGGTGGGGGCGACCTTTCGCGAGTTCAACCGGGCCGACGACGGAACGCTGCTGGCTCCGTCGGACTACCTCGAGACCGTCGCGGGTCGTCGCTGATCCGGCCGACCCGGCGTGCGCCGGTCGGGCTCAACCCGGCGGCGACCGAAGGCGACCGACGATCGCCCGGCTGGTGCGGCGCGCCATCGCCATGATGGTCACCATCGGGTTCACCGCGGGCGACGTGGGGAAGACGGAGGCGTCGACGACGTAGACGTTCTCCGCCGACCAGAGCTCCCCGGTCGGGCGGACGGCCGCCCGGCCGCCGTCCGGTCCCATCGGGCAGGAGCCCATGAGGTGGGCGCTCGCCAGCATCACGCGATGGGGTCGGATCCCGCGGGCGCTCACGCCGGCCACGAAGCGGGCGAACTCCTCGTCCGAGAGGCGCTCGTGCTCCGACCGGACGTCGACCGGGTCGGTGTGGAGCGTCGCGAGCCCCCGCGCCCCCGCCGCGGCGAGCACCCGTCCCGTCTCGAGGACGCCCTGGGTCAGCTCGGCGCGGTCCTCGCGGTTCATCCGGTACCCGACCCGAGGGGCCCCGTCGGGGCCGACGGAGACGGAGCCGTGGCTCCGCTCGCTCAGGAGCACGATCGACGCCGTCGACCGACGGTACCGCTCCGCCATCCACCGCTTGTGCGCGACGCCGTCCGTCCACGGGATCGAGAGGGCCGCGAGCCCCGGGTGGGCCGGCGCGGCCTCGATCCAGAAGCCGCGGCCGGTCTCCTCGGCATCGAGGAACCGGGTGATCGCGACGGTCTGCGGCGGCCCGGCCCAGGGACGGACCTCGTCCGCGAACTCCCCCAGCACCACGGTCGTCGGGTGGAGACGGAGTCCGGAGCCGATCGGGGCGGCCGTGAGGCCCGAGCGCCGGAGGATCGCCGGCGTGTGGATCGCCCCGGCGCCCAGCGCGACGGCGCGGCACCGGACCCGGACCGGGACGCGTCGACCGTCCGCCCGCCGGTACTCGGCGCGGACGGCCCGGATCCGGCCCCCGTCGAGCTCGAGCGCGGAGACGCTCGTGCGGAAGAAGAGCCGGGCCCCGTGCGCGGCGGCCCGGGGGAGGAACGTGAGCGCCGTCGAGCGCTTCGCGCCGTACGGGCAGCCGAAGCCGCAGAAGTCGCACCGCTGGCGGCAGCCTACGGCGTTCCGGGGGAGGGGCCGGTAGTCCCGCCCCTCCCGGTAGCCCAGCGCGACGGCTCCGCGCCAGAGCGCGTCGTTGTTGGGGTTCCGCTGGCTCTCCCGGCCGTTCACTTCGAGCGCGGCCCAGACCGCCTCGACGTCCTGCGCGAACTCCGGCCCGGTGAGACCGGCGAGCCCGAACTCGGCCTCCCACCGGCGGAGGATCGCCGGGGGCGGGCGCAGGCACGCCATCCAGTTCACGGAGGTCCCGCCGCCGGCGCCGCGTCCGGCGAGCAGCTGGAACGCGAGGTCGTCGGTCGCGAGCGTTCCGCCGGCCTCGAACGAGCGGGCCGTCATCGCGTACTCGCTCGGGACGACGGCCGAGGCCGGGGTGTATTCGCCGGCCTCGAGCACCACGACCCCGAGCCCGGCGGCGCTGAGCTCGCTCGCGGCGACGCTGCCGCCCGCGCCGGCCCCGACGACGCAGACGTCGACCGACAGCTCGACCTCCCCCGCGGGGTCGACCGGAACGAGCCCCGGCTCCGACGGGGGCACGGGGACGGGTTCCGGGAGCACCCCGGGATACCCGATCGCCTCCCAGTTCGGATTCGGTCCGGTCGAGCCGGGGATCGAATAGAAGACGAAGGCGGAGAGCCGTTTCAGCGCCTGGAACCCGGCCCGCTTGACCGGCAGCGCGCTGTCCCGCCACCCCTTCAGATAGGCCACCCGTCCCTCCGGAGACAGCCGGGAGAACCGGACGGGGCGTCCCGTCAGGAGGAGGTTCCGTCCCGGGCTGTCCAGCGTTCGCAGGAGGTCGTGGAACCGGGCCGCCCGGTTCGGCGTGAACTGGCGCTCGACGATCCCGGCGACCGCCCGGTCGACCGCGAGCGCGGAGGCGCCCCGCGCGTAGAACGCCGCGGAGGGTCCCGGGACGGAGGCGCCGGGGATGAGGGCGTCGCATACGGCGCGGAGCGTCTCCTGTTCCGCCGGGGAGAATTCGGTCGTGACGCCCCTTCCCGGCCGGTCAGCGGGTCGCGGGATATAAGGGCCGGTCGGGCCCTGCCGGGAACCGGCGAGGCCGGTGTCGGACGAGTGCCCCGTCGAGGTGCTCTGGGACCCGGCGTACGAGCGGTACGACTTCGGGCCGACCCATCCGTTCACCCAGCGGAGCCGACGGCTCGCGGTCCGGCTCCTGGAGGCGTCCGGGTTCTTCGAGGCCGGGACCCCCGCGACCCGTCGGCGGGTCGATCGCACCGCCCCCGCGGACCGGACGGAACTGCTCCGGTTCCACCGGCCCGAGTACCTCGACCTCGTGGAGCGGGAGAGCCGGTCCCGGGTGCACCGTCCGCTCGACTCCGGGGACACGCCCTCGTTCCCCGGCTGCTGGGAGGCCGCCGCGGCGGTGGCCGGCGGCGGGCTCGCGGCCTGGCGCACGATATCGGAGCGGCCGGGGACGCACGTGCTCCACGCCGCGGGGGGACTCCACCACGCCCACCCGGGGCGGGCGAGCGGTTTCTGCATCTTCAACGACCCGGCGCTCGTGATCCGGTCGGCGCTCCCCCCGCTCGGCCCGCTCCGCCGGGTCGCGTACCTCGACGTGGACGTCCATCACGGGGACGGGGTGATGTACGGATTCTACGACCGGGGGTCGCTCCTCGACATCGACTTCCACCAGGACGGGCGGACAATCTTCCCCGGGACCGGGTCCGTCGCCGAGACCGGCTCGGGCGACGGGGCCGGGCTGAAGGTGAACGTCCCGCTGCCTCCCTCGGCGGGGAACGAGGCGCTCCTGCCGCTGTTCGAGCGGATCGTTCCGACGCTGCTCCGGTCGTACCGCCCGGAGCTCATCGTGCTCCAGTGCGGGGTCGACGGCCACGTGGACGACCGGCTGGGCCAGCTGCAGTACACGCCCGAGGCCTACCGCCGGGTCGTCGCCCTCGTCCACGCGCTGGCGCACGAGGTCGCGTCGGGCCGGCTCCTCGTGACCGGGGGCGGGGGCTACACCGCCGAGAACGTCTCCCGCGTGCTCGCCCGCGCCGGGACCCTCCTCGTCGGGGCCCCCGGGACCGGGGAGGCGGACGCGCCGCTCCCGGCCGGCTGGCGAGAGGAGTTCCGGTCGGCGGTCGGGTACGAGGCGCCGCGCACCTGGGAGGAGCACCCGGAGCCGGACCGGTCGACCTGGACGCCCGACCGGGCCGACCGACTGCTCGCGGAGCTGGGGGAGCGGCTCGGGGTCCGCTGGGGCGCCCGCGGCGTCAGCCCGCCGGCGGAGCCGCCGGGTCGAGGGTGAGGTACAGCCGCTTGTTGCGCGCGCCCTTGTTCTCGATCTTCTGGAGCCGGACCGGTCCGACCTCGCCCGTCGAGCGGACGTGGGTCCCGCCGTCGGCCTGGGCATCGAACCCTTCGATGTCGATCACCCGGAGCCGGTCGACCTCCGGCACCAGGCTCGCGTCGACGCGCACGAGCCCGGGGGTCCGGTCGAGCTCCGCGCGGTCGACGAACCGGACGGCGATCGGGAAGTTCCGCCCCACCACCCGGTTCACCTCGGCGACGACCTCGTCGGCGAGCCCGCGGGTGAACTCCGGGAGCGACAGGTCCATCCGGGCCCGGTCGAGGTAGATCTGCCCGCCGGTGATGTCCGAGCCGAACCGATGGAAGACGACGCCGCTCAGGATGTGGAGGCAGGTGTGGTAGCGCATGTGGGCCCACCGACGGGGCCAGTCGACCTCGCCGTGGACGGCGGTGCCGGCCGCCGGCGGCTCGCCGGCGACCGAGTGCCGGATGCCGTCCGGGGACTTCTCGACCCCGACGACCGTCCAGGACCGCCCGTTCCCGTCCCGGATCTCCCCGGTGTCGTTCGGCTGGCCGCCGCCGGTGGGATAGAAGGCGGTCCGGTCGAGGAGCACGCCGTCCGGTCCCGCCGCGACGACGCGGCCGTCGAACGACCGGAGGTAGGCGTCCCTCAGGTACAGCCCTTCGGTCATCTCCGCGGCCGGCGAGGCCGGCCGGGCTCATCACCTCCGCGGAGGCCGGCCCGGGGCCGGGGGCGGAAGCGTCTTCCGCGCCGCGCGGCTAAGGCGGCGGGTCCGAACCGTCGGCCCGGAGCCGGCACCGGTTCGCGCGCCCGTCCAGAGGACCGATGAAGATCCGAGCGGTGGAACCGATCGTCACGGGCACGCCCGAGGGAGAACCGTCCACCCCGTGGAGCTCGACGATGGTCATCGTGCGGGTGACCACCGACACCGGCGCCGTCGGCTGGGGGGAGGCGCCGACGACGCTCATGACGCTCCCGGTGCGGGAGAGCGTCCGCGAGGTCGCGCGGTTCTACGTGGGCCGGGACCTCGCAGAACACCACCGGTGCTTCCAGGAGTTCGGACGGTACTCCTTCTACCGGACCCGTTCGATGGAGGCCACGGCGGCGCTGAGCGCCGTCGACATCGCCTGCTTCGACCTCCTGGGGAAGGAGGTCGGCGCCCCGGTCCATGCGCTCCTCGGCGGGAAGCTCCGGGACCGCCTGCCCGCCTACGCGAACGGGTGGTACTCCGACTGCATCGAGCCGGAGGAGTTCGCGGAGAAGGCCCGCGCGATGCAGCGGCGCGGATACCGGGCGCTCAAGTTCGACCCGTTCGGCGACCAGTACGGGACCCTGAGCCCGGACGGGCTCGTCGCCGCCTCCGCCCGGGTGCGGGCCGTCCGGGAGGCCGTCGACCCAACGACCGACCTGCTCATCGAGTACCACGGCCGGTTCTTTCCCGAGGCGGCGATCCGCGCGGGGCAGGAGCTCGACCGGTACGGTCCGCGGTTCATGGAGGAGCCGGTCCAGCCCGACCTGTGCGACCGGCTCCGAGAGTTCCGGCACCGGGTCCGGACGCCGGTCGCCCTCGGCGAGCGCCTCCTCACGCCGGCGGACTTCGAGAGCTTCCTCCGCCGGGGGCTCGTCGACGTGCTGCAGCCGGACATCACGAACTCCGGCGGGTTCACCTCCGGGCGGGAGATCGCCG
The DNA here is from genome assembly GCA_030037265.1 of Thermoplasmata archaeon. GTDB lineage: Archaea > Thermoplasmatota > Thermoplasmata > Lutacidiplasmatales > UBA184 > JAKIWV01. The sequence goes on along the minus strand of JASHRQ010000089.1, from coordinate 8,969 downwards.
GCCTCGCCGCCGGGTTCGGCGCGCCGGTCGCCTACCACAACGCGTTCGGCCCGATCCAGACCGCGGCCACGCTCCAGCTCGTCTCCACGATCCCGACCTTCTTCCTCCAGGAGAGCTTCGAGGCGAGCTGGCCGGCCTGGAAGCAGCGGCTCGTCTCCGGCTACTCGTGGGAGGGAGGGACGTTCGAGGTGCCGAACGGACCGGGTCTCGGCATCCGGGTCGACGAGGCGCTGCTCGAGAAGGTGCGGTCCGACGAGATGGAGCCGGTCGGGCCCGAACCCCCGTGGGTCATCGGGGGGACCTGGGTCCGCCGGTCCCCTCCGCCGGCAGGAGGCCCGAGCCCTCCCCGTCGCGCCCGTTCGAAGTGACCCCGGAACCGGGTCCGCCCTCCGGCCGCCGAGCGCCTACGGGAGCCCGGACGGGGGGCGCGCGGGGCGGTCGGTCCTCCCCGGCCGCCGCCCGCGCCGGTGGCGCGCGGCCGACACGACGCCGGCCGCCGCTGCAAGGACCACCGAGGCGGCGAGCACGGCGGCCACCTCCCCGGCGCCGACCGTCGGCCGCTCCGTCCGGACCTCGAGCGACTCCTCCCCCCAGCTCCCGTTCCCGAGCGCCCGTACCACGACGACCGCCTCGCCCGGCCCGGTGGCGGAGAGCGTCGTGACCGCCGCTCCCGCGAGGTTCGTGGAGAGGTTGTCGGCCGTCACGACGACCGGCCCGGAGGCCGACACCGTGACCGCCACGTCGACCGCCGGCGCGTCGTCCGACGAGTTCACCTCGACGCGGAGCGTCGCCGAGCCGTCGACGAGATGCCCCGACGGGTCGAGGAGGAGGCGGACGGTGAGACGGGTCCCCGGAACGAGCGGCACCGACGTGCGGTTCGTCGCCGCGTAGCCCGGGACCCCGACCGAGGCGGTGACCGAGTCGGTCTCCGGCGCCGACACGTTCGGCGCCAGGAACTCTACGGAGGCCGCGCCGTTCGCGGCGGTCGTGGCGACCGACGGCGCGAACGCCGCGCCGAGCGAGTCGTTGAAGACGACCGGCACCCCCGCGAGCGCCGCCCCGGACGCGTCGGTGAGCACGACGTCGACGGACGCCGCCCCGTTCCCCCGGACCGGGGTCGGCGCGACGGCGAGGACAAGATGCGCCGGGGTCGGCGAGCCGGACCAGAGCACCGTCCCGTTAGCGGCGTCCGCGACCGAGGTACCGGTCTCCACCTCGCCGAGGGCGAGCGAGCCGTTCTGCGCCGAGCCGCTCACTCCCCACTGCGAGCCCGCGGTGCCGTCGTAGACGGCGATGCCCGGCGAGGGAACGTACCACGCCCCGTCCTCGTCGAGCCCGAGGGCGAGCGGGACCGTGAGGAGGCCCGGCGCGACGGGGCTTCCCGGGTAGATCGCCCGCTCCGCGAACGCCTCGCTGACCGCCCAGGTCGCCTCCGACGCGCCGAAGTCGTAGGAGCTGTACGCGGTCCCGGCACCGCCGAACGGCTCGCCGTTGACCGAGAGCGTCCAGTTGGTCCCGTTCGCGAGCTCGAGCCGGAAGTCGTACGCCTCGCCGGCCTCGAGCCGGTCGGACACCCAGATCCGGTCCGTGATCGGGGCGAACGTGCCGTTGCCGAACACGGCGAAGAACGGCACGGGCGTGAGGGTCGAGTTCTCGAAGATGCCGAACACCGCCTCGGCGGGCCCGATCACCTCCTCGACGCTCACCTGGAACGCCGAGTCGTCGGGGAGGACGAGGTACGGCCACTGGGTGATCACCGTCCGCAGCCCGGTGTTCGGCACGTCGCGCGGGTCGGAGGAGTTGACCGTCAGCGTGCCCACGCCCCCCTCCGCCGCGGCGCCGACGGCCGAGGCCGGGGCGCGGGGATCCTCGGGATGCGGGCCGCTCGTATCCGCGACGTCGACCACGGTGGAGCCGGCCGAGACGGGCCCGGCGGGGCCGGCCGGCGCCGGCGTCGCCGCGACCGTCGAGGAGGCGACCGGCAGGAGGAGCGCCGCGAGCGCCAGCGCGCCGAGCGCGCCGACGACCCGCCTCGGTCCGCGGGACACGCCCGGAACAACGGACGTCCCCGCTTGTACCTTTACCGTGCGCCCGTCGGGCGCGATGGCGCGGGCCGGAGGCCACGCAATCTATGTACGCGCTCCCCCTCTCGCCGGCCCGACCCCTCCGGCCGCGACCGACGGGGGAGCGGCCCGGCCGGAGACGGCCTCGCCGCGGGATGCGCGAAGCATGAGCTCGGGAACGCCGGTCGGGGTCCTCGCCGAGGTCGCGGGCTCGGTGGTCATCCTGGTCCTCCTGGGCCTCGCCCTCGTCCTCGGGTGGAGGCGGACGCACGGGCCCCGGACGGTGCGGGTCGGAACCGCGGCCACGCCGTCGACGATGCGCCTCCAGCGCGCCACGGACCTCCGGAAGGTCGAGCTCGGGCCCTGGCCGGTCGACTCCCCGTTCGCCCCGTTCCTCCGAACCTTCGCCCGGCGGGGGATCGCGATGCGCGACCCGGTGGTGCTGGCCCGGTCGGGGGGACAGGTCGTGGGGGCGTACGTCGTGGACTCGGAGAGCGAGGTGGGAGGGGTGTACGGGCCGCTCGAGCCGGCCCTTCGCACGCTGCTGTCGATGCAACGCGTACCGTTCGTCTTCCTCGAGGAGCGGAAAGGCCAGCCGCCGGGCACCCCGGCGGGGTTCGTTCCGGTCGACCGGTACGACGTGCTCCGGCTCGAGCCGGTCAGCGCCCGCGCGTTCGAGTCGGGGATCGTGCGGCCGATGGCCGCGGCGGACCTCCCGGGGGTCGTCCAGATCGCCCAGACCACCTACTTCGAGGCCGGCGGGGGCCGCGGGCTGCGGGGCGGCTGGATGGACGGCGACGTTGCGCTGGTCGCGGAGGTCGCCGGCCGGATCGCGGGGTTCGCGTTCGCCACGGTGGAGGACGGCGCGGCGCTCCTGTACGGTCTCACGGTCCATCCGCAGTTCCGGGGCCAGGGACTCGGTCGGGAGCTCATGGCCGGCCGCCTGTCGGCGCTCGCGGCGATGGGGGTCCAGCGGGCCGTCGTCGAGGTCTCGCCGGGGAACCCCGCCGCGCACCGGATCGCGATGGCGGCCGGGTTCGTCCGGTGCGGCGGAACGGTCTACTTCTCCGCCCGAGCGACGGACGCGCCGGACGTGGGATGGAGCGTGGCCTGATGGCGCGTCCCGCGCTCTGGGTGCCGAACGACCCGGTCGACCTCGTGCGGGTGGAGGAGGGGGTCGAGGTGGTCGGCAACCCCCGGTTCGCGGCGGACTGGTCGTCCGAGGTCCGCGGCGCGTATCTCCCCGCGCTCCTCTGGCAGCTGCTCGACCGGACCCCGCCGGGCCGACCGGTCCGGGGCGTGCGCGACGACAACCGGACCGCGATCCTGCCGGAGCGTCGGGTGACCGTGGACGAGCACGAGTACTTCCTCGCCGTCAAGGGGTGCGGCGCCGAGTACGACGCGTACGAGCCGGTGCGGCTCGACGCGCACCGGCTCCGGGCCCTGTGCCACGACCCCGCGCTCGCGGCCCGGCTGGACGGGGTGGACGGCGGACCCGCCGCGTTCATCGTCGGCGAGCGGTGGTGGGGATACGCGCCGTACGGAGGGCAGGCCGGGGACAGCGCGCTCCTCGCCCTGCTCGCGAGCCTCCGGGCCGACCGGAACCAGATTGCGGGGTTCTACCTCTGCCCGCTCGTCGCGGCGGTCCGCCTGCCGGACCGGATCGCCCGCGCGGCGTCCGAGTTCTACTGGTATCGGCGGTACGACGGCGCCTACTGGCAGGAGGTCCGCCTCATGCCGTCGAACGTGCGGCTGTTCTTCCACAGTCCCGTGACGCTCGGCGTCGACAGCGGCCGGGTGTTCTCGCTGTTCGGCCTCACCTCGTTCGACGCCTGCGAGCGGTTCCTCGAGCGCCTCGCCCGGTCGACGCTCGCCGCGATCACGCTGTACGCCCGGAGCCTCCGCCGGGACGCCGCCACCGGCCGGTACGTCGGGCTCGACTACGACGAGGTGTACCTCGACAAGGACGCGGTGATCGCCCCCGACGGCACCCTCCACTTCGCCGACCTGGAGGGCGTCGAGGAGTTCTTCAGCGGGGGCCCCGAGGCGGTGCGCGAGCGGGTCGAGATGCAGTTCTACCGGAACCTGTACGAGGCGACGTACGCCCTCGAGGCGATGGCGCTCGAGACGTGGCGCGCGTTCGGCCTCGGCAGCTCGGGGAGGGACCGCCGCCGGTGGGTGCTCGACGTGCTCGAGCGCGCGCTGCACGCCGACCCGTACGCGCGCGTCGAGCGCACCGCGTCGGGCTCGCGGGTGGAGATCCGGCCGGCAGTGGACCCGGACCGGCTCGCGCTGTCGCTCGAATGGGCGAGCGAGGAGGGGGAGTGAGGTGGACACGGACCGGGCGTTCGACCTCCTGACGCGGCTCGCGGCAGCCTCCGGGTACGACGGGACCTCGGCGGAGACCCAGGAGCTCTCGGCCGCCGGCCTGGTGGCGGCCCTCGACGTGGCGGCGCGGGCCCGGCTCGCCGACCAGGCGAACCAGGCCTCCGCGATCGCCGCACGGGTCCGCGCGCTGCGCGCCGCCCTCGACCAGCGCGCCGGGCCGAAGCCGGATCCGGATCCGCTCGCGATGCCGGTCGACCGCGACCCGGTGCGCGCCGAGCTGGTCTCGCTGACCCAGCAGCTCGAGCTCGTGGCCGGGGCGCAGTCGGTCGTGGCCGGGCTGGTCGAGGACGGCTCCGGCGGGGGGCTCCGGATCACGCTCAACGGCCGGCAGACGCTCGGAGAGCTCGACGCGTGGCGCTCCGGGATCCCCGTGCAACCGCTCGACACGTTCCTCGCGAGCCTGCGGCAGTTCCGGGAGACGATGGACGCCCTCGTGGTGCGCGCCCAGCGGCTGACCGCCTTCCTCGCGGGGGCCTTCCAGGCGCCGCTCGGCTCCTCGCTCTTCCGGGGACCGGCGCTGCTGCTCGCGAAGCGCGGTCCGAGCACCGACGAGACGGCCGGGCGGTTCGAGCAGGCGCTCGCCCACGTCGCGCCGCTCCAGCTCCTGCAGGACGACACGATCCTGGTGGCGAGCCTCCTCGCGCTCTCCTCCGCGCCCCCGGCGGACGTCGAGTCGGTGTTCGACCAGTTCCACGCCGGCCTCGGCGGCCGGTTCGTCGGGATCAGCGACAACCCCACCCGCGACGCCTGCCTGGTCTCCGCCACCCTCTCCGACCTCCCGGCGGGCCGCGTGGCCGACGTGCTGCTCCGGTTCGACCAGCTGAAGCAGCAGGTCCCGGACCCCCACGCCCTCCCGCTCGCGGCGCTGACGCGGGCCCCGTACGCGGTGCCGGACACGGTCGCCCGTTACGCCGCGGCGCAGGGGGTCCTCCAGCGCGCGGGGTACGGGGCCGGCGACGCGACGAACGCCGCCGCCGCGTTGCTCGCGAGCTCGATGCACCCGCCCGCGGCGTATCCGGACCGGTTCTCGTACCTCGACGGGCGGCTCCGGGAGGTGTTCGAGCCGGCGGGCCTCGCGGCCGCCCTGCTCGCGACCGCGCCGTATCCGCCGTCCACAGCCTACCACGTCTACGACCTGGGCATCGGGACGATCACGCGCAACTCCTTCTTCGACGTGACGGCCGAGATCGACTACCTCGCGCTGCTGCTGGTCTACGGGATGGGCCCGCTCGCCGCGCCGGTGGCGCAGGCGGCCGCCGGCTTCACGCCCGGAACGACCGTTTCCGCCGTCGCGGGCGGGGCGGCGGGCGGAGGGATGGCGGTTGGGATCTGGCCGATGTACCACCGGGTCTACATGGTCCCGATGTACACCCGGTTCGTGACCACGCACCCCGTGCACTTCCACGCGGTGCCGGTCTTCGGGTGAGCTCCCGTTCGCGGAGACGACGCGGGCGATCCGATCCCCCGCTCGGGCCCCGCGTCACCTCGCTCACCGGGGTCCCTTCCGCCCCAGCCGACCCTCGGCCTCCGATATCCATTAACGCGTCGGGGCCCGTGCGGGGAGCTGATGGCGTCCCGGGGCGCGGACCCTCGACCCCGCCTCCCGCGGAGAACGCTGGTCCAGGTCGTGGGCGTCGTCGCGGTGGTCTCCGTCGCGGAGTTCGTGCTCCTCGCGTTCACGCCCCTGGGCGCGCAGGTGTACGTGAGCTACCCGGGCGTCACGTACGACACGCCGCCGACGGTCTTCTGCCCGGAGCTGGTCTCGTCGGTCGGTCCGCCTCCGTTCCTCGTCGAGAGAATCGGGTCGCTCTTTCGGTTGAGCTGGACGTTCGGCTGCGAGCCGTCTGGCAACTCGACGGAAGGGTACTTCGAGATCGAGTCGGTCGTCTCGGCCAGCTGGGGATTCACGGTAGTGAGCTCCACGGTCCCGGTCTTCTTCGGGTACGGTTCGTTCGGCTACCTCAACGTGACCGTCCGGGCCCCCGACCTCCCCTTCGTCTCCGTGCTCACCCTTCAGATGACGGGCGGACCGCTGCCGCCCCCATGACCCGGGCGGGGCCCGTCACCGTCGCGCCGGTCGCCAGCGCTCCTCGTAGACTTCCTGGTGGTTGGGGCTCTCCTGCGACGCCCATCGGGTCCGCAGATGGAGCGGGCGGGTCGGGTCGAGCCCGAGCAGCTCGCCGGCGAGGGCCCGATGAAGCTCCTCCGGGGTCTCGCGGGCCGTTAGGCCGACGACCGCCCGCCACTCGGCCGGCGCGTCGCGGCTCGGATGCGTTGGAAGGGTCACGTCCCACGCTCCCGGCCAGCGGCGGGCGAGGACCTCGCCGATCCGCGCGGCGAGTCCGCTCGGAAGATCGCCGTCGGAGTAGACCTCGACGCGCAGCTCCAGGGGAAGGCCGATCGCCATCGGCGAGGGAAGGGCCGGACAGATGATAAGCGCGAACGCCGCCGGACTCCCGTGCGCGCCGGTTCCCCCGGGCTCCGCCGTGGACCGCGACAGAGCCGATGGGGGCGGTCGGCTCTTTTTGTGAAGCGGGCTACTCATTATCCGGCGCTGGATCGCGGGCCCGTGGCGACCCCGGCGTCGGAACCGGGCCCGGTCGTCCGCGTCGTCGTGCGGGCGCTCGCTCCGGAGGTATCTCGGGCCTGCCTTCCCAGCCGAGAACCGACCGGGCCGAGCCGTTCGTAGGGGGACCAACGGAATGTCCGGCGTACTGGACCACCCCGAAGAATCCGAGGGTGGGAGGAGCCGTTACGCGGACCTCCTCCGGAACCGTCGCTTCGTCCTGTACACCATCTCGTCGACCCTCGCGAACACGGGGTACGCGGTCTACGCGATCTCGGTCCCGTGGCTGACCCTGAGCTTCAGCCGGAGCTTCCTCCTGGTCGGGCTCGTGCTGTTCGCCGAGTTCGGCGTCTACGCGCTGACCTTCGCGGTCGCCCCGTGGGTCGACCGGGTCCGGGACAAGCGGACGATCTTCCTCCTCTGCTACCCGCTCCAGGCGGTGGCGGCGGGGCTGATCGGACTGAGCCTGTTCGACCACTTCCTCACACCGGGTCTGCTCATCGGACTCGTGCTCGCGATTTCGTTCCTCTGGGACTTCCCGTGGGTGGCGTACAACATCGTGCCTCGGCTGCTCCTTCCGCCGGACCAGCTCTTCCGTGCGTCCGGACTCAAGGGGCTCCTTCAGGGCGCGTCGCTGGTCAGCGGGAACGCCGTCGGCGCGGCGCTGGTGGTCCTCGTGAGCCCCTCGGGGGGCATGCTCCTGTACGCGGTGCTCCTGATCCTCGGGGCCGGTGTGGCCGCCCTCGTGTCGCTGCCCGTCGCCGGGACGACGGTCGGGACGCGGTACTGGGCGGACTTCCGCGAGGGCTGGACGCACTTCGCCCGGAAGGCACGGCAGTCCCTGCTCCCGCTCGCCTCGGTCGAGCTGGTGCAGGGCTTCTTCTTGGCCGCGCCCACCCTCCTCATCGCCGCCGTGGCCTACCGGGTCCTCGCCCGGGACGCGTCGGCCTACACGCTCCTGTACGTCGCGTGGGTCGTCGGAGGGGTGGCGGCCGGACTGGTCCTCGGCGAGACCAATCCGCGAAGGCAGGTCGGACGCATCCTCCTCGTCGCCCTCGTCGCCCAGGGAACGCTCGTGCTCCTGGCCGTCGTCTCCGCGCAGGACCTCCTCTGGGGGGCGGTCGCGTGGCTCCTGTTCGGCGGCGCGGCCGCGGCCTACTCGGGGGCGAAGTACGTCTTCCTGTGGGCGGCCTACCCGAGCGACGTCGTGGGCCGGGTCTCGTCGAACCTGTACGTCTTCACCGGCACGTCGACGGCGGTCGGCGCCCTCGTGCTCGGCGCCGTGGCCGGCGCGTGGAGCCCTCTCGAGTTCGGTGAGCTGGTCGGACTGGGATTCTTCGTGGCCGGGGCGCTCGTCCTCCTGCTCCCGTCGATCCGCCGTCTCGCGTTCTGAGCGCGTCGGGTCTCCGCCGCTCGACGCCTGCCGATCCACCCGGCCGCGGTAGCGGGATCGGACGGAAGAAGCCGCTAGAGGGAGTTGAACCCCCGACCTGCTGATTACAAATCAGCTGCTCTACCTGCTGAGCTATAGCGGCATCGTGCGCGTCGATCGCCCGACCATGGGGTAGGCTCCGTACTGGGCTAAGACAGCTCTGCTGCTGGCGCGCCCCCGGCCGGCGATGGCTCCGTCGGGCAAGGATTCGCTCCGCTCCAGCCCCTCGACCGAGGTCGCCGCTCGATGTGAGCCGCGCTCACGTGAGATCGGAGGAGCCCCTCCGTTGGCCGGATCGCGCCCCTTACCGTCCGAGTGTCGTCCTGACGTGACCGACGGAATCGCCGCTGGTCCGGCCTCTGGCGCTACGTCCGTGCATGCGCCGATCCGCCGGAGACCCGGCGTGGATTCCTCTCTGGGCCGTTCCTTTTACTTCCTGAGGGATTATTCAGGGGAATCCCCGGATCCGGGGGTGGAGGATTGTCCGACTGGTCCATCGGGACGGAACCGTCCCCCGTCG
>JASHRQ010000088.1 GCA_030037265.1 Thermoplasmata archaeon | reverse complement strand
AGGAGGTGCGGGGAGAGGGATTTGAACCCACGAACTCCTACGAGACCAGACCCTGAATCTGGCGCCTTTGACCAGGCTGGGCGATCCCCGCGCGTCCGCGTCGAGCCCCGGCCGGTTTAAGACCGTTCTCCCGGCGGTTCCCTCGGGTCGCGGACGACCGGGTCCGCGCCCGGAGTCCTACGCGGACTTTTCGCGGGCCCGAAGGGCCCGCAGCTCCTCGTCGAACGCGGCCGGTCGGGAGAGGTTGAGGAGATGGTCCGCCCCCGGCACCTGCACGAAGCGGGCCCCCGGGATCCCCCGCGCGACCCGCCGGACGATGTAGCTCATCGTCGGCTCGTCCCGGTCGCCGATCAGCACGGTCGTCGGCACGTGGACCGACCCGAGCCGCCCGGCGGCGGGCGTCGCGGCCGGCTGCGCGAAATGGGCGCTCCGCTCGTCGAGGGCCTCCACGAGGTTCTCGTGCATCATCTGGCGCACGAGGCCGGCGTCGGCGGCCGGCACGGCCGGGGCCCAGTACGCGAACAGCTGGTCGAGCGCCTCGTCCTTCCGGCCAGCCTTCCAGGCCGTCGAGATCCCGCCGGAGCGCTTCATGTCGCTCTCGTACGTCGGCTGCCCCTCCGGGTCCATCTTGGGATCCCATCCGGACAGGCCGGGCGAGATCAGCATCAGCCCCCGGACGTCCCGGGGATGCTCGAGCGCGTAGTCGAGGGCGAGGCTGCCGCCCATGCTGTTGCCGACGATCGTCGCGGGGCCGAGCTTCAGGTGTCGGAAGAGCGCGTGCAGGTCGTCGAGGTCGGAGTACGACGCGGTCGCGGGGGCCGACTGGCCGAACCCCCGGCGGTCGTACCGGACGGCCGTCGCGCCGCCCGCCAGGCTCCGGAACTCCCGGTCCCACTGCCGCCGGTCGGCGATCGCGGCGTGGAGGAAAACGAGCGGCGCGCCGGTCCCGGCGCGCTCGTACGCGAGCCGGCCCCCGGGCACCTCGAGCCATTCGGGACGGGCGAAATCCGTCATCGGCCGGCCACTCCTCTCTGGGCGGATGAACGTTGGGGTCCGGCGCCCCCGGGGGCGGCCGACGGACCGTCCCGCGCCGCCGGGGACCGGGAGCGGACGGGCGGCTCGCGCGCTCCTATGCGGCCGCCGCGCGACGGGGCGCGGGGGCCCGCCCCTTCTCCCCGTCCAGGACGTCCATCGCCTCGCGGACCGACGCCTTCTCGTGGACGATCGCCCGGATCGCCTTGATCATCGCGACGGGCCGGTCCGACTGCCAGATGTTCCGCCCCATGTCCACCCCGATGGCGCCCGCGGCGAGCGCGCCGTGGCACAGCTCGAGCACCGCCCGGTCGCTGTCGAGCTTCGGGCCGCCGGCAACGACCAGCGGCACCGGGCAGCCCTCGACGACCTTGTCGAACCCCTCGCAGTAGTACGTCTTCACGCAGTGGGCCCCGAGCTCCGCCGAGACCCGGCAGGCGAGCGACAGGTAGCGGGCGTCCCGCTTCTCGAGCTCCTTGCCCACCGCCGTGATCGCCATCACCGGCATCCCGTACGCCTCCCCGGCGTCGACCAGCTCGCCCAGCGCGACGAGCGACTGGTGCTCGTGCGGGGCCCCGACGAAGACCGACAGGGCGACCGCCGAGACGTTGAGCCGGAGCGCCTCCTCGATCGAGGTCGTCACCGCCTCGTCGCTCAGGTCCTCCTTCAGCACCGACACGCCGCCCGAGACGCGGAGCACGATCGGCACGTCGGACGTCGGGGGGATCGAGGTGCGCAGGACGCCGCGCGTGACCGCGATGGCGTCGGCGTACGGCAGGAGGGGCGCGAGCGTGGCGCGCGGGCTCTCGAGCCGGCGCGTGGGGCCCATGAAGTACCCGTGGTCGGCCGCGAGCATCACCGTGTGGCCCGAGCCCGGCTTCACGAAGCGGGCCAGGCGGTTCTGGAGCCCCCAATCCATCGACGGACCTCGGCCGGACAGTCGGAGCGGCGGGTTAAATCCGTTGCTCGGGGCGGCCGGGGCCGCTCAGGGCGCCACCGGACGGGCGGACAGGGGGACGCGCCGCTCCTCCTTCACCCGGTTCAGCACGACCTGGGTGGCGGTGCGCTCGACGAACGGGTCCTGGAGCGTGTGCTTCACGAACCGGTCCAGGTCGCGCCGGTCGCGGAACCGGCCGATGAGCAGCGCGTCGAACTCCCCGGTCACGTCGTACAGGGCGTACGCGCGCGGGTCGCGCGCGATGCGCTCCTCGACCTCCCGCAGCTTCCCCTTCAGGATGCGGATCCCGATCGTCGCCCAGAGGTCCCAGCCGAGGAGCTCGTCGTCCAGCACCGGGATGTACCCCCGGATCACCCCCAGCTTCTCGAGCCGCGCGATCCGGTGGCTCACCGTCGTCGGCGAGACGCGGAGCCGCCGGGCGATCTCCCGGTCGCTCCGCCGCGCGTTGATGTTGAGCTCCTCGAGGAGCGACCGGTCGAGCGCGTCGAGGTCGGACGATTGCCCCATGCCCATGCTCCCGTCAAAGACAATGTCCACCTCCATATTAAAAAGTTGGACTAACGTCCAACGACGTCCGCGGAGGGTTGATGTAGCCCGGCGCCGTCGCGGGGTCGGGAACATGTCGGGCGCGGGCGCGGGAGTGTCGGGCGGGCCGGCGATGACCGAGAGCCAGGGCGAGGAGATCCTCGCGGGCCTCAAGGAGCGCAAGGCCCGCTGGGTCGAGATCTTCTACACCGACATCCTCGGCGGCTTCAACCACATCCACATCCCGGTCGGGGCGCTCGACGCGGACGCCTTCGTGACCGGCATCCCGAAGCTGGACGGCTCGTCGGTGCGCGGGTTCCGGGAGATCTACGAGTCCGACATGGTGCTCCTCCCCGACCCGACGACGATCGCGACCGTCCCGTGGGGGAGCAGCGGCTCGGGGAGCGTCCGGTTCATCGCCGACATCCTGGAGGGCGGCAGCCGGACCCCGTACCCGCGCGACCCGCGGGGGATCGCCCGGAAGGCCGTCCAGGTGCTCGAGTCGGCGGGCTACGACCGGTCGTTCTGGGGGCCCGAGATCGAGTTCTTCGTCTTCGACAGCGTGAAGCTGGTCCCGTCGGCGGACGCCGTCCGGGACGCCTGGGGCGGCGCGGGCTACCTCATCAACAGCGGCGAGTCCCCGTGGCAGGAGTCCGACGGCCACAGCGCGATCCGGTTCAAGGAGGGGTACCACCGCGGCGCCCCGGCGGACCAGCTCCAGGACCTCCGGAGCGAGGCGTGCAACATCCTGGGCGACGACTTCCACATCCGGGTCGACGCGCACCACCACGAGGTGGCGACGGCCGGCCAGAGCGAGATCAACATCCGGTACGACGACCTCCTCCCGGCCGCCGACCACGTCCAGGACGTCCGGTTCGTGCTGAAGAACGTCGCCCGCCAGCACGGCAAGATCGCGACGTTCATGCCGAAGCCGGTCTACGGCGACAACGGCCTCGGGCTCCACACGAACCAGTCGCTCTGGAGCGCCGGGAAGAACGTCTTCTACGACGCGGCCGACCCGTACGCCGAGATCAGCCAGACCTGCCGGTACTACATCGGCGGGCTCCTCACCCACGCGCGGGCGCTCTGCGCGATCACGAACCCGACGACGAACTCGTACCGCCGGCTCGTGCCGGGCTACGAGGCGCCGGTCTTCATCGCCTACAGCCGGTCGAACCGGTCGGCGAACGTGCGGATCCCGTACTATCTCAAGGGCCACCCGGCGCAGAAGCGGCTCGAGTACCGGACGCCGGACTCGTCGGCGAACATCTACCTCACCGAGGCGGGGCTCGCGCTCGCGGGGCTCGACGGGATCCGCCGGAAGATCGACCCCGGCGACCCGGTCGACACCGACATCTACAAGCTGTCGCCCGCGCGCCGGCGGGAGCTCGGCGTCCGCGAGCTCCCGGGCTCGCTCGGCGAGGCGCTCGACTGCCTCGCCTCGGACATGGAGTTCCTCCAGCCGGTGTTCGACGGGGGGTTCCTCGAGGCGTACCGCGAGATCAAGGCGGACGAGCAGCTCCAGCTGAACCTCCGGCCCCATCCGTACGAGTTCTACCGGTACCTGGACGTCTAGCCGGCGGGGGCGCGCGCCGGGGCTAAGCGCCCCGGCGTCCTCCGCCGCCGATGCCCCCGCGCCCCGTCGACCGCGCCTGGCTGAACGGCCTCGTCTTCACGGGGACCGCGTTCGCGGAGGCGCTGCTCGTCGAGGGCGGACGGGTCGTCGTCGCCGGGACCCGGGACGCGGTCCTGCGCGCGAAGGGGACCGGCACCGAGGTGGAGAACCTCCACGGGCGGCTCGTGGTGCCCGGGCTCATCGACCTCCACATGCACCTGGTCGACACGACGCTCCTCCGCGAGGGGGCGGACCTGCACGGCGTCCGGAGCCTCGCCGAGCTCGCGGCGCGGGTCGGCGCGTCGCTCGGCGGCCCCGGCGCGGAGCCGGTGTTCGGCTACGGGTGGGACCAGGAGAACCTCGCCGAGCGCCGGTATCCGACGCGCGACGACCTCGACCGGATCTCGTCCGACCGTCCGCTCGTCCTGTTCCGGGTCTGCAGCCACGTGGCGGTGGTGAACTCGGCGGCGCTCGACCGGCTCGGGCTCGACGACCGGAGCCCGAACCCCCCGGGGGGCGAGCTCGGGCGGGACGGCGCCGGCCGTCTCAACGGGCTCCTGTTCGAGGAGGCGCTGGGCGGGGTGTGGCCGCTCCTGGCCCGCCGCGCGGCGGCGGTCGAGCCGGCGGTCGTCCGCACGCTCGACTACGCCGCCTCCGTCGGCCTCACGACCGTCGCCTCCGTGCTCGCGAAGCCCGAGGAGGTCCGGGCGGTCGCGGCCTGGCCGGCCGACCGGTTCGCGACGCGCGTGCGCTTCTACCTCGACCTGAAGCAGGCGGACGCGGCGCCCGGGCTCCCCCCGGCTCCGGCGGACGGCCGCTGGCGGCTGACCGGGACGAAGGCGATCCTCGACGGCGCCCTCGGCGCCCGCACCGCCTGGCTCGACGATCCGTACTCGGACGCCCCGGGGTCGACGGGCTACCCGCTCTGGACGGAGGAGCGGCTCACGGCCGCGCTCGCGGTCGCGCGGACGCACGGTCTC
>JASHRQ010000087.1 GCA_030037265.1 Thermoplasmata archaeon | reverse complement strand
GCCGAGGCGGTCGGGGACGCGTGCCGGCGGGGCGAGCGGTCCGGCCACCCGGTCGGGGCGTTCGTGGCCGAGTCGCTTCCCGCCTCGGCGGGCCAGCTCCTCCCTCCCCCGGGGTTCCTCCCGGCCGCGTACGACGCCGCGCGGCGCGCGGGGGCGGTGGTGGTCGCCGACGAGGTCCAGACCGGGTTCGGCCGGGTCGGGCCGGAGTTCTGGGGGTTCTCGGCGCTCGGCGCCGTGCCGGACGTCGTGACGCTCGGGAAGCCGATGGGCAACGGCCACCCGATCGGCGCCGTCGTCACCTCCCCCGAGGTCGCCGCGTCGTTCGAGAACGGGATGGAATACTTCAACACCTACGGCGGGAACCCGGTCGCCTGCGCCGCGGGGCTCGCGGTCCTGGACGTGCTCCGCGCGGAGCGGCTGCCGGAGCGCGCCCGGGCGACCGGCGCCTACCTCGCCGGGGCGCTCCGGGACCTCGCGGACCGGCACCCGGCCGTGGGCGACGTGCGGGGGCTCGGCCTGTTCCTGGGGGTCGACCTCGTCGAGGACCGGGAGCCCCGGACGCCGGCCCCGCGGCTCGCCCGCTCCGTCGTGAACCGGCTGCGCGACGACGGCGTGCTGCTGTCGACGGAGGGACCGGGGGCGAACGTGCTCAAGATCAAGCCGCCGCTCGTGTTCGCCCGGGAGGACGCGGACCGCCTCGCGAGCGCGCTCGACGCCGCGTTGCCGCGCGCCCCGGTCCGCTGAGCCCCGGGTCAGCCCAGCCGGACCGGGACGGTGACGTCCGCGCCGCGGACCTCGACGGTGCCGGACGACGGGCGGGCGGTCGTGCCGCGCGGGGCGTCGACCGAGTAGCGGTACGTCCCGTTCGGTTCCCAGAACGTGATCGAGGCGCCGCGCGAGCTCTGGGTGTAGCCGGCGAGCGTCACCGACCAGGGGGCGCCGTGCGCGAGTCCGGTCGCCTCGAAGGTGACCGAGTAGAGCGCGAACGGCAGCAGCGGGTCGTAGTCCCCGCCGGTCGTGATCGCGCCGCCGTTGGTGTACGGCAGCACGCCGTACGGGTCCGCCGGGGTGCCGTAGTTCGACCAGTAGTTCCCGCCCTGCGAGGCCGTGCCGAGGATGCTTCCGGAGAGCGGGACGCCGTCCACGGTCCGGACGTCGCTCGCGGGCTGCGGCGTCACGTTCCACTGGTCGACGTAGCTCACCGACTCGCAGAGGATCTGGCAGGAGAGCGGGTCGTACGTCGGCGTGACCGCGGGGTACGGCACGTCGAAGACGTTGTTGTAGATGAGGTCCCCGGACTCGGTCTCGTTCACCGCCTGGGTGAACTCCCCGTAGTTGAGCACGTCCGCCGGGTCGCTCGCCCGGACCGTCGCGAACGAGAAGGTGTTCCCCCAGATCGTGTTCGCGGTGCCGCCGTACAGCACGACCGCGTCCCCCTGGTCCGCGAACTGCACGCCGGCGACCAGGTTGTCGGAGGAGTTCCAGAACATGACCGACCCCTCGGGGAATCCGACCAGGAAGGCCGACAGCCAGCCCGAGACGGTCCCGCCGAGCAGGCGGACGTCGCTCGACTCCCAGAACTGGAGCTGGAGGTGGTTCGTCGTGGGGAGGCCGAACTCCTCCACGTCCGCGAGCATCCAGGCCGGGTAGTCGACGAGGAACGACGCCGGCGTCAGCGTCACGTACGCCGAGGTGCCGATGAGCAGGACGCCCGGGAAGACCGGGAACTGGAAGTCGTTCCAGGCCGCGAACTCGGGGTCGATCGGCCCGTACTCGTTGTTCTCGAGCACGTACGGGCTCGCGAGCGTGCCGGTCCCCGACGAGGAGAGGCTCGCGAGCTCGCCGTTCCCGAACGCGATGAGCGGGGTGTACACGCCGAGCGCGTCGTCCGGCGCGCCGGCGAACGAGGCCGACGTCGTGGCGTTGGCCCGGCCGTCGAGGTCGAAGCCGCCGGGCGCCCGGTCGGACAGCAGGTACTCGACCCAGTAGCGACCGCCGTTCGGCACGTAGAACGTGGTGGTCCCGGTCGGCGAGGACGGTACCCACTGGGCCGCGCTCTCGTTCCGGCTCGCGCCCGGGTTCACGAGGATGAAGGTGGCGGCGGGGGTCAGCGTCTGGACCACGGTGCGGGCCCCGGAGTCGTCCGACATCCCCCAGAGGCCGTACAGGAACGACGGCCCGAGCCGCATCGTCGCGACCGGGGTGGCGCCGGCGTAGGAGACCGACACGCCGTCGCTCGTCTCGCCGGTCTCCGCCCCCGCGTCCATCGCCGACGGGGCCGGGACGTAGACGTGCCGGGCGGCGTTCCAGGTGGCGATCGAGAGCGTCGCGTCCATCTGGTAGAACGTCGTCGTGTCGCCGTCGTCGTTGCCGACGACGTCGAGCTCGAGGTCGTTCGGCAGCCCGACCGGGTCGACCTGCTCGCCGTTGATCTGGAAGACGCCCGCCGGCACCGCGTGGCGGAGGCGGCCCGCGGACGCGTTGAACACGACGTAGTCGTAGGAGCCCGACACCCGCATCGTGGTGTTCGACACGGTGTAGTTGAAGTAGACCGCCGGGCGGTCGAACAGGACGGTCGAGTTCTCGTACAGGGTGATCGTGAACGGATAGTGGATCGTGAAGGTGGGGCCGACGGCGTAGTAGTAGACCGGCGCGTACAGCGTCCCGTTGGGGCCGTTCGCGTAGAAGACGTTCGGCGAGATGTACGCGTCGTAGTTCGAGAAGTTCCAGACGTTGTCCCCGAAGACGAGCTGGCCGGACGAGGGCGTGTAGCTCACGAAGTTCTGCATCCAGAACTGGTCGCTCGAGTTGCCGAACACCGTGACGCCCGTCACGACGGCGTTGAGCTGGATGCCGAACATGTCCGGGCCGTCGCCGTCCACGTTGACGGAGAGCGCGTTGTCGAGCGTGATCTGGCCCTCGACGCTGGAGGTGTCAAGGACCGACGGCACCGTCGTGCCGGAGACGTTGTCGAGTCCCAGGTCGGCGACGCCCATCGGCGCCGGGGCGGACGCGTAGGTGGGGCCGACCTGCTCGCCGGGCGTCGGCGGCCCGACTGACAGGTCCGGCAGGTGGATATCGCTCCGCGGGATGCCCGAATCCTTGAGCTCGGAGAGCACCGCCTGCTCCCGGGCGGCCCCCGGGGTCGAGGTCGAGCTCGCCGCGGCGACGCCGAGAGACGAGCTGGCGGCCGGCCCGGCCGCATGGGACCCCAGGGCGCTCGTCGAGCCGGCCCCCAGGGACAGGACCAGGACGACCGTCACGGCGACCAACACTCCCCAACGCGAGACCCCGCGGACCATCGTCTCCCCTCGGAAGGCCGGCGGACGACCGCCCCCTCCATAAACCTTTACAACTCCCCCGGGCCGGGACCGCGGGCCGAGGGTCCCGCCCGGCTGGCCCGGGGTCCAACGCTCCGACCGCGGCGGTCCGTCACGCTGATGCGGGGGGTCCCCTCGCCCGGGCGGGGTACGGACGGTGTCGACGGCCCGGGAAGAGGAGTTCGGCCTCTGGTATGCGGAGAAGCAGGGCGAAGGCGGGGACCTGTGGCACCGGACGCTCATCGACCCGACGCTGTTCGCCGCGCTCGGTCGCTTACCCGCCGGCACCCGGGTCCTCGACGTCGGTTGCGGGAACGGGTACATCGCGCGGCGCCTCGCCCGGGCGGGGGCCCGGGTGGTCGGCGTGGACGCGTCCTCGGAGCTCGTGGAGTACGCGCGCCGTCGCGAGCGGGAGGAGCCCCTGGGGGTCGAGTACCTGCTCGGGGACGCGGCCCACCTCGCGACCTGCGCGGACGCGAGCTTCGACGTCGCGGTCGCGAACATGTCGCTCATGGACATCGCGGACGCGGAGGGCGCGATCCGTGAGGTCGGGCGCGCGGTGGTGGACCGGGGGCGGTTCGTCTTCTCGCTCTCCCATCCCTGCTTCGACGTCGATACGCGGTCCGCCTGGGTCGTGGAGTCCGGGACGAGCGGCGAGCCGACCGTCTTCCGGAAGGTGACCGGCTACCGGACGCCGCACTCGGACCGGTTCCTCTGGCGCCTCGGACCGGACCGCACGCGGTACACGGTCGGGTACCACCGACCCCTGGAGTGGTACTCCCGGGCGCTGCGCGCCGGCGGCTGGGCGATCGTCGGGCTCTCGGAGCCCTCGCCCGCGCCGGAGTATGGGAACCAACGGGTGCCCAAGTCGTGGGTGGAGGACATCCCGATGCACCTGGTCGTGGACGCCCGTCGGGAGCCGAGGGACGGCGCCGGGACGGGAGCGCCGTCGTACGACGGCTAAAGGGCTAAGCCCAGCTCCGCCCGATGCCGGAGCGTGGGGCTTCGGTACGTCGGCATCCGGGTCACGGACCTGGAGCGGTCGCTCCGGTTCTACTGTGGCCTGCTCGGGCTGAAGCAGGTCCGGGCGGGCACGATGCATCATGGGGGACGGTGGGTGCTGCTTCGGGACGCCCGGACCCGGCAGCGCCTGGAGTTGAACTGGTACCCGCCGGACTCCCCCTACTCGGTCCCGTATCACCCGGGCGAGGGGCTGGACCACGTCGGTTTCCACGTGGCCGATCCCCCCCGGGAGTTCCGACGGCTGGTCGCCGCGGGAGCCTCCCGGGCGCTCGCTCCCGAGGACCGCTCCGGGGTGCGGGGAGTCTACTACGTGAAGGACCCGGACGGGAACTGGGTCGAGCTCTTCTAGGGCCGCCGCGGGCACCCGGCCCCCTCCCGAGGGGGCGTCGAAAGTTCGACCAGTACGCACGAAACGGTTCTAATACCTCGAGACACGGCGGAGCCAGCGGGTCACGGACCGCTGGAGAGCCGGGCGAGGGGGAAGCGATGGACGGGTTTGCGATGGCCATCGACGGCTCGCTGTTTGCGCTGGCCGCCCTCCTCGGGTTCCTCTGCGTCCGGAATCTCGTCAAGTACGCCCGCACGCGGGTCCGGCCGCAGCTCATGTGGGGCAGCGGACTCGGGCTCGCCGCGGCCGCGATGGCGATCGAGGGGGCCGTCTACCTCGGCGTCGTGTCCACCGGGCTGCTCCAGCTGTACATCTTCCTCTCCGCGGCGATCGTCGGCGTGCTCTCGCTGGGAGCGACCCGGGTCCTCCGGAGCCCCGGCCTCGAGTCGCTCTACACCGGCTACACGCTCATCGCCTGCGCCGCGACCGGGATCGCGTGCGCGCTCACGCCGCTCTCCGCCTCCATGGTCGTGGGGGGGATCATCGCGAAGGACCCGCCGCTCACGCTCCTCGTCCTCTCCTCGCTCGTGACGGTTCCGGCCACCGTCGTGCTCCTCGCGGCGACGGTGCTGTCGCTGCGCCGGTCGTTCCGGTGGCAGACGGGCCTCATGGCCGCCGGGGCGATCATCCTCGGGGCCGGGGGCACGCTCTACATCGCCTCGTTCCCGGTTGCGCTCTACTACGCGGAGTTCATCGGGATCCTGGTCCTGTTCCTCGGTCTGCTCAGCCTGCCGTCGGCGGCACCGACCCCCTCCGGGACACCGACGCACGCGCCGGCGTGAGCCCTAAGGCGCCGCTCCGGGTCCGGCGCCGCGGGCCCCCGGCGGCCCCGCCCAGGCTCCCCAAACCTCGTAAGCCCCGGCGGTGGCTCGGACCCCGGGGACGGCGGGCCGTGGTAGAGCTGTCGACGTTCCGCGCGTGGCATCCGGCGCCCGGTGCCCGGGCGGACGAGCTCGTATCGCCCGTCTACGACACGATCGCGCCGGAGGAGTACGCGCGGCTGGCGCGATGGCCCGCGAACGCGGCGAACTTCTCCTCGCGGCCGCCGACCCTGCCGCTCGCGGAGTTCCTCGCGACGGCGCCCCGAACCCTCCGGGAGGCGATCGCCTCTCGGGCGTACGTCCGGGACCCGGTGCCGTCGTTCTACGTCTACGGG
>JASHRQ010000086.1 GCA_030037265.1 Thermoplasmata archaeon | reverse complement strand
CGGGATCGGCACGCCCTCGACGCCGCGGTACGGGGGCGGCGGCTTCGGCGCCGCCGCGCCGTACAGGACCCGCACGCGGTGGCCCCGGGCCGCGAGCCCCGCGGCCAGCTCCCAGAGCGACCGGGTCTCCCCGGGGGAGTCGGGTTCGGGTGGTGGACCGGCCAACAGGTCGATCCGCCAGGGGGGCACGCCCGGTCCCCCTACGTCCCGGAGAGGCCCAGCCACGGGGCGAACGAGCGCCCGGCCATCGCCGACCCGGACTGGAGCCCCATCCCGTCGAGCACCGTGGGGGCGATGTCCAGGAGCGACAGCGACGGCGGTGACGACGGCGGGCGGTCCCCGCCGTTCCCGGACGCGATCAAGATGCCGTCCATCCGGTGAACGCCCGAGCCGTAAAAGAACTCCGGTCGGCGGGGAAGGAACGGGTCCGGGTAGCTGAAATCCATCCGGAGGTCGTCGGCCATGCCGTTCACCCGGAGGAGCAGGTCCGGGGCCGGGCTCCCCCGCACCTCGCGGTACAGCTCCGACGGCGGCCACGCCTCGACGTGCGCCTCGCGGAGGCCCGAGAGCCGCTCGCGGAGCCGGGCGACGATCTCCCGCCGGCGCTCCGGCGACAGGTCCCGGCGGTACGGGTTCACGTAGACCGCCTCGGGCACGGGGTAGGAGAACGCCTCGGTCCGCTCCCAGTCGATCCGACCGGCCATCGCCTCGAACGACGCGTCCCCGGTGAGCCAGGCGCCGGTCGGCGGCCCGTCGCTCGTCCGCCGGAACCGGTCGACGACCGAGCGGACCAGCCACCGGGTCGGGGGGAATCGGTCGGAGGCGAGCAGCACGCGGGAGACGAACCGTCGCCGGAGCGGCTCGGCGCCGGGGCGGAGCGTAAGGAACCCCTCCGACTGGAGCCATCGGTTCGTGAAGAACTCGCCACCGGCGGCGCCGTGGCCGTGGTCGGAGATTATGAGCGTCACCGCCGGGCCGCCGGTCGAACGGAACGCCCGGTCGATGCGCGCGCACGCCCGGTCGACGGCGCGCCAGAACTCGAGGAGGTCCCGGCCCATCCGCCCCGGCCCGAGCGCGCACTCCCCCCAGTGCTGGTGCTCGACCCGGTCGGTCTCGCGGACGAGGACGAACAGGAAGTCGGTGCGGAACGTCCCCTGGAGGAACTCCACCTCGGCGGCGCGCTGCGTCACCCCGCGCGTCGCCCGCGCGATCCAGTCGGCACGGTCCACCTCCCGGTACGGCGGGAGCTCGCCGACCCGCGGCTCGCCGAGCGCCGCCTCGAGGCGCGCCCCCAGGTCGCGGGGATGCGTCGGGGGATGGTCGCCGAACATCCCGGGCACGAGGAACCCGTTGATCGGGTAGCCGGCGCGGACCGGGAAGTTGAGGACGCCCACCCGGTACCCCTTCCGCGAGAGCCGGTCCCAGACCGCCTCCGTCGGGCGGAACGTCTGGACGAGCCGGCTGCGGCCGGGGGCCTCCTTCGGTTCCGCGAAGCCGTAGATCCCGAGCGTCCCCGGGTCGAGGCCGGTGGCGAGGCAGTGCCAGGCCGGGATCGTCTTCGCGGGATAGACCGACGCGAGCGGGGCGGCGAGCCCCTTCCGGCCGAGCTCCGCGAGGAACGGCATCTCGCCGGCCTCCATGAGCGGCCGGAGGAGCGTGAAGGTGCCCCCATCGAGGCCCAAGACGAGGAATCGGTGCGCCGATCTGGACATCGCGCGAATCAACCCGGTGCGTTGGTGAAGCGATGGCCGGAGCGGTGGGCGCTCTTTAAGCGAACGTCCAACGGGGGCGCCCGCCGTCGGTACATTCCTGCCTCACAGGAGGCGGACCGACTCCAGGTTGAACGGGACGCGGCTCTCGAGGTTGAACCGCTTGTGGAGGCTCGACGACAGGTCGAGCGTCTTCGACTCCTCGCCGTGGTTCAGGATCACCCGCGACGGCCTCGGGTCGAGCGACGCGATGTAGTTCACGAGCTGCGACCGGTCGGAGTGGCCGGAGAATCCCTCGATCGTGCACACCTCGAGGCGGACCGGCACGCTGTACTGCCGGCCGTTGTCGAAGAGCGACGCCTCGTTGAGCCCGCGCTGGAGCCGGCGGCCGAACGTCCCGTCGGCCTGGTAGCCGACGAAGACGATCGCGTTCTTCTCCTCCGGCGCCCAGGCGCGGAAGTACTCCATCACCGGGCCACCGCTCATCATCCCGGACGTCGCGAGGACGATGCACGGGTCCTTCTGGTCGAGGACCGACATCCGCATCTGCGACGAGTCGACGCGGCGGAAGATGTCCGACAGGAACGGGTTGTCCCCCTGCTGGAAGATCTGGGTGCGGAGCTGGCTGTTCAGGAACTCCGGGTACGCGGTGTGGATCGCCGTCGCCTCGAAGATCATCCCGTCGAGGTAGATCGGGACGCGCGGGAGCTTCCCCTCCCGCATCCGGTCCTCGAGGACGAGCATCACCTCCTGCGAGCGGCCGACGGCGAAGACCGGCACGATGAGCTTCCCGTTCCGGCCCAGGATCTTGCTCACGAGCTGGGAGAAGTCGTCGGACGCCTGCTGGCGGGTCGGCTGCAGGTCGCGGAACCCGCCGTACGTCGACTCGAGGACGAGCGTCTCCAGCCGCGGGAAGCGGTTCACCGCGGGGTTGAACAGCCAGCTCCGCTCGAACTTGAGGTCCCCCGAGTACGCGAGGTTGTGGTCGCCGTCGCCGATGTGGAAGTGGCAGATCGACGAGCCCAGGATGTGGCCGGCGTTGTGGAGCGTGAGCCGGAGGTCCGGCGTGATGTCCGTCGTCTCGCCCCAGCGCAGCGGCACCGTGCGCGTGACGAGCTCGCGCACGTGGGAGGAGTCGTACAGCTTCTGCCGCGCCTCCTGGCTCGTGACCTTCATCGCGTCGAGCAGCATCAGCGTCATCAGGTCGCGCGTCGGCGCGGTGCAGTAGATCGGCCCCTGGTAGCCGTACTTGAGCAGGACCGGCACGAGCCCGCAGTGGTCCATGTGCGCGTGCGTGATCACGACGGCGTCGAGCGAGTCGAGCGGGAGTAGTTCCGGGGCGTTGAAGAACGGCGTCCGGTCGGAGCCGGGGTCGATCCCGCAGTCGATGAGCACCTTCGAGTTCTGGGTCGACAGGAGCGCGGAGCTCCGGCCGACCTCCCGGTACCCCCCGAGCGAGGTCGTGCGCGCCCAGATCTTCTCGTCGAGCCGGTCGCGCGCGATCCGCGCGCCGACCTTCTTCAGGAACGTCCGGCGCTGGTCGAAGTGGTTCCGGAGGTGGATCCGGACCTCCTCGACGGTCTTCGAGGGGATCGGCGGCGTCCGGACGACGGTCGGCACCCAGCCGATCCGCCGCTTGAGCTCGGTCAGCACCGACCCCTGGCGCCCGATGGCGGCGCCGGGGTTCGCCGCCTCGACGGTCACCTCGCCGGTCTCGGGCTCGAAGTACAGGGCCGTGATCTCCGCCTCCGGCGGGATCAGCTCCCGGATCGACGCCTCGGCCTCCTTGGGGTCGACGAGCGACGCCGGGTCGGAGCGGACGAGCACCCGGCGGCGCAGCCGCTGGGCGACCTGCCGGAGGAGCTCGCCGCCGGAGAGGAAGGCGTCGAGCTGCTTCGTGTAGACGACGATGTGCGGCCCTTCGAGCTCGATGTCGGTGACCTCGATGGTCTCGGGGAGCACCTCGCGTAACACGTCCCGCGTTTGGTCTATGAGGCTATCCACGCTCATGCGAAATCCACGTCGGGCGAGGAAACGGTTGGGCTCGACCCGCCCGCCCGGGGCGGGGTCCCCGGAGGAACCCGCTACGGGAGGGGCGGAGGCAACGGAATTTTGAGCGCTTTCAGGCGTTTATTGATTTCGTCCTCGGTGAACTCGTGATATTCGCGGGGGGAGATCGTGTGGATGAGGTAGCCGTCCCCCGAGGCGGAGTCCCGCTTCATCGCGACGGTGAGCCCGCGGATCGCGAGGTCGACCCCGTCGGCCACCGTGAGGTCCCGCGAGTAGCCCTCCTCCAGCACCCCGTAGGCGAACGAGGAGCCGCTCCCCACGGAGACGAACCGGTCCTCGATCGAGCCGCCGGCCGGGTCGATCGAGTAGACGTGCCCTCCCTTCGGGTCGACGCCGCCCATCAGCAGCCAGGCGTAGTACGGGAACATCCGGTTCCCGCTCAGGATGTTCGAGAGCAGCGTGGCCGCCCCCTCGACGCCGAGCGGCGCGTTCCGGCGGAGCCGGTAGAGCGACACCTCCGCCCGGAGGTACCGCACGAGGGTCTGGGCGTCGCCGACGAGCCCGGCGATCGTGACCCCCAGGTTCCCGTCGACCTTGAACAGCTTCTGCGTCGCCTTGTTGGCGATCATCGTCCCGGCGGTCGCGCGCCGCTCGGTGCCGAGGACGACGCCGTCCTTGGCGACCAGGGCGATCGTCGTGGTCCCGGTACGCAGCCGCTCCTCTTCCGTCAGCTCCGCGCGTTGCATGCGTCACCCGCCGAGAGTGAAAACCGGGCGGGGGACCGAGCCGGCCTATATAAGCGCTCGCCGGACGTGGGGTTACCGCTCGCCGAAAATCGAGCGGAATCGCCGGCGCCGGGACCGGTCCGGAGGCGTGGGGCCGCAGGCGTGTTATAGTCCGGGCCTGTCGCGCGACCCCGGAATGCAACGGCACGACGTCGTCGTGGTCGGGGCGGGCCTCGCGGGGCAGCGGGCGGCGCTCGCCGCCGCTCAGGCGGGCGCCGACGTCGCGCTCGTGTCGAAGCTCCACCCGCTTAGGTCGCACTCCGGCGCGGCGCAGGGGGGGATCAACGCGGCGGTCGGGGCGGAGGACTCCGTCGAGACCCACATCTACGACACGGTGAAGGGGTCCGACTACCTGGGCGACCAGGACGCGATCGAGTTCTTCTGCCAGTCGGCCGGCCCGACGGTCGTCGAGATGGAGCACTTCGGGACGATCTTCAGCCGGGGCGAGGACGGGTCGCTCGCCCGCCGGGCGTTCGGCGGCGCCGGGTTCCCGCGGACGATCTACGCCGCGGACCGCACGGGGCTCGCGCTCCTCCAGGCGATCTACGAGCACCTGGGCGGCGTCCCGGTGACGACGTACGAGGAGTGGTTCCTCCTGTCGATCGTCGTCCGCGACGGGCGGGTCCAGGGGATCGTCGCCCTCGACCGGCGGACCGGAGCGGTCGAGGGAATCGCCGCGAAGGCCGTCGTGATCGCGACCGGGCCGGCGGGCCGCGTCTACGGCCGGACGACGAACGCCCACAGCTGCACCGGCGACGGCATCGCCGCCGCGTACCGCGCCGGCGCGTACCTCAAGGACATGGAGTTCGTCCAGTTCCACCCCACGGCGCTCCTCGAGTCCGGCATCCTCATCACCGAGGGGGCCCGGGGCGAGGGCGGCTACCTCAAGAACCGGCTCGGCGAGCGGTTCATGTCGAAGTACGCCCCCCACGTGCTCGAGCTCGCGTCGCGCGACGTCGTCTCGCGGGCCATCGTGACCGAGGTCAACGCCGGGAACGGCTTCCCCGGCGGGTACGTCACGCTCGAGCTGATGCACCTCGGGCGCGAGAAGGTCGAGAGCCGGCTCCAGGAGATCTGCGACTTCTCGCGGAGCTTCGCCGGGATCGACCCCGTGACGCAGCCGATCCCGGTGATGCCGGCGCAGCACTACATGATGGGCGGCGTGGGGACGAACATCCGCGGGGAGACGAACCTCCGGGGGCTGTACGCCGCGGGGGAGGCCGCGTGCGTGTCGATCCACGGGGCGAACCGGCTCGGCGGGAACTCGCTCCTGGAGACGCTCGTCTTCGGGAAGCAGGCTGGGACGGCGGCGGCCGCCTACGCGAAGGACGCGCCCGACGCCGCCGTGACGCCCGCGGACGTCGACCGGGAGACCGCCGCCCTCCACGCGCTGGAGGACCGGAAGGACGGGGAGTCCCCCCAGCGGATCCGGGCGGACCTCCAGCAGACGATGGACTCGCGCGTCGGGATCTACCGGAACCCGGACGACCTCCACCGGGCGCTCGTCGAGGTCCGCGCGCTCCAGGCCCGGTGGCGGGCGGTGCGCGTCGAGGACCGCTCGAGTACGTACAACATCGACCTCACCGACGCCCTCGAGGTCGGCCACCTGCTCGACCTCGCGGAGGTGATCGCCGTCGGTGCCATCGCCCGGACCGAGAGCCGCGGGGCGCATACGCGCGTCGATTTCCCGAAGCGCGACGACCAGAACTGGATGCGGCACACGATGGCCCGACGGACCCCGGAGGGACCGGAGCTGTCGTATGCCCCCGTCGCCTACACCCGGTGGGAGCCGAAGGAGAGGGTCTACTGAGATGTTCGCCGAGGAGAAGCTCATCCCGGTCCCGTTCGACGTCTACCGGTTCGACCCCGCCCAGGGCGGCGAGCCCCGCTACCAGCACTACGAGCTCAAGCTCGCGCCGCACACGCCCGTGCTGTCCGGGCTCCTCAAGATCCGCGACGAGGTCGACCCGACGCTCGCCCTCCGGTACTCCTGCCGGAGCGCGATCTGCGGCTCGTGCGCGATGCTCGTGAACTCGAAGAGCCGCCTCGCGTGCCGGACGCCGGTCGGACCGGAGGTCGCGAAGCACGGCCGGGTCGTCATCGACCCGATGCGGAACCAGCCCGTCCTCCGCGACCTGGTCGTCGACCAGCGCGGCTTCTGGTCGAACTACCGCCGGATCGAGCCGCGGCTGCTGCTCGACCCGAGCCGGCCGATGCCCGAGGGCCGGCCGACGCAGATGACCCCCGCGCAGGTGGACCGGTTCCGCGAGACCCCGCGCTGCATCGCCTGCGCGTCGTGCTACTCGGCCTGCCCCGCCGTCGAGGCGGACCCGGAGTTCCCGGGGCCGATGGCGCTCGCGAAGCTGTACCGCTTCGTCGTCGACCCGAGGGACGGGGCGCACGACGAGCGCCTCCGGAAGGTCCAGCTCTCGGGGCTGTGGCTCTGCCTCCGGTGCCACCTGTGCACCGAGGCGTGTCCGAAGGACGTCCGGCCGTCGGAGCGGATCCGCGACCTGAAGGAGCTCGCGGTCCGCAGCCAGGGGGCCACGGAGCGCGGGTCGCGCCACGCGGTGGGGTTCCTCGAGAACATCGCCGAGGCGGGGCAGCTCAACGAGATGAAGCTCGTGCGGCAGACGGACGGCCTCGTCGGTACGGTGGGCCAGCTCGGCCAGGGGCTCCGGCTCGCCCGGAAGAAGCCGGAGCTGCTGAAGAAGCCCCGGACGATCGACGGCGTCGAGGAGGTCCGGAAGCTGTACGAGGCGCTCCAGAAGGACGAGGAGGTGCCGCTGTGAGGTTCGCCTACTATCCCGGCTGCGTCGCGCAGGAGTCGGGCAAGGAGCTCGACCTCTCGACGCGGTACGTCTGCCGCGCGCTCGGGATCGAGCTCGTGGAGTTCCCGAACTTCTCCTGCTGCGGCTCGGGCTTCCTCGACGAGGCGAACGGCCTCCTCAACGTCGCGCTCAACGCCCGGAACCTTGCGATCGCCGAGCGCGCGGGGCTGGACCTGCTCACGATCTGCTCCACCTGCCAGGGGATGCTCACGTTCGCGAACCGGCGGCTCGAGCGGCCCGAGGTGAAGGCGAAGGTCGACGGGGCGCTCCAGCCGCTCGGCCTCGCCTACTCCGGCCGCACGAAGGTCACGCACCTGCTCCGCGTGCTCGCGAACGAGGTGGGCCCGGACCGCCTCCGGTCGATGGTGAAGCGGCCGCTGCGCGGGCTCAAGGTCGCGGCGTTCTACGGCTGCCACCTGCTCCGGCCGGCCGACGAGCTCCAGAGCGAGAGCGCCGAGGAGCCGCACGAGTTCGAGGACCTCATCGAGGCGCTCGGCGCGACCCCCGTGCTCTACCGGGGTCGCGTCCTGTGCTGCGGCTTCCCGATCCTGTTCGTGAAGGAGCGGACCGCGAACCGGATCGCGGGCCGCCAGATCCACGACGCGAAGGCCCACGGGGCGGACGCGATGGCGACGCCGTGCCCGCTCTGCCACATCTCGCTCGATTCGTTCCAGAACAAGGCCGAGCGCGAGGTGGGGGAGCGGCTCGACATGCCGGTGTTCCACTTCCCGCAGCTGGTCGGCCTCGCCCTGGGCGCCTCGCCCGAGGAGCTGGGCCTGCCCCGGCACCTGGTGTCGACGCGCTCGGCGCTCGAGAAGCTCGGCTCGGTCGCCGTGCCGGCCTAGGGCGTCGGCGGCGCCGGCCGGCCGGTGATCACGCGCGCGCCTTCCCCCTGCACGACGAACAGGTGCAGCCGGTCGCACGCCCGGCGGAAGTACTCGCTCCCCGGCTCGCCGTACGCGGTCACGAGGTGGCGCGCGAGCGCCTCCTCGGAGAGCGCCGGGTCGACCGTCGGGCTGAACATGCAGCGGAAGACGAGCACCCGGTGGCCGTCGAGGTCGACCCGGTCGGTCTCGGGCGCCCCGCAGAACGGGCAGGTCTGCACGGCCGGGCGGACGGGCGGCGCGAGTATGAGCGTGACGGGGGCCGAGGGGGACGGCCTCGCGCCCTAGCCGCCGTCCACGGACCGGTACCGACCGGTCCGGTCCTGGTACAGGTCGCCGCGGACCCGGGCCCGCTCGAGGATCTCCTCCACCTCCCGCTCGTGGGCCGCGCCGGGGCCCGCACCGAGGCGCTCCACCGCCTCCGCGACCGTGACCTCTCCGGGC
>JASHRQ010000085.1 GCA_030037265.1 Thermoplasmata archaeon | reverse complement strand
GCTACGTCGAGCTCGTCCGCCGGACGCTGCGCGAGCGGCAGCTCGTGAAGCGGCCCCCGGACGCCTCCACCGCGGACGAGTACGCGCTCGCCTGGGACCGGACGATGGCGCCGGGGGCGGGTTCGCAGCGGCTCGTCCGGGAACGGGACGCGTGGGCGGCGGCGCGGGTGCGCGAGCTGCGGACCGCGCACGGGTCCGTCGCGCTCGTCGCCGACCGCGAGCGGTACGAATCGGTCCGCGCGCGGCTCGCGGAGGCCGGGCACTGAGCCCGGCGCCTCAGTCCTCGCGCTCGAGCACGCGCTCCAGGTAGTCGCGCGACGCGCGGCGGAACTCGTCGACGCTGCCCTCGTTGAGGAGCATCCCGTCGACGAGGGCGAAGGCGTTCCCGATCCCCCACTTGAGCTCGCGCCGGTCCCGGTCGAAGAACTCCTGGAGCGACATCCCGTCGTCCCCGCGGCTCCGCTTGATCATCCGCTCGTACCGGGTCTCGGGGGACGCGTAGATCCCGAGGAGGAACAGGTCGCCGAAGTGGTGGCGGAACACGTCCACCTCGTGGTCCGAGCGGCAGCCGTCGACGAGCATCCGCGTCTCGGTGAGCTTCGGGAGCGCGCGCTGCGCCCAGACGCCGGGGCCGTGCTTCTCCCGCTCCTCGTTCGCGACCCGGCCGAGCGTCGCGTTCGTCACCGGGAGCCCGCGGCGGCGGGCCTCGTCGCGGACGAGGTCGCCCATCTTGAGCGTCGCGAGCCCGATCGACCGCGCGACGGCGACGAGCTCGTCCTTGCCCGAGCCCGGCATCCCGACGGTGACGATCAGCTTCACAGGTGGTCGTGCTCCCCGGCGTCGTCGCCGTCGAGGACCGGGGGGCCCGGCGGAGGACCCGCCGGCGGAGCGGCCGCCGGGGCCGCGTCGCCCTCCGTGGTGAGCTGCAGCCGGTCGGCCCGCTTCCGGTAGTTCTGCGCCTCGCGCTGCTCCGCCTGCACCTGCTCGTTCAGCCGGTCGGCCTTCACCTTGAGGACCGCGCTCTGCTGGGTCTTGATCGCCGCCCGGTGCTCGATGCGGCGCGCGCGGTGCTGGAGGTCGACGATCTTCTGCTGGAGCTGCCGGATCCGGTAGTGGAGCGCGGTGATGTCGGAGCCGATCGTCTGCGTGGACGCCGGCTGGTGGCCGATGGCGGCCTGGATGTCGCGCTCGTGCTGCGCCATCTCCTGCTCGTACTCGGGGACCCGGCTCAGCACCTTCCCCGCCTTCTCCCGGAGGATCGTCGCGCCGTGCCGGAGCTTCTCGATCTTCGTGTGGAGGCGCGCGATGCGCGACTGGATCTTCGCGGCGCGCCGCTCGTGGCGAGCGCTGAGCTCCCGGAGCTTCGTGATGTCCGCGTAGCCCTCCCCCAGCCACCGCGTCTCGTGCGGAGCCGGCGCGGCGGAGGACGGCGGGGGAGGACCCGGCTGGTCGCCTTGCATGCTCCCGAGGGAGGAGCACGCAGGCCGACTCTTATATGCGTTCCGGCACGCGCCCTCGGCGGAGCGTCGCCGTCGGGTCAGCCGGACAGCTCGACCGCGGCCGGTCGGGGCGGAACGACGCCGCGGCGCACCCGGTCGAGGAGCGTGTCGAGCGTCACGCGCTCCTGGGCCCGCGAGTCCCGCTCCCGCATCGTCGCCGTCGCGCGGGCCGGGTCGGCTTCCGCGACGGTCTCGGAGTCCACGGTCACGCACCAGGGCGTCCCGACCTCGTCCATGCGCGCGTACCGCCGGCCGATCGACCCCCGGTCGTCCGAGACCGCCGGGATCCCCGCGGCCCCGAGCGCCGCGCGCCACGCGTCCGCGACCCGGCCGTGCTCCTCGGCGATCAGCGGGAGGACCGCCACCGGCGTGGGCGCGAGGTAGGGCGGGAGGCGCCAGACGGTCCGCCCGTCCGCGATGGAGAGGCCCGCGTCGGCGAGCGCCCAGACGTTCCGGTCGACGCCGAACGTGATCTCGAGGACGTGGGGCACGAGGTGCCGCCCGTCGCCGAGCGTCACGCCGAGGTCCCGGCCGCTGCCCGCGGAGTGCCGCGAGAGGTCGTAGTCGCCGCGGTAATGGAGCGCCCCCAGCTCCTTGAACCCGCCGAGACTCTCGACCCTCACTTCGGCGTCGAACTGGATCCGGTTGTAGAACGCGCGCTCCGCGTCCGACTTCTCGAAGAAGCGGATCGCGTCGGCGGGGTACCGGAGCACGTCCCGGAGGAACCGGTGCACGTGGACGAGGAAGTAGACGTAGAACTCCGGGAGCCCGTCGGCGACGAGCGCGCGGGCCGGGGTCGGGTCGGGGGCCTCCGCCCCGGCGCGCCGGCGGTCGACCCGCAGCACGGGCAGGAGCTCGTCGGCGACGGTGGGGAACGGGGGCCGGAAGTGCTCCGGGTCGAAGAACACCTGCAGCTCGGCCTGCGTGAAGGCGCGCATCCGGAACAGCACCTGGCGCGGCGCGATCTCGTTCCGGTACGCCCGGCCGATCGTCGCGATGCCGAGCGGCAGCCTCCGGCGGCCGACGTCCCACATCCGCGCGAACGCGAGGTAGCTGCTCTGCGCGGTCTCCGGCCGGAGGTACGCCCGCTCGCGGCCCGTCGCGCCGAAGTCGAACCCGAACATCAGGTTGAACGGCCGGGGGATCGCGAGCTCCTTCGACCCGCAGCTGGGACAGCGGGCGGACTGCTGCGTCAACAGCTCCCCGATCTGCGCCGGCGACAGCCCGTCGACGCCCTCCGGCCGCGCCTTCTCGAGCACCGTCTCGGCGCGGAAGTGCGCGTGGCAGTGGTCGCAGACGACCTCGGGGTCGGTGAAGTTCTCGAGGTGGCCCGAGGCCCGGACGACGGCCTCGGGCAGGATCTCCGCGGGGTCGATCCGGTGGAAGTCCGGCGAGACCCCGAGGAACCAGGCGGCCCACGCCTCCTCGAGGTGCCGCTTCAGCGCCGCGCCCGCCGGACCGTAGTCGACGAGCCCCTGCGCCCCGCCGTAGACGTCGGCGGTCGGCCACAGCACGCCGCGGCGGCGCAGGATCGCGTACAGCTGGTCGGACTCCACGGCGGCGCTCCGGCTCACGGGGCGGTCGTCGGGACGATAAGCTGTTCGGTGGCGCGGGTGACGAGCTGGTAGGCGGGGTCGTCCGCGGGGAGCCGGAACGCGAGCGTGGTCGCGGACGTTCCGCCCCGCACGCGGGCCCGTCCGGGCTCGTCGAGCCACCGCCACGGTTCCACGAAGGCGGCGCGCGCGAGATAGTCGGTGCTCGGGCTCCGGTCGCGGTACCGGCTCTCGAGGTACGCGAACTCGAGCTCCCGGAAGACCGACGGCGCGTTGAGCATCGCGTTGTCCGTCCCGACCAGGAGGCGGACGCCGGCGCGCTCGAACGCGGCGAGGTCCGGCGACCGGTGGAAGAGGGCGTTCGACCGGAGGCAGGTCGCGACGGGCACGCGGGCCGTCGCCACCGCCGCGAGGTCGTCCGGCGACGCCTGAGTCAGGTGCACGAGCAGGTCCGGCCTCGGGTCCAGGTACGCGTCCACCGACTCCCGCACCTCCTCGCTCGCGTGCAGCGCGAACCGCTTCCCCGCCCGGCGGCAGGCGGCGGCGAGCGTCCGTCGCTCGGCCGCCCCCTCCTCGCGGGCGGAGCTGACGCCGATGCCGTCGGCCGCCCGCAGGAGCGAGGAGAGCTCGGCGCCGTCGATCGGACGCCGGACCGGCCGGCCGAAGGCGAGCACGCGGATCGGGAGCCCCCGGGCCGCCCTCCGCAGCGCCGCGACCCCGGGCACCCCCTCCTCCCGGAAGTCCGCGACGGCGGCCACCCCCTCGGCCACCATCCGTCGGAGCGCCCGGCGCATCGCCGCCTCCTTCTGGCGCGCCGGCGTCTCCGCGAGCACTCGGAACTTGAAGCCCCCGGGCCCCACGAGCTCGACGACCGGGACGTGGGGAGGCTCCCGCGCCGCCGCGGCGTCGCCGAGGTGGGTGTGGGAGTTGACCGGCCGCGGGACCACGATTCCGTGCACGCGTCGTTCCCGGCCGCGTCGCGAGTCGGTGCCGGGGGTCCCCACCTCCACCACCCGGCCGCGGCGGAAGCGGACGTACGCCCGACGGGCGCCCTCGCTGTCGAACACCGCGCCCTCGACGATCATCGCCTCCGGACCCGCGGCGCCACGGACCGGAGGATTATGTAAAACCCCCCGGGGATTGCCGCCCGGGGAGCCGGAGCATCGGATGGGCGGTTCGGCGTCTCCTCGGGCCCGGGG
The DNA here is from genome assembly GCA_030037265.1 of Thermoplasmata archaeon. Taxonomy (GTDB): domain Archaea; phylum Thermoplasmatota; class Thermoplasmata; order Lutacidiplasmatales; family UBA184; genus JAKIWV01. The sequence goes on along the minus strand of JASHRQ010000085.1, from coordinate 4,594 downwards.
CGTCCGCGCCGCGCCCGGATACGACCTCGCGGTCGTGGGGCACACCAACCTCGACCGGATCCTCCGCGTCCGGCGGCTGCCGCAGCCGGACCGGACGGTGCCGGTACTGGGGGAGGAGGTCCGGCTGGGCGGTACCGCGGCGACGATCGCCCGGGTCGGCTCGGCGCTCGGCTTGCGGACGCTCCTCGTCTCCCACGTGGGGGAGGACTTTCCGCCGGAGTTCCGGCGGCGCCTCCGGGACGAGGGCGTGGACCTCTCGGGCCTCGCCGCCGTCCCCGGCGAGCCGTCGCCCACCTGCTTCATCGTCGAGTCGGCGGACGGACGGCAGTTCACGCTCATCGACCAGGGCCCGATGCGCGACCAGCGACGCGTCGCGCCCCCGCTCGGGCCGTTGCGGCGCGCGGCGTGGGTCCACCTCACGACGGGGGACCCGGCCTTCCAGCTCCGGACGATGCGGGCGACGCGCGCGAGGGGGGGTCGGGTCGCCGCCGACCCGGCGCAGGAACTGTCCTACCGGTGGTCCGCCGGCCGGCTTCGGGAGCTCCTGGAAGGGTCCGAGATCTTCTTCGGGAACCGCGCGGAGGTCGACCGGGCGCGCGAGATGCTGGGGCTCCGCTCGCCGGAGGACCTCCTCCAGCTGGTGCCGCTGGTCGTCGAGACGCGGGGGGCCGACGGCGCGGTCGCCCGGTCGCGCAGCGGTACCGTGACGGCCCCCCGGAACGGTTTGGCGGCGCCCGGGCGCGTGACGGGGGCGGGGGACGCGTTCCGGGGGGGCTTCTACGCGGGCTGGTTCGCGGGCGAGCCGCTCGCGGCGTGCCTCGACCGCGGCAACCGGGTCGCCCGCCGATGGATGCGGCGGGGCGATCCCCGGTGGCTCCGGGGGCTGCGTCCGCCCGGCCCGCGGTCCGCATATACGCTCCCGACCTGACGGGACCGCCATGCGGATACGACCGTTCGGCCGGCTCGTCCCGGTGGAGGCGGCGCGCCGTCGGCTCCTCCGGGCGGCGAAGCCGGTCCCCCGGACCGAGACCGTCCCGCTGGCCGACGGGCTCGGCCGGGTGGCGGCCGAGGTCGTGCGCGCTCCCGCGCCGGTGCCGCCGGTCGCCCGCGCGACGTGGGACGGGTTCGCCTTCCGGTCCGCGTCGACCCGCGGGGCCCGGCGCGGGCGGCCGGCGGCGTTCGAGCTCGTCGGCGAGGTGTACGCCGACGGGGGGTACTCGGGACGGGTCGGGTCTCGCGAGGCCGTGTCGATCGCCGCCGGGGGCCGCCTGCCGCCCGGGGTCGACACGATGGCGATCTTCGAGGAGACCCGTCCGGGTCCGCGACGGGTCGAGGTGTTCCGGTACGTGCGACCGGGCGAGCGGATCGCGTGGCCGGGAGCGGACTTTCCCCGGGGGAGACGGCTCGTCGCCCCCGGGGACGTGCTCTCGCCGGCGACGCTGGGGGCGCTCGCGGCCGCGGGAGCCACCCGGGTCTCCGTCTACGGCCGGCCGCGCGTGGCGATTCTGCCGAACGGCAACGAGCTCACCGAGCCGGGCCGCCCGCTCCGGGCCGGCCGCCTCTACGAGATCAACAACTTCACGCTCGGCGCCGTCGCCCGCGCGGCCGGGGCGGTCGTGGACCCCCGGCCGCCGTTGCCGGACCGACCGCGGGTGATCGAGGCGGCCGTCCGGCGGGCCCTCCGGACGCACGACGTCGTCGTCCTCACCGGCGGCAGCTCGGTCGGGGAGCACGACTACCTCGCCGAGGTCGTGCCGCGGGTGGGCCGCGTGCTGTTCCACGGGGTCGCCGTCCGGCCGGGGAAGCCGACGCTCGCGGCGACGGCCCGGGGGCGGATCGTGCTCGGGATGCCGGGCCATCCCACCTCCGCGCTCGCCAACAGCTACTGGCTCCTCGCGCCGCTCCTCCGCCGGCTGGGGCATCTCCCCGGCGACGGATGGACCGACGTCCCGGTCCGGCTGGCCCACCGCGGGGACCGCCCGTCGCCGGACCTCTCGACCGTCCTCGCGCTGCGCGTGGAGGACGGCTGGGCCCATCCGACCTTCCACGGCTCCCACGCGATCTCGAGCCTCGCCGGCGTGAACGCGTTCGCGATCCTCCCCCCCGGCGCCCGGCCCACGCGGCGGGGGCAGCGGCTCGTCGTGCACCGGCTCCCCGCCCCGATCGGCCCGGCGTGAATCGTCCCTCGGGACAACGCTTTACTCCGGCGGTCCCTCCCGTGCGCGTGCGGCGGGACCGGCTCCGCGTCGCCCTCGCATCGATCGAGGGGACGAACAACGACGAGGAGCTGCTCGTGGCGCTCCGGTCGCTCGGCGTCGCCGCCGAGGTCGTCCAGCTTAAGCAGCTGGAGGGACGCGGGGTCGAGCCGTCCGAGCGGCGGGAGCTCCTCGACTACCGGGTACTCTTCTTCCCCGGCGGCTTCTCCGCCGCGGACGCGGTACGCGCGGGCGCGGTCTTCGCGGCCCGGGTGCGCGCGGCGATCGGGCCGTCGCTCGAGGCGTTCGTCCGGGACGGCCGCCTCGTCGGCGGGATCTGCAACGGCTTCCAGGTGCTGACCGAGCTGGGCCTGCTGCCGGGGCGGCCGGACGGACGGCTCGGGCCCCCGCAGGCGGCGCTCATGACCAACGACTCCGGCCACCACGAGTGCCGGCCGACGTTCCTCCGCTGGGAGGGAGGCCGGTTCGCCCCCCTCCGGGCGCTCGCCCCGGGGACCCGGTTCCTGGTCCCGTCCTCCCACGGCGAGGGGAAGCTCGTGCTCTCGGGCGAGCCGGGCGCGCGGCTGGACGAGCTCGAGCGGAACGGCCAGGTCCTGTTCCGGTACGTCCGCCCCGACGGGGGGCCCGCGGCCTATCCGTGGAACCCGAACGGCTCCGCGGGCGACGTGGCGGCCCTCACGAACCCGACGGGGAACGTCTTCGGCCTGATGCCGCACCCCGAGCGGTCGTTCTTCCGGGCCCTCCACCCCGACTGGACCCGGTCCGGCTCGGCCGAGGGTCCGGGCGACGGGTACCGGTTCCTGGAGTCGGTCGTCCGGTACGCCGCAGCGGCCGCGTGAGCTCCCAGACGGAGAGCCGCTCCGTCCCCCAGCGCTCCCGCGCGACCACCGTCCGGCGGCCGCCCGACCGGCGCCAGGCGCGGTCGAGCGCCCGGAGCCGTCCGGGCCGTTGCCGCGAGGAGACGAGCACGAGGGCGCGGCCGCCGGGCGCCAGATGCTCCGGGAGCGTCCGGAGGAGCCGTGCGAGCACGGCGCAGCCGTCCCGTCCCCCGTTCAGCGCGAGGTCCGCCCACGGGTCCGGGTCGCGCCGCCCGGGCCGCGTCGGGAGGTACGGGAGGTTCGCGAGGACCCGGTCGAACCGACGGAGCCCCCGGGCGAGGTCGGTGCGGACCGGGCGGACCGGCAGCCCCTCGGCGCGCGACCGGGCGAGGAGGTCGCGGAGCGCCGTCGGATTCCGGTCGGTCGCCACGACGACCGGCGCGCCGGACCGCGCGGCGGTGAGCGCCGCGAGCCCGCGGCCGCATCCCACCTCGAGCACGGTCTCGCCCGCGCAGCGCCGGGCGAACCGGGCGAGGAGGCGCGAGTCCTCGCGCGGCGGGTACACCTCCGCCTCCGTCGCATGCCCTCGCACGGCACGCCGGGCCGCGCGGGCCCCGATTAGCTTTTCTTTTTCCCCGCCCTTACCGGTACCGTTCTTCCGGTGCATTCTATGCCGAACCACATGTCGCCGGTGAAGATCGGGATCACCGGGCTGCCCGGGTCCGGGAAGACCGAGACCCTCCTGCGGATCATCAGCCTCCTCGAGGAGGAGGGGATCTCGGTCGGCGGGATGATCACCGAGCCGATCGTCGAGAAGCAGCGCCGGAGCGGGTTCCAGATCCTCGACTGGGCCTCGAAGGAGAGCATGGTGTTCGCCCACGAGGGGTTGAAGTCGCGCGTCCGGTCCGGCCGGTACGGCGTGAACCTCGCGGCGCTCGAGGACCTGGGCATCCGTGCCCTCGCGGAGGCGCGGGCGAACGCCGACGTGGTCGTGATCGACGAGGTCGGCAAGATGGAGGTGGAGAGCGAGCCGTTCACGAAGGCCGTCGTCGACACGCTCGACGCCGAGAAGTCGATCATCATGACGCTCCACAAGAAGTCCCGGAACCCGCTCCTCCAGGACATCCGGCGCCGGGACGAGCTCCGGCTGCTCGAGGTGACGCCCGTGAACAAGAACCTCCTCGCGTTCAAGATCGTGAAGCTCCTCACCGAGAGGGCCCACTGACGGCCGAGGTCGCCCCGGCGCGCGAGGGGGCCACCGACCTCGAGCTGCCCCCGTCGCCCTCCGAGCGGGGCCCGGCCCGGCGGCGGCCGGTCTTCTACAACGCCGCGATGCGACTCGACCGGGACCTGAACGTCGCGCTGGTCGCCGCGGTCTGGCCCGGGGGGTCCCGGCGCGCGGTCGGCTGGGAGATGCTCTCGGCGACCGGGGTCCGCGGGCTCCGGCTCCTCCACGAGACCGGGGCGTTCGCCGCGATGACGCTCACCGAGGCGCATCCGGCGGCGGCCGCCGTCGCCGGCCGGAACGCCGGCCGGTACGCGGCCGAGGGCGCGGTCGCG
>JASHRQ010000084.1 GCA_030037265.1 Thermoplasmata archaeon | reverse complement strand
GCGCGTCGCGGCTTCGCCGCGGCCCGGCGCCTCCCCGCGGCGGGGGCCGCGGGGGCCGTCGCCGCCGTACCCCCCTCGGCGGCCGGCTTCTCCTTCGGCTTCCGCGTGGGACAGGCCGGATTGATGCACAGGGTCCACGGCCGGCGTCCGGCCTCGACGGCGGTGACCACCGGTGCGCGGCACACCGGGCACGGCGCGTGGTCGGTGTCGAGCCGCCCGCGCTGGGGGAGCGGGTACGTCACGGAGCACTTGGGATACCCCGAGCAGCCGACGAACCGCTTCCCGAAGCGCGAGTACCGGAGGTGGAGCGGCGAGCCGCACGCGGGGCAGGTCCCGATCCGGAACACCTTGTGGTGCTCGGCGCAGTCGGGGTTGATGCAGTAGAGCGCGGGCCGCTGGCCCCGGAAGACGATCTTGAGCCGCGGCGTCTGGCACGTCGGGCAGAGGAACTCCGGCGCGGGCTCGACGAAGCCCGCCGACGGGACCGGGTAGCTCGCCGTGCAGCTCGCCGGGTTGTTCACGCACTGCACCCAGCGCGAGCCGCTCGGGCTCCGGCGGAGCCGGAGCGCTCCGCCGCACTTCGGGCAGGGGCCGACGAAGTGCTGCCGGTCGAGCGCCGTCGTGAGCGTCTCCCGCACGGCCGGCGCGTTCTCGAGGAGCGACCGGTGGATCTCGCGGAGCATCTCCCGGGATTCGCCCAGGAGGTCGGCCTTGGTCTTCTTCGATTCGGCGACCTCCTCCATGTCGCGCTCGAGCTGGTGGGTCATGTCGGGGAGCGTGACGAACGGCGCGTGCGCCTTGAGCGCCTCGGTCACGGCGACGCCCGTGCTGGTCGGCTCGAGGAACCGCGCCTGCACGTAGTGCCGGTCGATGAGCTTCTGGAGGATGTCGTGGCGCGTGCTCTTCGTGCCGAGGCCGAGGCGCTCCATCTCCTGGATGAGCGACCCCTGCGAGTACCGGCGCGGGGGCTCGGTCTTCCCCTCGGTGAGCTTCACGTCGCGGACCGGGACCGTGGCCCCGACGGCGAGCGCGGGGAGGACGCTCTCCTCGGGATGCTGGTACGGGTACACCCGGTACCACCCGGGGTCGAGCACCGTGTAGCCCTTCCCGACGAACGGCTCGGCCCGGACGAGCACCTTCGTCGCCCGGGACCGTCCGAGGCAGTCCGGCGCGACCGTCGCGAGGAACCGGCGGACGACGAGCTCGTACACCTTCGCGTGGTCCGGCCGGAGCTTCTGCGGGTCGACGACGCCGGTGGGGTAGATCGGCGGATGGTCGGTCGTCTCGGTCCGGCCGCGCGTCGCCCGGAAGGCGGGCTGGCCGAGGACGTACTCGGCCGCCTCGCGGAACGGGCTCTCCTTGAAGCGCTCGACGAGCCCCCGGAGCCCGAGGCCCCGCGGGTAGACGGTGTTGTCGGTCCGCGGGTAGCTGATGAGCCCCTGCGTGTACAGGTCCTCCGCGACGCGCATCGCCCCGGCCGCGCTCAGCCCGAGCCGGGTCGCCTCGGCGACGAACAGCGTCGTGCTGAACGGCACCGGGGGCCGCCGGCGGACCTCCTCCTGGGTGAACTCGGCGACGCTCCCCTCGTGGGCCGTCGCGACGCGCTCGAGCACCTGCTTCGCCTCGGCGTGGTCGGTGAAGACGCCGTGGGCGTGCTCGAGCCGGAAGCTCGCGCCCTCCGCCTCGCCGGTCGCCTCGAGCGTCCAGAACGGCTCCGGGACGAACTCCTTGATCGCCTGGTCGCGCGCCACGAGGAGCGCCAGCGTCGGCGTCTGCACCCGGCCGGCGGACAGGTAGCCCGACCCGTGCTGGCCGGCGGTGAGCGACAGGAACCGCGTGAGGAGCGCGCCCCAGACGAGGTCGATCTCCTGCCGCGCCTCGGCCGCCTCGGCGAGCGGCCGGTCGACCTCGTTGAGGTGGGCGAAGCTCTCCTCGATCACCTCCCGCGTGAGGGCGCTGTACCGGCTCCTACGGACCTCGATCGTCGGATGCCGCTCGCGGAGGAGCTCGAGGCATTCCCAGCCGATCAGCTCCCCCTCGCGGTCGAAGTCGGTCGCGAGGATCACGCGGTCGAAGGAGCGGACGACGGCCTGCAGCGCGTCGACGATCCGCGTCTCCGTCACCCGTTTGAGCGGGGGGGTCTCGAGGAGCTGACCGAGCGTCTCGAGCGACCAGTGGGACAGCTCCGGCGGGTAGTCGAGCTCCACGATGTGGCCGCGGAGCCCGAGGACCGTGTACTCGCCGTCCGGCCGCTCGAATCGGAACACCGGCACGCCGTCCTCCCGGGTCCGCTTCATCCGGCCGTCGGACAGGACGATCGAGATCCGGAGCGCGGTGCTGAACTTCTCCGTCACGACGAGGGTCTTCACGGGCGGACCATTGAGGCGGCGCGGGCTAGTTAAGGCTACGGGACGACGGGGCCACTTCTCCGTCAGAAAAACCGTCGGACGTGGGCGCGCGCGCGTCCGGAGGTCCCCGGTCGGCCGACGCGGGGACCGGGACGGCCGGCGGACGCCGGCGACCCGCTGCGACG
>JASHRQ010000083.1 GCA_030037265.1 Thermoplasmata archaeon | reverse complement strand
CACCTGCTCGAGAGCCCCGCCCGGGACCGCCGCGCGCTCGCGGCGGCCGGCGTGACCGCCGTCCTGCTGCCGGTCACGCCGTTCGCCTCGATGGCGGCCCGGCGGAGCCCGGGCCGGGCGATGGTCGACGCCGGCGTGCCGGTGGCGCTCGGGACGGACCTCTCGCCGAACTCGTGGGTCGAGTCGATGCCGACGGTGCTCGCCCACGCCGTCTACTCCGCGCGCCTCACGCCGGCGGAGGCGGTCACCGCGGCGACGGTGAACGCGGCGCACGCGACCGGGATCGCCGGGGAGGCGGGGTCGCTCGCCGTCGGCCGGCCGGCCGATTTCTCGGTGTTCGACGTGCCGTCGGCGGACCACCTCGCGTACCGGATCGGGCTCGTGCCGCGCCGCGTCTACCGTCAGGGATCGCGCGTCCCTCCGCCGAGCGGGGACGCCCGGTGAGCCGTCCCCGGGCCGTTTCACCGTCAAGGAAAATCGTTTCCTCTGACGAGAATGCGCCCGAGGATTCAAATAGGAGGGTCCGCCTCCTCGCCGGAGAGGGCGCCACACATGGCGGAGAAGGTCGGCAAGGAGCAGATCAAGCGAGAGAAGGGCTACCTGTACTATCTCGGGAAGGACGGCTACCTCTGGAAGACCCCGACGAAGCTGAACAAGTCGGGCCGGAAGGCGCGCGTCGGCTCCGAGAAGGTCAGCCGCGAGGACGGGTACATGTACTTCCTCAACAAGCAGGGATACGTCGCCCGCGCCCGCATGAAGAACGCCTGAACCGGCGCGCCCACCACCCTCGGGGGGCCCGTCCCGGCGGGACGGGCCTTCCCGTAATCTTTTCCGGTAGTCTCGGCGCGCGGGTCGCCGCGCGCGTCCGGCCGACGGCCGGTTTTCGGGTGAGCGGCAACTCAGGAACGGGTTCGCGGACTTTTCGCTGCGCGCCGAACGAATCGAGCTTATACGCGGACGCGCTGGACGGGGCTGGAGCATCCCATCCACCCGTCGGAGCGACCCGGACCGCGGTCGAGGACGAGGCCCCTCGGCGACGAAACGGTGCTCCGGCGAGGCCGTTTCAACGGCCCTCGCCGGCGCCGTGAAGCGCCCGGGCCGCCTGTCCCCGGCGCGGGGAACGGTCGACGCCGCCGGTGGGCGGGCCCTCCGACCCCCGAGGCCCTACATGGCACTGACCAAGAAACGGACCAGTCCCGTCCCCGAGACCAGTGAACCGAAGGGCGGCCGGCACGCCGCCCGCGACGAAGCGATCCCCGTGGCGCGCCTCGTGCCGCGCGGGAAGACCGCCTTCGACACCGTCGACTGGAAGCTCCACGACGCGCTCATCAAGAGCGCCGACGGGAAGGTGATCTTCGAGCAGAAGGGGATCCGCGTCCCGGCCGGCTGGTCCGAGACGTCGGTGAACATCGCCGCGTCGAAGTACTTCCGCGTCATCAACGGGCGGCGCGAGAACTCCGTCGAGGGGATGATCCGGCGGGTCTGCCACTGGATCGCCGACCGCGGGCTCGAGCTCGGCTACTTCGACACCCCCGAGGAGGCGACGGTCCTCGAGGAGTCGCTCTCCTACCTCATGGTCCACCAAATGGCGGCGTTCAACAGCCCGGTCTGGTTCAACGTCGGCGTCCGGAACCCGCCGCAGTGCTCCGCCTGCTTCATCCAGTCCGTCGGGGACGACATGGAGTCAATCCTCGCGCTCGCCGCGAGCGAGGGGCGGCTGTTCAAGGGCGGCTCGGGGACCGGCACGAACTTCTCGTCGCTCCGCGGGAGCCGCGAGCGGCTGTCCGGCGGCGGCATCGCCTCCGGCCCGGTCTCGTTCATGCGCGCGTTCGACGCGATGGCCGGCGTGATCAAGTCCGGCGGGACGACGCGCCGCGCGGCGAAGATGGTGATCCTGAACATGGACCACCCCGACATCGTCGACTTCATCGAGTGCAAGGTCCGCGAGGAGGACAAGGCGCTCGCGCTCATCCGCGAGGGGTTCTCGTCGAACTTCGACGGCACGGACCCGGACTCCGCGTACGCGTCGATCGCCTACCAGAACGCGAACCACTCGGTCCGGATCCCGGACGCCTTCATGGAGGCGGTGGAGAAGGACGGCGAGTGGAGGACGACGAACCGGACCGACGGCTCCGTCGCGACCTCGACGCCGGCGCGCGAGCTGTGGCGGAAGCTCGCCTACGCCGCCTGGCGGTGCGGCGACCCCGGCGTGCAGTTCGACGACGTCACGAACGACTGGCACACGTCGCCGATCGGCGGCCGGATCAACGCGTCGAACCCGTGCAGCGAGTACCTGTTCCTCGACGACACGGCGTGCAACCTCGCGTCGATCAACCTCATGAAGTTCCTGGACGCGCACGGCGCGTTCGACGCCGAGACGTTCCTCCAGGCGGTCCGGACGATGGTGGTCGCGATGGAGATCGTCGTCGACGCCTCCTCCTACCCCACCGCGACGATCGCCCAGAACTCCCACGACTACCGCCCGCTCGGGCTCGGCTACGCGAACCTGGGGTCGCTCTTGATGCACTACGGCTACCCGTACGACTCCGAGGAGGGGCGGACGCTCGCCGGCGCGATCTCGGCGCTCCTGTCCGGCGAGGGGTACCACATGTCGGCGGAGATCGCGAAGCGGGTCGGCCCGTTCCCGGCGTTCGACAAGAACCGGACGCCGATGCTCCGCGTGATGCAGAAGCACCGGGCGGCCGCCGAGCGGCTCGCGCGCTCGGTCCCGGAGCTCGCGGCGATGGTGTCGGCGGCCGTCGACCGGTGGTACGACACGGTGAAGGCCGGCGAGCTGTGGGGCTACCGGAACGCCCAGATCTCGGTCATCGCCCCGACGGGGACGATCGGGCTGCTCATGGGGTGCGACACCCTCGGGCTCGAGCCGGAGCTGTCGCTCGTCAAGGTGAAGAACCTGGTCGGCGGCGGCGCGATGCGGATGGTCAACCGGACCGCCCGCGAGGCGCTCGAGCGGCTGGGGTACTCCGGCGACGCGCTGGAGGCGATCCTGAAGCACGTCGAGACGACCGGCACGATCGAGGGGGCGCCGGGGCTGCGCCCCGAGCACCTGCCGGTGTTCGACTGCGCGCTCGCGCCGACGGCCGGCCACCGGACGATCGCCCCGATGGGGCACCTCAAGATGCTCGGCGCGGTCCAGCCGTTCCTCTCCGGCGGCGCGTCGAAGACGATCAACCTCCCCCACGAGGCGACGGTGGAGGACATCGAGCGGATCTACCTCGAGGCGTGGCGGCTGGGCGTGAAGTCCGTCGCGCTGTACCGGGACGGCTGCAAGGCGTCCCAGCCGTACGAGACCGCCCAGCGCGCGGCCGGCCCCGCGGGGCCGATGAAGCCGGTCCGCGAGCGGCTCCCGGACGAGCGGCAGGCGGTCACGCACCACTTCTCCGTGGGGGGCCACGACGGCTACGTCACCGTCGGGCTGTATCCCGACGGACGCCCCGGCGAGATCTTCTTCCGCGTGACGAAGGAGGGCTCGACGGTGAACGGCCTCATGGACTCGCTCGGCATCTCGATGTCGATGGCGCTCCAGCACGGGGTGCCGCTGCGCGACCTCGTGCGGAAGCTCGCCCACCTCCGGTTCGAGCCGGCCGGCGCGACCAACAACCCCAAGATCCGGTTCGCGAAGTCGATTCCCGACTACGTCGCCCGGTGGCTCGCGATCGAGTTCCTGACCGAGGAGGAGCGCCGGTCGATCGGCCTCGAGGGACCGGCCGAGGGGAACGGCAACGGGCACGGGAACGGCAACGGCGGCGGCAGCGCCGCCGCGGCGACGCCCCCGCCCCCCGCGGGGACGTTCCAGACCCGGCCGCTCGACGCCTTCCTCCCGCCCGCCGAGGGGCGGCTGACCGACGAGGACGCCCCGTCCTGCCCGAGCTGCGGGGGCCTCATGGTACGGTCCGGCACCTGCTACGCCTGCACCGTCTGCGGCACGACGAGCGGCTGCTCGTAGCGCGGCCCCCGCCCGCGCGCCGGGTCAGACGAGCGCGTACCGCGCGAGGCCGACCACGTCCGCGAGCGGCAGCGCGTGCCGCGGGGCACCCGTCCCCGGCGCCCAGCGCGCCTCGATCCCGCCGTCCGGGAA
>JASHRQ010000082.1 GCA_030037265.1 Thermoplasmata archaeon | reverse complement strand
GGACGGCGGGCGGCGCGGCGACCGGGGGGTCCGTCGGCCGGGGCGCGGCGCGGGAGGCCCACCGGATCGTGCCGGTCCGGGGGTCGGAGACGAGCCCCGGCGGCCCGCGCCGGGAGATGTCGAGGAGGACCTTCTGGGTCCGGGGAACGGACCAGGCGAGGGCGGCGGCGAGCCCCGGGACCGAGGTCGGGCCGAGCGACTGGAGGGTGGAGATCGCGTGGAGTCGTTCGTCCGGCGAGCGCCGGGACCAGAACGGGAACCGCATCGAGCCTCGTGGCGGGCTCCCCATTTGAAAGCGTATGGTTCGAGGAGAAGTCGGGGGCCAAAAGTGGGCGCCGGCGGAAAGGCTCTCGGTCTCTTGGACGGTGCCACCAAGAGACGCTTTCCGCCGGTACCCGAGGCCAGACTACGTAAAGCGCGACAACCTATATAGCTACCGGCCGGTCCGGTCGATGAAATCGGGCAGGTTTCGGCGGAGTTTCCGGGGGTTCGAAGGGACCCGAGATTGCACGACGACACGCACCGACGCAACGAAACGTTCAAAGACCGGAGGGCGGCTAAAGCCTCCCCGGCACGGGCTGTCCGCTCACCTGGTGAGCCGCCGCCCGCCTCCGTCCGGGCCCGGGGGACCTCCCCCACGGCCCGGGCCCCTCGGGAGGGTCAGGAGGCTGGGGATGGGCCGGGCAGAGGAGGCGGAGGCCACGTCTAACGTCGTGATCGTCGGGGGCTCGGACGAGACCCGGCTCGTGCTCCGGGGCCTCCTCCGGCTCCACCAGCACCGCGTCCTCGGGGAGGCGCGCGCGCCCGAGGCGGCGTTCGACCTGCTCGCGAAGGCACCGGACCCGGTCCTGCTGCTGGACGCCGAGGTCGACCAGCCGAGCTGGACCGACTTCGTCTCGGAGGCGCGCCGCCGGTACCCGGCGGCGCGGATCGTGCTGCTCACCGGCAGCCGGTCGGCCCGGGTCGACAGCCAGGCGAAGGCGCTCGGCGTCTCCGCCCTCGTCCGCCGTCCGTTCGCGATCCAGGAGCTCCTGAACGCGGTCGGGCCGGGCCCGACCTCCGCTCCGCCCCCACCTCCGTCCCCCCCCGCGCCCTCGGCCGTTCCGTCGTCGACCCCTCCCGGCCCGGCCGAGAGGTCCCCGTAGCGGCGGTCCGGGGAGCAGGCCTATCTCCTCCGGCCCCTCCCCGCGCCATGGCGCTGGACCCCGCGGCCGTCGCGGCGCTCCGCGGGGAGGTGGCCGGGACGGTCACCGACGACCCGGCGGCGCTCGAGCGGTTCTCCACCGACGCGTCCCGGTTCGTCCAGCCGGCGGCCGCCGCCGTGGCCCCGCGCGACCGGGACGACCTCGTGCGGCTCGTCGTCTGGGCGCGGCGCTTCCGCGTGCCGCTCGTGGGCCGGGGGGCCGGGACCTCGCTGGACGGCGAGTCGATCCCCTCGCCCGGCGCGGTCGTCGTCGACTTCTCCGGCTGGACCGCCGTCCACGAGGTCGACACGACGAACCGGCTCGTTCGGCTCGGGCCCGGCGTCGTCAACCGGGAGCTCCACCGGCGGCTGGTCCCGCAGGGGCTGTTCTTCCCGCCGAACCCCGGCTCCTGGTCCTCCTCCACGATCGGCGGGAACGTCGCGACGAACGCCGCCGGTCCCCGGGCGTTCAAGTACGGGTCGACCCGGAGCTGGGTGCGGGGGCTCGAGGTCGTGCTCGGCACCGGCGAGGTGCTCCGGGTCGGCCGCCGGACCCGGAAGGCGTCGACCGGCCCGGACCTGGTGGGGCTCCTGGTCGGCAGCGAGGGGACGCTCGGACTGTTCTCCGAGGTGACGCTCGCGCTCGCGCCGCTCCCCGAGCGGAGGGTCGGCCTCGTCGTGCCGGTGCCGGACGGGCTCCGCTTCGGGCCGGCGGTGGAGCGGCTGCTCGCGCCGCCGTCGCCCCCCGACCTCGCGGCGGTGGAGTACGTCGACCGCCGGACCGCGGCGGCGCTCGCGCGCGAGCCGGGGAGCCGGCTCGCCGGGGATTCCCCCCTCCTCCTCGTCGAGCTCGAATGCGCCGCGGACGACGAGGAGCGGCACCTGGAGCGCCTCCAGGAGCGGTTCGCCCGCGCGGGGTTCCCCGGGGAGGTGAGCGTCTATCCGGACGCCGACGCGCTCTGGACGCTGCGGGGCCGTGGGGGCGAGGTGCTCGAGGGGGTGCGCATGCGCGAGGACGTGGCGGTGCCGTGGTCCCGCCTCGACGAGCTGTTCGCCGGCGTGGAAGCGCTCGCCCGCCGGTTCGACGTCCCGGTCTTCCTGTTCGGCCACCTGGGCGACGGCAACCTGCACCCGAACTTCGTCGTCGACCCGCCCTCGGAGCCGGCGCGGGCGCTCCGGCGCGAGCTCGTCCTGCTCGCGAAGCGGCTCGGAGGGACGATCAGCGCCGAGCACGGCATCGGGCTCGTGAAGGCCCCGTACCTCGCGCTCGAGCACGGCCCGGAGGCGGTGGCGCTGCTCGCGTCGATCAAGCGGCAGTGCGACCCCGACGGGATCCTGAACCCGGGGAAGCTGTACCCCGCGAGCGCCACCGGACCAGCCGGTCCAGCGCCTTGACGGTGGCCCGCGGGAGCGGCAGGCGGCGGACCTCGGCCGGGCTCGCCCACCGGTAGGGCCGGCCGGCCGTGCGCGGCCGCCCCGGGCCGGCCCGTCCCGCGAACAGGTGGAGCCGGACGGAGAAGTGGCTGTACTCGTGCGGGACCACCCCGCGCGGCTCGAGCGGCCCCGCCGCGAGGCCGGTCTCCTCCCGGAGCTCGCGGCGGGCCGCCGCCTCCGGGCGCTCGCCCGGCTCGATCTTGCCGCCGGGGAACTCCCACAGCCCGCCGAGCAGCCCCGTCTCGGGGCGGCGCACGACGAGCCAGCGCCCGCCGCGCCGGAGAGCGACCACCGACGCCTCGACGCGCGGCTTGTCCCGAGGCGGCCGGCGGTACGGGAGGACGGAAGGGTCCGGCAGCGTGCGCCGCGCCCGGCACCACGCCGCCACCGGGCAGGCGCCGCACCGGGGCGCGCGGGGCCGGCAGACCGTCTCCCCGAGCTCCATCAGCGCCTCGTTGAACGGACCGGCCCGGTCCGGCGGGAGCCGGTCGGCGAGCCACCGGGCGAGCCGACGCCGCACCGGCGCCCGGCGGACGTCCCCGCGCTCCGCCGTCCAGCGGGCCGCCACCCGGAGGCCGTTCGCCTCCAGCGCGACCACCGGCTCGCCGAAGGCGAGGCTCGCGACGGCCGCGGCGATGTACGGCCCCACCCCGGGGAGCCGGGCGAGCTCCCGGGCCGTGCGCGGCAGCGCCCCGGCCCGCCGCGCCACGACCTCGCGCGCGGCGCGGTGGAGGTGGCGGGCGCGCGCGTAGTAACCGGCACCCTCCCACGCCTTCAGCACCTCCGGCGCCGGGGCGCGGGCGAGCGCATGGACCGTCGGGAACCGCCGGACGAACCGGCGGTAGAACGGATCCGCCTGGGCGACGCGGGTCTGCTGGAGCATCACCTCCGCGACCCAGACGCGGTACGGGGTCGGCCGAAGCCGCCACGGGAGCGGCCGTCGGTGGCGGTCGAACCAGGCCAGTAGGCGCCGGACCCGCGGGTCGGCGCGGGCCGGCGCGCCGGAACGACCGGTCCGTCGGGGGGCGCTCACCGCGCTGCCGCACCAACCACAAGGCTATAATCGCGGCCGAGCTCGAACGCCGTCAGCGGACGGACGGAGCACCGTCGATGGGTGATATCCTCCTCGTCACCGACGACACCTTCGACAGCGAGGTGATCCGGTCCCGGCTGCCGGTCGTCGTCGACTTCTTCGCCGACTGGAGCGCGCCGTCGCGCGCCGCCGAGTCGGCGCTCGAGTCGCTGTCCGACACGCTCACCGGCCGCGTGAAGTTCACGAAGGTCAACGTGAACGACTCCTCGGTGGTCGCGAACCTGTTCGGGATCCACACGATCCCCACGTACCTGTTCGTCGCGGAGGGCCGGGAGCGGGGCCGCGAGGTCGGGTCCGTCGGCCCGCGTGAGCTCCGGTCGATCCTCGAGCGGACCTTCTCGTTCCGCTGAGCGCGGGGCGGGGCCGCCCGTCAGTGGCGGAAGACGCGCCAGCCGGTCAGATACATCGCGATCCCGTGCCGCTCCGCCGCCCCCACCACGTCCGCGTCGCGGAGGCTCCCGCCGGGCTGGAGGACCGCGACGACGCCGGCCGCCGCCGCCGCCTCGAGCCCGTCGGCGAACGGGAAGAAGGCGTCGGAGGCGAGCACGGACCCGCGCGCCCGCTCCCCCGCCACCTCGGCGGCGAGCTGGACGGCCTTGACGCGGGTCGGCTGCCCGCTCCCGACGCCGACGGTCTCGGTCCCGCGCGCGAGCACGATCGCGTTCGACTTCGCGTGGCGCACGACCCGCCAGGCGAAGGCGAGCGACCGGAGCTGCTCCTCGGAGGCGGCGCGGGACGTGACGCATCGCAGCTCCTCGGCCTTCAGCTCGCGCTGGTCGGCCACCTGCACGAGCAGGCGGCCCAGCGCGCTCCGCGCCTCCCACGCCGGGCGGCGCCGGTCGGGGACCGCGATGCGGACCAGCTTCAGCTTCGGCCGGCGGTCGGCCGCGGCCCGCGCGGCGTCGTCGACCGACGGGGCCGCGAGGAGGTCGACGAAGATCCCGTGGAGCGGCGCGAGGTCCGCCGCGCCGAGCGGCCGGTTCACCGCGATCGCGCAGCCGTACCGCGCCACCGGGTCGGTGGCGACGGCGCGCGCGACCGCCTCGCGGAGCGTCGGGGCGGTGGCGGCGCCGCTCGGCGTCGCGTGCTTCACGACGGCCGCCGCCGGCGCGTCGAACTCCGCGACGGTGCCGACCGCCGCATCGAGGTCGAGGAGGTTCGTGTACGACAGGGCCGTCCCCTTGAGGAGCTCGACCGGCGCCGGGGCGAGCGCCGACGACCCTTCGCCCTCCGCGACGTAGACCGCGGCCGGCTGGTGGGGGTTCTCCCCGTACCGCAGCGCGAGGTCCGCCCGCCGGAGGGCGAGCGCGGGGGGGAACGGCCCGGGGGCGGAGCCGCCCGCGGGACCGGCGAGCGTCGCGGCGATCGTCCGGTCGTACGCCTCGGTGCGGGCGAACGCCCGGGCGGCGAGCGCGCGCCGGGTCGGCGCCGAGAGCCGGCCGCCCCACGCACCGACCTCCGCCTCGACGAGCGGGTAGTCGTCCGGGTCCGACGCGACCGCGACGGCGTCGAAGTTCTTCGCCGCGGCCCGGGCGAGCGTGACCCCGCCGATGTCGATCAGCTCCGCGAGCTCCGGCGCGTCCGGCCGTCCGCCGACCCGCTCCGCGAACGGGTAGAAGTTCACGACGACGAGGTCGATCGGGAGGAGGTGGCGCTCGGCGAGCTCGCGCTCGCCGTCCGGCGTGCGGGGGGCCAGGATCCCGCCGAGGATCCCGGGATGGAGCGTCTTCACCCGGCCGCCGAACCACGCTCCGATGCCGGTGAGCTCCTCCGCGGCGCGGCTCGCGACCGCCCCGGCCGCGAGCGCGGTCCGCGTCGAACCGGTCGCGACGAGCTCGACGTCCTGGGCCGAGAGCGCCCGCCCCAGCTCGACGACCCCGCGGCGGTCGGACACGCTCAGCAGCGCCCGCCGCAGACGAACGAGCCCGTCGGGTTCCGCCGGCACCAACGCGCTCCCCTCGGGGGAGGAGTGGGGCGCCATAAGCCTGACGCGGCCCGGCGGTCCGGGGCGCGCCGGAGGGCCGTCAGTAGACCGCGAGGTACGCGACGACGCTCACGACGGTGAGCTCGGTCACCACGAACGGGACGACGACCGTGGAGTAGTCGCCGTACGGCGGGGTGTAGCAGTCGGCCGTCGTCACCCGGGGGCCGGGCACGCACGACGCGCCGTTCGGGACGACGGCCGACATCGCGTTGAAGTAGGTCGCCCAGGCCTGCGGGTAGTTCGTCGTGACGTTGAGGTAGAGCGGCGAGGCGAGCGAGTAGCCGTTCGCCCCGTTGTTCGACTGCGAGAAGGTCGTGGCCGACTCGACGCTCGTCAGGACCGGCGCGCTCGCGTACCCCGAGACGGCCGAGACGTTCGAGAGGACGCTCACGAGCGTGAGGTTCAGGTCCACGCCGCCGGTCACGACGGTGTACGACAGCGACGGCGGGCTCAGCATCACCGAGCCGCCGTCCTGCTGCCCCAGGATGACGGCCCCGAGGTCGTAGGCGACGTCGGCGGGGGCGATGTACCGGTTGTTGAGGTGCGTCGTGAGCCCGCCGAGGTAGGTCATCGGAAGCTTCACCGTGCTCGTGGAGCCCTTGAGCGCGAGGCCGAAGACGGTGCGGATGGCGGACGTCGCGGGCTGGATCGTGCCGGACGACGGCACGCCGAACGGCGGGTAGCTCGCGGAGCCGAGCGTCACCGGGATCGTGAGCGTCACCGGGACGCTCGGGTTCGCCGACTCCGCGGTCACGGCGCTCTGGAGCCGGAGCATCTGGTTCTCCACCTGGAGCTCGTGCACGAACTCCACCTGGGTCATCTGGCTCGGGAGCTGGCCGAAGACGAACGTCGAGAGGAACGAGACGAACAGCAGGAGCGCGAGGACGGTGCCGACCGCGCTCACCTGGGCGCGGCGACCCCGGAACCGACGGAGCCGAGCGGTCCGTACGCGGGTGCGACGCATGAGGGGTCCCTAGAGGCCCGGAGAACTACGCGCGAGACCCGTATTTAATGGGCCCGCCGGCGCACCGCCCGACCGGCCCCCGGGCCGACCCCCCGCCCGGCCGGGACGGCCCGGGCCGAGCGCAGCCACCGCTTCCCGCCGACGAGCGTCCCCCACGTGCGGACCGTCCGGACCTCGAC
>JASHRQ010000012.1 GCA_030037265.1 Thermoplasmata archaeon | reverse complement strand
GGGTGTCGCGCGCGCCGTCGGGCACCACGGGGCTCGCCCGTGCGGCGTCGGACGCCGGCGCGGAGGCTCGTTCGGCCTCCGGGGCCCGGGACGCCTCGGGCGCCTCCGCGCCGCCCGCCGACAGGCCCAGCTTCCCGGCGAGGAACTGCCGGATCTCCTCGGGTCGGCTCGACCCGATGCCGAAGTACTCGGCGAATCGCGCCGTCGTCCCGAGCTCGAGCGTGGACCCCTTCGGCTCGGCGCGCACGAGGCCCAGGCTCACGAGCTCCGCCACGTCGTGGTAGGCCGTCTCGCCCGCCATCTTCACGAGGAAGCTCTGGAGCATCGGCTGGTGGTAGGCGATGAGCGTGAGCGCCTTGAGGGTCCGGGGCTCCATCTCCATCGGCTGGACGGTCTGCGCCGTCGGGAGGAACTCCTCGCGGACCTGGAGGGCGTACCGGTCCCCGACCCGGCGGACCTCGAGCGAGGTCTGGCGGTTCTCGTACGTGCGCGCGAGGTGACGGACCGCGCGCTGGACGACCCGGAAGTCCGGCTCCCCGAGCTTCTCCCCGAGCTCGCTCACCGAGAGCGGGTGGCCGCTCGCGAACAGGATCGCCTCGACCTTGAGCTCGAGCGGGTCGGCGTGGCTCGGCAACGCTACCCCCCCTCGGGCAGCGCGGGTCGCTGCTCCGAGGCGCGGACGAGGAGCAGCGGCGAGTCGGCGATCCGCTCCTGCCGAAGCTCGACCGCCTCGACCTGGGCGAGCTCGAGCGCGGCCAGCAGCACCGCGACCAGCCGGTCGCGGCCCTGCGCGGGACGCCAGAGCGAGAGGAACGGGAACGGCTCGCCGACCGGATGCCGTCGGGCCTCCTCCCAGAGGTCCGACACGTCCTGCTCGGGGATCTCGCCGTGCACGAGGATCTCGGGCGGCGCCCGCTGCTCCTCGCGGAGACGGGCCCGGAGCGCGTCGATGCGGAGCGCCCGTCGGGCCTCCTGCTCGGCCTCCCCGAACGCGCTCACGAGCTCGAGCAGCGACACCGGTCGGTTCTCGTGGTGGCGGACCATGTAGTCGAGCGGGGGCGCCGTCGGCGTCTCGAGCACCGCGGCGGTCACGTCGACCGCCTCGGGCGTCGCGAGGTCGTCCACGAACGCGACCCCGTCCCCGAGGTCCGGGGCGACGGGGGCCGGCGCCTCGCGCGTCGCGAGGATCTCGCGCGACTGGAGACACAGGATGCTCCACGCCATGAACACCAGACGGCCCGCGACGGCGAAGTCGACCGCCCCGTCCCCCTGGATCCGACGGAGATACAGCTCGGTGAACCGGGCGAGGTCGATCTCCCACGGGTCGAACGCCTCGTCGAGCACCAGCTCGAAGAGCATCGCCATCGCCTTGTCGAACGGGTCGGCGATCACGACGTGGACCCCCTCCTTGAGGTCCCGGACCAGGGCCAGGTACCGCTCCAGGAGGGCGGCCGAGGCGTCGGGGGCCCCGCCCTCGCCGTGCAGCGACTGGTGGAACACGAGGTACGAGAGCACCTTCTCCGCCGCGTCGCGGGAGACCGGGGCCGCGTCCGGTGGGAACAGCTCCTGGGCCTCCGAGCCGGAGATCGTCATGCGGCCTCCAGGGGAGCGAGGGGGACCGGCGGGGCGTCGGACCGTTCCTGCGCGTCCCCGTCGGCGATCTCATCGAGCCGGAGCCCCACGACGCGCGAGCAGCCGTCGCCGTGCATCGTCACGCCGAACAGCCGGTGGGCGCTCCGGAGGGTGACCTTCCGGAGGGAGATCACGATGAACTGGGCCTTCTCGGCGTTCCGCCGGAGCATGTGGCCCAGGTTCCCGGCGTTCACCGCGTCGAGCGACATGTCGACCTCGTCGAACACGTACAGCGGGCTCGGGTCGTATCGCTGGAGCGCGAAGATGAAGGCGAGGCTCGCGACCGACTTCTCGCCTCCGGAGAGCTGCTCGAGCCGGAACACCTTCTTCCCCGACGGCGAGGCCCGGATCAGCAGGCCGCCCGCGAGCGGGTCGTCCGGATTCTCGAGAAGGACCTCCCCCTCGCCGCCATCGGACAGCTCCTCGTAGACGGCGTGGAAGTTCTGGCTCACCGCCGCCACGACCTCGGTGAGACGGACGCGCTTCTTCCGGTCGATCTCGTCGACGAGCTTCTGCAGCTCGCCCCGTTCGGTCGTGAGCCGCTGGGACTCCCCCTCGAACTCGTCCAGCCGCTGCTTCTCGGCGTCGTACTCGTCGAGCGCCCGGAGATTGACGTCGCCCATCGCCGCGAGCTGGCCCGCGAGCCGGCCGATCGTCCGCTTCAGTTGGTCCACGGGGACCGGCTTCGACTCCTCTTCCTCGGTGGCGGGGAACTGCTTCAGGGCCTCCTCGACCTCCGCGAGCGACTGCCGCGCGACGGCGAGGCGGGCCTCCTCCCGGCTCTGCATCGCGAGCTGGGTGTCGAGGGTGGCATTCGCCTTCGCGAGCTGCTCCAGCCGCTGGACCCGTTCGGCGTCGAGGCGGCCCTTCTGCGCGACGAGGTCCTGCGCGGCGGCGGCATGCTTCGCCTCCACGGCCCGGAGCGCGTCGAGGGCGTTGCGGGCCTCGTCCCGCTCGGCCGCCACGGCCTTGAGTTGCTGCTCCGCGGACTTCCGGTCGGCGACAAACTGCTCGACCTCCGCCCGGCGGGACTGCCACTGCCCGGTCGCCGCCTCGAGGGACGCCCGGGTGGAGGCGAGCTCCCGCTCCAGCCGGAGGCGGTTCTCCTCGCCCGAGCGGAGCGATTCCTGCAGCGACCGTACTTTCTCCGACACGGCTCCCGGCATCTGGCCGAGGTACCGTTCCTGCAGGGCCTGGTGCGCGGACTTGAGCTCCGCGACCTCGGATTCGATCTTCGCGGCCTGGGTCTCCGCCCGGCCGAGCGTCGTGCGGGCCGCCTCGAGCGCTCGACCGGCGGCCGAGACCCGCGCCTGGGCCTCCTTGAGCCGGTCCCGGGCGGGGACGAGCTGCTCTTCGAGGGTCTTCCGGGCGCGCGCCTCGCTCTCGTCCTGCCCGGAGCGCCGGCCCAGCTCCTCGGCGAGAGTGCGGATCTGCTCCGTAAGGTGGACCAGCTCGGACCGGAGCCGGGCCTCCTCCTCGCTCTTCGTCCGGAGCTCGGCGCCGAGGCGCTTCAGCTCGACCGCGCTGTCGGGGCCGGAACGGCCCGCGGGGTCGACGAAGCCACCGGTCATCGCGCCGGTCGCCTCGATGAGGTCGCCCTGGAGCGTGACGAGCCGGACGCCGCCCATCTGCTCGCGCGCGCGCGCGAGGTCGTCCATGACGACGGTCTCCCCGAAGACGTACCAGAAGGCCGGGCGCAACGCCTCGTCGAACCGGACGAGGTCGAGGGCGAACCCGACGGCGCCGGGCGCCTTCGCGCTCAGCAGCGACTTGCCGTGCGGGCGGCCGACGAGCATCTTGTTGAGCGGAAGGAACGTGGCGCGACCGCGGCGCTCGGCGCGCAACAGCTGGATGCACTGCTCGGCGACGGCGTCGGTCTCCACGACGAGCGCGGAGAACCTCGGGCCGGCCGCGACGGTGAGCGCGGTGCGGTGCTCGTCCTCGAACGCGGCGAGCTCCTCCACGGTGCCACGGATGCCGGGCACCTTGCCCAGGTTCCGCAGCGACAGCAGGAAGTCGACGGCCGCCGCGGGCGACGTCGGGGCGCCGGGGGCAGCGCGGGCCTTCAGCCGCGCCTCCAACGCGAGGTACCGGCGGTTCAGCTCCTGTACCTCGCGCGCGACCGCGTCCGCCTGGTCCTGCGCGCGCTTCTCGCGGTTCTTGGCGTCGATGAACTCTTGCTGGAGCTCGGCGGTCGGGCGCCCCGCGGAGCGGGCCGGGCCCGACGGCTTCGCCCGGAACTCGAGGTCCCGGAGCTCGACGGACCGGGCCTCGCGGTCGTCCTCGGCACGGCCGATCTCCTGCTCCGCCGCCCCGACGGCGCCCCGGGCCGCCTCCAGCGACCGGACCGCCTCCTGCCATGCCTTCTCCCGGTCCTCGACCTTCTTCTGGCTGACGAGCGCCTGCTTCCGGATCTCCAGGAGCTTCCCGCGCGAGCTCTCGGTCGCGCCGGTGAGCTCGTCGAGCGCCGTGCGGCTCCGCGCCTGGTCGGCGACCGCCGCCCGAAGCTCCGTATCGAGCGCTTTCGTCTTCCGCTGGAGGTCGGCCACCTCCTTCTCGGCGCGCTCGACTTCGTGCCGGGCTGCGTCGAGCTTCGTCCCGATCTGGGCGATGTCCTCGCCGATGGAGGAATGGCGTTCCTCGAGCCGCGCGAACGCCATGCGACGTCCGTCGAGCTCGGCCTTGAACTTCTGGGCGTCCTCGCCCGACCGCCGGGCGATCTCGGCCTCGATCCCGCCGATCTTCTCCAGGAGGCCGTCCCGCTCCCCCTGGAGCCGGACGACCTCGCCCCGCAGGCGCGCGATGTCGTCGACGACCTTCTTCACCTGGGCCTCGCACGTCTCGACCTCCTGACGGGCGAGCAGGGCTCCCGCCCGGGCCAGGCGCGCCTCCGCGTGGCGCTTCTCGTCCTGTACCTGCTTGTACTGGATCGCCTGGACGCGCTGGGACTCGAGCCCGTCGAGGTGCCCGCGGATCTCCGTGAGGAGCGTGCCCATCCGCTCGAGGTTCTGCTCGAGCTCCGCCCGGCGGGCGGCCGCCTTGTCGAGCTCCTCGTCGTACTGCGAGATGCCGGCCAGCCGCTCCACGAGGCCGCGTCGGGGCACCGGCCCCATGCTCACGACCTTGTTGACGTCCCCCTGCTGCACGATGTTGTAGCCGTCGCCGGAGAGGCGCGCGTGCGCGAGCAGGTGGTCAATCTCCCCCTGCGTCGTCCGGCGTCCGTTCACGTAGAAGTACGAGTAGTACCCGTCCGGGTCCGACGGGGCGACCTTCACGTAGCGGGAGATCTCGACCTCGTCCGCCTCGACGGGGAGCATCCGGTCCCGGTTGTCGAACAGGAGTCCGACCTCGCACTCGGTGGCGGCCTTCTTCGACGCGCCGCCGTTGAACAGTAAGTGCGTGAGCCGGTCGGCCCGGAGCGCCTTGGAGCTCGTCGGTCCGAGCACGAACAGCACCGCGTCCGCGATGTTCGACTTGCCCATCCCGTTCGGGCCCGCGATGCCCGAGAAGCCCGGGGTGAACGGTATCTCGGTCGTTCCGGCGAACGACTTGAAGTTCCTCGTCCGGATCCGCTTCAGGTACATCCCGGGTGCCTCCTGCGTACGAGCTGCCGCATTTGTCCTCGGCGCGGGCGCCGTTTGTCTGACAGATGTCAGCAGGAGGCGGCTACCTTGTCTGCTCTATTTAACCGTATGGCCGCTGTCGCACCGTTAGGCGCGCGGGGGCTCTCCCACCGAGCAGGGCCGGGTCCGTCGCTTCACGGAACGCGGAGCGAGCGGACCCCCTTCAGCAAGGCGAGCACGCCCCCATTGAGGCACATCGCCGCGCCGGAGACCAGGTAGTCGAACTCCACTCCTCGGGCCGTGATGAGCAGTCCGCCCAGGATAATCCCGACCGGGGTCGCGATGGAGCCTGCGACCAGGTCCACGCTCAGTACGCGCCCCAATACCCGGTCGGGGACGATCGCCTGCACCGTCGCGGCGAAGACGGTGTTGATGAGACCGATGACGACTCCAATGAGGACATCGAAACCCAGCGAGAGGTAGAAGTCGCGGGAGAGGGCGAGGCCGACGACCCCCAGACCGGCGACCAGTATGCCCAGCGCGATCGTGGGCCCGGCGACCCGCCGGGCGTGGAACCGTCCGACCGCCAGGGCTCCCAGGGCGATCCCCGCCGCAATCCCGGCGACGAGGAATGCGTACTCGGAGGTGCGGTTCGACAGGTTCGAGGCGTTGTACACGACGAGGAAGGAGAACACCATCGCGCCGAGGAAGTTCACCGGCATCGAGCCCAAGGTGATCTCGAGGAGCGGTAGCCGGTCCCGGATATACCCCATCCCCTCCCGAAGGTCCCGGGAGAACGACCGGACCTCGCCGGCGGCGGCGGAGACCACGGAGCTCGCGCCGACCCGGGAAGGGATGCGGGTCAGGAAGAGGGCCGATACGACGTAGGTCCCCGCGTTGACCGCGAATCCGGGCACCACCCCGACGAAGGCGATCAGCAGTCCTCCGACCGCCGCGCCGACGACCTGGGTCCCCTGGGAGGTGGCGAGCAGCAGACCGTTCGCGTCCTCGAGGTCCCGGCTCGGCATCATCCGGGGCAGGATCGCGCTGCTCGCCGGCTGGAACGTAGCCGTGAAGCCGTAGACGACCACCACCGTCGCGAGCGTGACCCCGAGGTCGAACCCGACCCTGGCCAGCCACACGGTGAAGAGGGTCAGCGCGACCGCCCGGGCCGAGTCGGAGAGGATCATCATCGTCCGACGATTGTATCGGTCGGCCAGCACCCCGGCGACGAGCCCAATCCCGACCGTCGGAACCGCGCCGGCCAGCCCGACGTACGTGATGTCGAGCGCGCTCCCCGTTTCCCGATAGACCGTCCAGGCGACCGACACCACGAAGATCGCCGCGCCGAGCGAGGACGCGGCCGCGGCGGAGAAGAGCCGGAGAAAGCTCGGGTCGGCGAGCACCCGGAGCGGAGTCGATGGGCCGGTCTCCGTCGGCGCGGGGGTGGCCGCGGCAGCTATGGCGTTCGCCTCCCCCGTCTCGCCGGGACGGTCGGGGGGCGGCCCGCTCCCGGAGGCCCGGCGACGGGCCCATTCGTCGGGGCCAGCGAGGCGTACATCGACGCGACTCCACTCCTCGCCGCCTTAAGGACAGAGGTCACTGTTGGTGAGCCCGCCGACGGGACGAACCGTCCCGGGGGCGTTCGGGCCGCGCCTCCGCCGGTCCCGAGTCCCGAGCACTGCCGCCGACGGGGCGACCCGAAGCCGGTCGGCACGGGTGGCCGCACGGTGAAGGGCGGGGAACTCGAACGCCTCCTCGAGGGAAAGGCGTCCGTTCGACCGACCTCACCATTGGCTTAAGCGTCCGAAGGGGGATGCGGTCCCGGGATCGACGTGGCCGAGTGGTTCGGACCGGTGGAGGTCGTTCGACAGATGTTCCGGCGTTTCGACCAGTACCGAGCGAAGTGCCACCAGTGCCCCTGGGAGGGCGGATGGACCACTCTCGACGGCGCGCGCGCGGAAGCCTCGGTCCACGCCAAGGAAGCGCACGACTGGGACGGAAGCCCGGGTTGACCGGGGACCGGCCGGCGGGAGAGCCCGGTGGAGCGCCACCGCCCCGAGCGCGCTCTCGTCCGGACAGAACGCATTTGAGTCCCGCGCTCCCTGCCGTGGCCGATGAGCGAGACCGCCGACCACTCGATGGCTTCGGGGGAGGGGGCCCGCGCCCCGCTTCGGGCCGTGGTCTGGACCCTAGCCGCCGCGCTGCTCTGCGCCGGGGGAATCCTGATGGCGATCGCGGCCCTGTTCAACATCTCGGGCGGGCTCCCGTCCCTCGTTTGGTGGCTGGGGCCGATCCCGGCCGCCGGGGGCTTCTTCATGCTCATGAGCCCCCGGTCCGGACCGGCCCGGGCGTAGGGCGCGTCGCGAGCGGCACTGCTATTAGCCGGTGCACCGCCCGGGAAGGACGGGATGGAGCCGCCCGCCGTCGTCGTGAAGCTGGGCGGGAGCGTGCTCACGCGGAAGCGAGGGGACGCCCGCTTCCGTCCCAAGGTCGCGACGCGGCTCGCCGCCGAACTGGCGGAAGCGGCCCCCCCGTCGCTCGTGCTCCTGCATGGCGCCGGGTCGTTTGGCCACCCGGGCGCTCGACGGTTCGGACTCGCGACCGCGCCGCCACTCGGGCGGGGGGATGCGAAGCGCGCCCGCGGCGCGGCCATCGTTTCCGCCGAGGTGCGTCGGCTCCACGCCCTCCTGGTCCGATGCCTTCTTGACGCCGGAGCGAACCCCGTGTCGGTACCGGCTCAGGTGGTCGCCTCGAATCGTGCCGGGGAGCTCGTCCGCCTCGATGCCGAGCCGTTCCGTCGGGCGCTCGCCCGGGGCGTCCTCCCGGTCTCGTTCGGCGACGTGGTCCCCGACGAGGAGTGGGGCTTCTCGATCCTGTCGGCCGACACGATCGCGGTCGAGCTCGTCCGGCAGCTCCCCGCGCGGCGGCTCGTGTTCGTGAGCGACGTCGATGGCGTGTGGGACCCCGAGGCCCGCGGACCGTTGCCCCACCGAATCGCCCCCCGGGTCTCCCCCGGACTCCTGGCGGCGCTCCGGCCGACTCCGGCGGCACCGGACGTGACCGGAGGGATCCGAACCAAGGTGGCGGCGATGCTGGCTGCCGCCGGGGCCGGCGCTGACGCAGGTCTTATTAGCGGACTTCGGCATGGCGCGCTTTCGGCCGCCCTTCGGGGGGATTCCGTCTACGGGAGCTGGTGCGAGCCGGAACCCCACTAGGCGCCGGCCCTCCGTGTCCGAGGAGTCCGCCGGGTTGTTGAGCCACCGCAAGGCCGAGCACGTGAAGGTCGTCCTTGGCCAGAACGTCGAGGGGCGGTACCGGTACTGGGAGGACATCCAGCTCGTGCACAACGCGCTCCCGGAGGTCGACTTCTCGGAGGTGGACCCGTCGGTGGTGCTCCTGGGGAAGCCCCTGAAGGCGCCGATCATCATCACCGGCATGACCGGCGGATACCCCGGAGCCGTCACGATCAACTCGAACCTCGCGCGCGCCGCCGCCGACGTCGGGGTGGCGATGGGGGTCGGGAGCGAGCGGGCGGCCATCCTGAAGGGCCAGTACCCGGAGAGCTACTCCTGCGTCGCCGGCTTCGCCGTGCCGCTCAAGTTCGCCAACATCGGGGCCCCGCAGATCATCCCCCAGGCGCCCGGCGACCGCGTGGTCGGTCTCGACGACGCCCGCCGGGCCATGGAGCTCATCGGGGCGGACGCGCTCGCCGTCCACCTCAACTTCCTCCAGGAGATGGTACAGCCTGAGGGGGACCGCCGGGCCCGGGGCTGCCTCGACCAGATCGCGGCGCTCGCGCACGAGCTGCCGGTCCTCGCGAAGGAGACCGGTGCCGGTCTCTCGCGTTCCGTCGGCGAGCGGCTCCGTGCCGCGGGCGTGAAGGTGTTCGATGTGAGCGGGACCGGCGGGACGAGCTTCGCGGCGGTGGAGCACCACCGCGCGGAGGCGCAGGGCGCGCTGCGGGAGGCTCGGGTGGGGAAGATCTTCTGGGACTGGGGAATCCCGTCCCCCGTCGCGGTGCGCGAGCTCGTCCCGCTCGGGCTTCCGGTGGTCGCGAGCGGCGGCGTCCGCTCCGGGCTGGACGTCGCCCGGGCGCTCGCCCTCGGCGCGACCGCCGCCGGAACGGCCGGCGGAGTGCTCCGCGCCGCGGCGACCAGTTACGAGAGCACCCGGGCGGAGCTCGAGCAGATCGTCCACGAGCTGCGTGTGGCGATGTTCCTCACGGGGAGCCGTACGGTGGCGGACCTGCGTCGGGCGCGGTACGTCGTCACGGGGGAGACCCGTCAGTGGCTCGCTCCGACGCCATGACGGGCGTCCCGCAGACCCTGCCGAATGGGGATCTCCGGGACCGGGCCGCGCTGGAGCGCGCGAAGGTCCGCTGGGTACGCGACGGGTCCGAGGACCACGTGCTGTCGAACGCCGAGCTGATCGCCCGGACCCCACCGGCGGACCGGGCCAGTCGGGCGGCCCTCCGACGGAAGCCGACGCGCACCCTCTCCGGGGTCGCGGTGGTCGCGGTCATGACCGCGCCGGCCGCTTGTCCCCACGGCCGATGCACGTACTGCCCGGGCGGCCTCGACCGCCGGTCGCCCCAGAGTTACACCGGCGAGGAGCCCTCCGCGCTCCGCGGGGCGCAGTTCGGCTACGACGCCCGGGCGATCACGGAGCACCGCCTCCGGGCGCTCGAGGCGGTCGGGCATCCCACGTCGAAGGTCGAGGTGATCGTGATGGGCGGGACGTTCCCCGCCCGGCCGGCGGACTACCGCACGGAGGTGTTCCGGCGGGTGTTCGAGGGCCTCAACGGGCGTCCGGCGGCCTCGATTCCCGAGGCCCAGCGGGACAACGAGCGGGCTCGGCATCGGTGCGTCGGGCTGACGGTCGAGACTCGCCCGGACTGGTGCGACGCCCGGATCCTGCCGTCGCTGCTCGATGCCGGGGTCACCCGGGTGGAGATCGGCGTGGAATGCCTGACCGAGGAGGTCCTCCTCGCGACGGGTCGCGCGCACGGGGTCGACGCGATTCGGACGGCGACCCGCGAGGCGCGCGACCGAGGTCTCAAGGTCGTCTACCACTGGATGCTGGGGCTGCCGGGCATGGACCCCGCACGGGACCGGGCGGACTTCGACCGGTTGTTCGAGGACCCGGACTTCCGGCCGGACATGCTGAAGATCTACCCGACCCTCGTCCTCCCCGGCACCCCGCTCCACGAGGACTGGCGCGCGGGCCGGTACGCGCCGTACGACACCGAGACCGCCGTCGAGCTGCTCGCGCACGCGAAGGCGCGGCTGCCCCCGTACGTCCGGATCCAACGGATCCAGCGGGACATCCCGGCGCGGCTCATCGCGGCCGGGGTGCGGCACGGCAACCTGCGCGAGCTCGCGCTCGCCCGGCTCGCCGCCCGGGGCGGTCGGTGCCGGTGCCTCCGCTGCCGCGAACCGGGGCGACGCGCGACCCCGGCGTTCGACGCGTTCGAACGGAGAGCCCAGTCGTACGACGCCTCGGGCGGAACGGAGTGGTTCCTGAGCTGGGAAGATCCCGCGACCGACACCGTCGCCGCCTTCCTCCGGCTTCGGTATCCCGGCCGGAAGACCCCCGGCGGCCTCGCCGACCCGGTGATCCGAGAGCTGAAGGTCCTGGGGACCGAGCTCCCGGTCTCGGCGGCCCCCGAGGGCCCGATGGACTACCAGCACCGGGGGCTCGGCCGGGCCCTCGTGACGGAGGCGGAAACGCGGGCCCGGGACGACGGGTACGGCCGGATCTTCGTGACGAGCGCCGTCGGCACCCGCGAGTACTACCGGTCGCTAGGCTACGAGCGGGACGGGCCCTGGATGTCGCGCCGACTCGCCGGATAAGGCGCGCCCCCCTTCCGTACGTTCGCTCGCGATCGCGCGGGATGGCACGGGCGGGGCTCTTCCGGCGTAAGGTTATAATCGCGGCCCCGCTCGACGACACGAGGCGAGAGCGTTGGCCGACGCGGCAGCCCCCGCACCGCCCACGCCCGAGGCTACTCCGTCGGACCTCGCGGTCGACGACGAGCTCGCCATCTACCGCGTGATGCTGCTCGCGCGCACCTTCGACGAGCGGGCGCTCGCGCTCCAGCGGCAGGGCCGGATCGGATTCTACGCGCCGGCCGTGGGCCAGGAGGCGGCGCAGGTCGCCTGCGCGTGGGCGCTCGAGTCGGGAGACTGGCTGTTCCCGTCGTACCGGGAGCTCGGCGTCGCGCTGGTCCGGGGCACGACCCCGGAGGAGCTGTTCGACCAGTTCCTCGGCAACGCGGCCGACCGACTCCACGGCCGGCAGATGCCGAATCATTACGGGTTCCGGGACCGGAACTTCGTCGTGGCGTCCAGTCCGATCGGGACGCAGGTGACCCAGGCCGTCGGCGCGGCGATGGCGGCCGTCCGCCGGAAGGATCGGGTCGTGACGGTGGCGTTCTTCGGGGACGGCGCGACGAGCTCGAACGACTTCCACGCCGGGCTCAACTTCGCCGGCGTCTTCCGGACGCCGACGATCTTCTTCTGCCAGAACAACGGCTGGGCGATCTCGCTTCCCCGCGAGCGGCAGACCGCCTCGAAGACGCTCGCCGACAAGGCGGCCGCCTACGGCGTGCCCGGCCTCGTGGTCGACGGGAACGACGTCCACGCCGTCTTCCGCGCCGTGCGCGATGCGCGAGCCCGGGCCGTCGCCGGGGAGGGCCCGACGCTCCTCGAGGCGCAGGTGTACCGGCTCGGGCCGCACTCCACCTCCGACGACCCGCGCCGCTACCGCTCCGAGGGCGAGGTGGATGTCTGGCGACAGCGCGACCCGATCGGCCGCCTCCGGCACGAGCTCATCGAGGCGGGGCACTGGAGCGAGGCGGACGACGCGAAACTGCTCGAGGAGGTCCGCGGCGAGGTGGCGGAGGCGATCCGCCGCTCCGAGGCCAAGCCGCCCTCTCCGCCCGCGTCGTTCTTCGACGACGTGCTCGCGACCCCCCCGCCGTCGCTCGAGGCGGAGCGACGGGAGTTCGAGCGGCTGCTCGCGGAAGGGGTGGTGAAGCCGTGACCGAGACGACGATCGTCCAGGCGGTCAACCGGGCGCTCCGGGAAGCGATGCAGGCGGACCCGGACGTCCTGCTGCTCGGCGAGGACATCGGCGTCAACGGGGGGGTGTTCCGGGCCACCGAGGGGCTGTTCAAGGAGTTCGGCGCGGACCGCGTCATCGACACGCCGCTGTCCGAGACCGGGATCATCGGCACCGCCATCGGGATGGCCCTGTACGGGCTGAAACCGGTGGCGGAGATCCAGTTCATGGACTTCATCTACCCCGGCTTCGACCAGATCGTGAGCGAGCTCACGAAGTTCCGGTACCGCTCCGGCGGTCAGTACCCCTGCCACGTGGTGATCCGGACCCCGTACGGCGGCGGGATCAAGGGCGGGCTGTACCACTCCCAGAGCACCGAGGCGTACTTCGCCCACACGCCGGGGATCAAGGTCGTCGTTCCGTCGACCCCGGCGGACGCCCACGGGCTCCTCCTCTCCGCGATCCAGGACCCGGACCCGGTGCTCTTCCTCGAGCCGAAGCGGATCTACCGGTCGGTGAGCGGCGAGGTGCCGGACGGCGCCGGTCCCGAGCCGTTCGGCCACGCCCGCGTCGTCCGGGAGGGCACCGACGTGAGCGTCTTCGCCTACGGTGCGATGATCCCGCCCGCCGCGGAGGCGTGCGAGGGAGTCGCGGCGGACGGCGTGTCGGCCGAGCTCATCGACCTCCGGACGCTCGTGCCGCTCGACGAGGCTTCGGTGCTCGCGTCGGTGGAGAAGACCGGCCGCGCCGTGGTCGTGCACGAAGCGCCCCGGTTCTGCGGGTTCGGCGCGGAGCTCGCGGCGATCCTCGCGGAGCGGGCGTTCTTCTCGCTGCGGGCTCCGGTCGCCCGGGTGACGGGGTACGACACGCCGTTTCCGTACGCCCTCGAGCAGCTCTACCTGCCGGACGCCGCGCGGATCCGCCGGGCGATCGTCGACACGGCCCGAGCCGGGTGACCGGAGTCCGCGAGATGCCGTTCGAGTTCCGGCTCCCCGACATCGGGGAGGGCGTCGCCGAGGGGGAGGTTGTCCGCTGGTTCGTGAAGGAGGGGGAGACGGTGCGGGAGGACGCCCCGCTCGTCTCGGTGCTCACCGACAAGGCGAACGTCGAGATCCCGTCGCCGAAGACCGGACGCGTCGTGAAGATCCACGTCCCCGAGGGGGAGAAGGTGAAGGTGGGGGCCGTGCTCGTCTCGATCGAGACGGGCGAGGCGGCCGGCAGCGGCGCCGCCCCC
>JASHRQ010000081.1 GCA_030037265.1 Thermoplasmata archaeon | reverse complement strand
GCGCGACACCCGACCGGCCACGGCGGAGCCGGCCCCCGAGCGCCCCGCCGCCGAGCCGGCCTAGCCGCGTCCGGCGCGGGACCGTACGTCCCCCCGGGGCCGCGCAGGGAGGGCGCGCCGGGGCCCTTTCCCCCGTCAATCCTTTGACCCCTTTCCCCGTGGCCATGAAGCGGGAGCGATGGACGACGAACAGGGGACCCGGACCCCGTGCATCTTCTGCGACATAATCGCTGGCCGGGCCCCGGCCCACCAGGTCTATGCGGACGGGGGCTGCGTGGCGTTCCTCGACCTGTTCCCGATCACCCGGGGCCACGTCCTCGTCGTACCGAAGCGCCACGTCGACCGTCTCACCGACCTCCGCCCCGAGGAGTACTCGGACCTCCTTCGGGCGGTGGTGGAGGTGTGCCGGCGCGTCGAGCGGCTGTCGCCGGACTACAACGTCGCCGTGAACCAGGGCCGGCTCGCCGGGCAGATCGTCTTCCACCTCCACTTCCACGTCATCCCGCGGTACGACGTCCCGGGTCCGTTCGCGACCACCCCCCGCACGCGGATCACCGAGAGCGAGGCCGTGAGCGTCGGGCACGCGCTGGCCGGACCGTGACGGCCGTGCCCGGGCCAGTCCGTCGGCCGGCCGTCGCGGGCCAGTTCTACCCGGCCGACGGCGGCGAGCTCGCCCGGACCGTCGAGCGCTGCTTCCTGGACCCGCGCGGTCCGGGGCAGCTGCCGGCCCGTCGCCGGGCCGGCTCGCGGGCGGTGCGAGCGATCGTCGCCCCGCACGCGGGCTACGTCTATTCGGGTGCGATCGCGGCCCACGCGTACGCGGCCGTCGCCGCCGACGGCCCCCCGAGCACCGTCCTCGTCCTCGGGGTGAACCACACGGGGAGGGGAGCGCCGGCCGCCCTCTCGGCGGAGGACTGGGAGACTCCGCTCGGGCGGGTCCCGGTGGACCGCGACCTGGTCCGGGCCCTCGACCACCCGCCGATCGCGCGGGACGAGGTCGCGCACGCGCGGGAGCACTCGATCGAGGTGCAGTTACCGTTCCTCCAGTACGTGCTGCCGGCCCCGCGGGTCGTGGCGCTCGGGGTGTCGATGGGGCCGATCGGGTTCCTCGCCGACGTGGCGGCGGTGGTGACCCGCGCGCTCCAGGGGCGGGACGTGCTGGTCGTCGCGTCCACGGACTTCTCGCACTACGTGCCCGCCGGGGAGGCGGAGCGGAAGGACGCCCGGGCGCTGCGGGAGGTCGAACGCCGCCGGCCGGAGGCCCTCTACGACGTGGTGCTCCGGGACGATATCTCGATGTGCGGGATCGCTCCGACGACCGTGATGCTCCTCGCGACCCAGGACGAGCCGCTCCGGGCGCGCATCCTCCGGTGGGGGCACTCCGGCGAGGCCGAACCGATGGAGCAGGTGGTGGGCTACGCGAGCGCCGTGCTCGAGCGGACGGACGTGGCGGCGGCGCCGCCGGCCCCGGCCGACGGCTCATCCCCCGGCGAGGTCCGCTAGCGGCGGACTCGCGACGGGTCCGTCCGGGGGCGCGGAGGGGCGATGGCGACCGACCCGGTCTGCGGCATGTACGTCGACG
This sequence comes from Thermoplasmata archaeon, assembly GCA_030037265.1. GTDB lineage: Archaea > Thermoplasmatota > Thermoplasmata > Lutacidiplasmatales > UBA184 > JAKIWV01. The sequence goes on along the minus strand of JASHRQ010000081.1, from coordinate 8,774 downwards.
CCCGCACGACGGACCTGACGGTGGTGAGGGACAACCGGACGTACTACTTCTGCTCCGCCGGCTGCCGGGAGTCGTTCGAGGCGCCCGCGGCCGACCTGGCCCGGTTGCGGCGACGTCTCGCCGTCGCCTGGCCGTGCGCCGTGCTCGTGGTGGTCCTGAGCTACGCCGGCCCTCCGTTCGGCCCGCACGTCGCGGAGTACGGCGCCGCCGCGTTCGCGACCGTCGTGCAGTTCTATCCCGGCCTTCCGTTCTACCAAGGAGCGGTCGACGCGGTGCGCAACCGGGCCGGCAACATGGACCTCCTCATCGCCGTGGGGACGACCTCGGCCTACGGCTACAGCCTCGCCGTGCTGCTGTTCCCCGCGGCCCTGCCGCCCGGAATGTACTTCGATGCGTCGGCGCTGATCGTGACGCTCATCCTCACCGGGAACTACCTGGAGCGGCTCACCCGGCACCGCGCGGGCGGGGCGCTCCGGCGGCTCGAGGAGAAGCTGCCGCCGTTCGCCCGCCGGCTGGACGCCGGCGCGGAACGTCGGGTGCCGGTCGAGGAGGTGCGCGTGGGGGACGTCCTCCGAGTGCTTCCCGGGGAGCGGATCCCCGTCGACGGGATCGTGGTCTCCGGCCGGTCCTCGGTCTCCGAGGCGTTACTGACCGGGGAGAGCCTCCCGGAAGTCAAGCGAGCGGGCGCTGTAGTGCGGGCCGGCACGGTCGACGGCGACGGGCCACTCGAGGTCCGCGCCACCGCGGTCGGGAGCGACACGCTGCTCGCCGGGGTGGGCGCGCTCCTCTCCGAGGCCGAGATGAGCCGGGTGCCGCTGCAGCAGCTCGCGAACCGCCTCGCGGCGTGGTTCGCGCCGTCGGTCCTCGTCCTCGCCGTCGGGGCCGCCGCCGGCTGGTGGTACGCAACCGGCGGCCGTCTCCCGGCGGTTCCCGTGCTCGTGTTCGTCTCCGTCGTCATCACCGCCTGCCCGTGCGCCTTCGGCCTCGCCACGCCGGCGGCGCTGCTCGTCGGGACCGGTCGGGCGGCGGACGAGGGAGTCTTCTTCAAGGACCGGGACGCGCTCGAGGGCGCCTCCCGCGTCGACGTGGTCGTCACGGACAAGACCGGCACCCTCACCGAGGGGCGTCCGACCGTGGCCGACCTCGCGCCCGTCGACGGGGTGGCTCCCGACGACCTGCTCCGCTGGAGCGCCGCCGTGGAACGGTTCTCGACCCACCCGTTCGCCCGCGCGGTCGGGTCCGCCGCCACGGCCCGGGGGCTCGTCGTACCGACCGCGACGGACGTCGTCGTCACCCCCGGGGAGGGCGTCTCGGGCCGCGTCGAGGGGCATGCCTTCCGCGTGGGGACCCCGGAGTCCGGGACGAGGGCCGACCGTCCTGCACCCCCGCCCCGGTGGACCTCGAGCGGATGGAGCTGCGCGCGGGTCGACCGCGACGGAGTGCCGGTCGGCTTCCTCGCCTTCGCCGACCCCGTGACCGCCGGTGCCGCGGACGGGGTCGCGGAGCTCCGCGCCGACGGGGTCGAGGTCGTGATGGCGACGGGCGACCGCCGCGCGGCGGCCGACGCGGTGGCCCGCGCGGTCGGCATCTCGGCCGTCCACGCAGGGCTCTCGCCGAAGGAGAAGGTGGAGCTCGTCCGGTCGCTCCAGTCCCAGGGCCGGACCGTGGCGCTGGTCGGGGATGGGATCAACGACGCCCCCGCCCTCGCGGTCGCGGACGTCGGGATCGCGATCGGCTCCGGCACGGACGTCGCGCGGGAGGCGGGAGGCATCGTGCTCGTCGGGCGGGAGTTCCGCGGGGTCGCCGTCGCGCTGCGGCTGGCGCGTCGTACGGTCCGGCGGGTCGCGGGCAACCTCGCGTGGGCCGTCGGCTACAATGCGGTCCTGTTGCCGATCGCCGCCGGGGCGCTCGTCCCGGTCTGGGGCCTCGGCGTGTACCGGGTGCTCCCGGTCGCGGGCGCCCTCGCGATGGCGATCTCCTCGACCACGGTGCTCCTGAACTCGCTCACCCTGCGCTGGGTCGCCCTCGGCCCCGGCGCCCGGACCGGCCGCACGGCCCGGCCCGTTCCCGAGTTAAATAGGTCGCCCGGCTCGCCCCCCACCAGTCCGGCATGATCCTCAGCGATACCCGTATCCGGGAGGCGATCCGATCGCGACGGATCGTCATCCGCCCGTACCGGCCGGCCTGCCTGGGGTCGAACTCGTACGACGTCCACCTGGGCCCGTACCTCTCCACCTACACGAACGGCGCGCTGGACGCCCGGCTGGACAACCCGGTCACGACGTTCCGGATTCCCCCGGAGGGGACCGTCCTCGTCCCCGGCCAGCTCTATCTCGGGGTCACCGAGGAGTACACCGAGACCCACGGCTACGTCCCGTTCCTCGAGGGGAAGTCGAGCGTCGGGCGGCTCGGCATCGACATCCACTCCACCGCGGGGAAGGGCGACGTCGGGTTCTGCAACTACTGGACGCTCGAGATGTCGTCGAAGCTACCGGTCCGGGTCTACGGCGGGATGCCGATCGGGCAGCTGATCTATTTCGAGGTCTCGGGACGCGTGGCCCACACCTACGGGCGGAAGCGGGGCGCGAAGTACGCGGTGGTCAGCGACCGTCCCACTCCGTCGCGGATGTACCTCAACTTCCGGCGGCCGGCATCGCGAGCTCGGCGCCGCTAGGACGGGGGCGAGCCCGCCGGGGCCGGCACGAGGTAGAAGGCCGGCTTTCCCGGGCGCGCCCGGTGCCGCCGGCCCTTCGGGTCGTGCGGCTCGCCTTCCCCCTCCGCGACGGCCCGGACCTGGTCGAACCCGAATCGACGGATTAGGAACCCCACCGAGGCCCGCAGGAAGCCCAGCTCATCGAAGGCGTCCGGCGCCGGGGAGGGGTCGGTGCGCAGCTGCGGTTGAGCCCGCCGGACGTACTCGGGGACCTCCACGGCGTGGGCCGACAGCTCCGGGTGCTGTCGCGCGCGCTCGAGGAGCCGGCGCGGCAGGTCGGGCACCGGCTCCGGCCCGGACTCCCGGAGCCATCGGTCGAGCTCGCGCTTCCACGGGTCGGCGACGTAGAAGACCACCTCGGCCGGCGCGCGCCCCCGCGCTTCGGACGCCTTGAGCACGTTCCGGAGGTCTTCCTCCACCCGCTCCAGGTACTCCTCGCCGTACCGCGCGAGCGGGTCGGCGGGGAGCTCGGACTCGGTCGGGAACGACTGCTCCGCGACGAGGCCGGGGAACCGTCCTTCGCCCAGCTCCTCGGCAAGATGCGGCGTGAGGGGACTCAGCAGCCGGACCCAGACCCGGGCCGCCTTCGCCGTCGCGTCGCCGACCGCGCCGCCTCGCAGGAAGTACCGTCGCATCCGACCGGGGAAGTCGACGTAGACCGCCTGGGCGAGCTCCCGGAAGTCGAACCGGTCGAGGGCGTCCCGGGACCGGCGGACGAGGGTACGGACCGAGTCCAGCAGCCAGGCGTCGAGCTCGGGCGGGGCGCCCTCCCCGGCGCCGAAGGCCGGGCGCAGGACCCGCTCCACCTCCTCGAGGCGCTCGCCGCACTGCCGGGCCAGCCCGGCGTCCCACGTCACGTCCTGGAACGGGGACGACACGAACGCGTAGAACAGCCGGAGCACGTCCGCGCCGTACTCGTCGAAGACGTCGTGGATCGCGGGCACCGCCCCGCCCTTCGTCCCGACGTCCTTCTTCGACAGCTTCGCTCCCCCGGTCGCGGTGAGCCACCAGTAGACGAACAGCCCCCGCGGTTGCAGCTCCTCCGGGAGGAGCCGGGCGTGGGTGTAGAGGAAGACCGGGAAGTGGACGCGCTTGTGCTCCTTGCCACCGATGTTGATGTCGAGCGGATACCAGTAGGTGAACTCCGCCCGGAGCTCGCGGAGGAGCTCCGGCGGCACGGAGGGCTCGCCGGGTCCCTCGCCGAGGAAGACGTAGTCGAAGAAGGCCGGGGTCAGCGCGGCCACCGGCACCCGGCCCGACGACACGTACCGCCGGACAACGAAGTAGGCCGGATAGAAGGTCGAGTCGGCGATCGGCTCGATCACCCACTCCGGGTCGGGGGGGAACGGAGTCCCGAGCCAGCGCCCCTTCCGGGTGCACGGGCGGTCCTGGAACCAGGCGAGAATGTCGACGAGCTCTTTCCCGTAGTCGGGCGGCGAGACCCGGAGCCGGGCGATGAGCGCCGCGGTCTGCGCCTTCCAGCTCGGGTCGCCGTAATGGAGGAACCACTGGTCCGGCACCCGACGGATCACGACCGGGTGCCCGTTCCGGCAGACCACCGGCTCGGAGAACTGGTAGAAGAGGAAGCCGCCGCCCGCCTCCGGGAGCCGCTCCGTCGTCCTCCGCCGCGCCTCCTCGACCGGGACCCCGTCCAACCCGGGGACCGTCATGACGCCCCGGAGGTGCTCGAGCCGGTACAGGCGCTCGGTCGCCTCGTCCAGCGCGGTCCGGTCCGAGAGGGACCGCGCCCCGGTCGCGCGCACCGCGCGCTCCGCCGGGGACCCGCTTCCGGCGAGCAGCGCTCGCTCCGACGGCGTGAGGTCCGCGGCCGGCGAGTCGACGATGACCGGGACGTCCCCGACCCGCTGTCGGTCCGCGGAAGACGCCTCGCCGAGCGCGAGCCAGTCGGCGGGAGCGTGCGCGGGAACCGACATCACGACCCCGGTGCCGACCGCCGGGTCGACCAGGCGGCTCTCCAGGATCGGCACCGACCGGGAGGTCAGCGGGACGTGCACGGAACGCGGGAGGAGGTCCGCGAGCGGAACCTCGTGCCCCACGCGCCCTCCGTGCTGCTCCGAGAGCATCTCGGCGGCCGACCGGGCGACCAGGTAGGCCCGGTCCGACTGATGCCAGACGACGAGCGGGTCGTTCGGGTGGACCCACAGGTTCGTGACACCGTAGACGGTCTCGGGACGCAGCGTGGCGGCGAGCAGCACCCGCCCGTCGTCGAGGGCGAACGGCACCAGCACGTACGGGATCCACTCCGCCTCTCCGCCCCGCGCCAGGTCCGTCTCCGACGGGTCGACGGAAACCGGGCCGCAGACGGGGCAGACGGAGGCGAAGTACGGCGCCTGGACGAGCGAGCCGGAGCGCTCCAGCCGTCCGAACTGCCACCGGATGAACGCCTGGTAATCGTCGTCGATCGTCGTCCCGTAGGCGCTCTCGTCGATCAGGAGGCCCAGCGCGCGGAACACCTTCAGGTACGAGCGGCCCAGGAAACGCGCCGCGTACGCCGGGTCCTCGAGCCGGGGCCACTCGGACTCGTCGACCCCGTTCTGCCGCAGCTGAGCCACCACGCGCTCGTCGCGGGCGGCGACTCGCTGGGCGAACGTCACCGAAGGGAGTCCCGAGGCGTGCGTCGCGGTTGGGAAGAATACCTGGTGGCCCTCCATCCGGTGGTACCGGTGCAGGGCGTCCGCGTAGGAGAGCCCCCGGACATGCCCCACGTGGAGGAAGCCGCTCGACCCCGGGTAGGCGACGATCGCGAAGAACTTCTCGCGGTCGGGTACCCGGCGGGCGGTCGCCAGCCCGGCCTCGCGCCAGGCCGCCTGCCAGCGCTCCTCCCGTCCCCGCTCCATCGGAGACGATTCGGAGCCGGGCGGCCTATTTGACGCATGCTTAACGGGCGGGGCCGAACGGACTGCCGCTCCGAGAAACGCCAAGAGCCCGCCGGGTCCTGGTGGGTCCGGATGCGGATCATCGAGGTCTTCCACTCGCTCCAGGGGGAGGGTCCCCTCTCTGGGGTCCGCACGACGTTCATCCGGACCGCCCGGTGCAATCTGCGGTGCGCCTGGTGCGACACGCCGTACTCGTTCGGCCCTGGCCGGGAGCGGTCGATCGGCTCCCTTGTCCGGGAGGTCGTCCGGAACCGGACGCGCCACGTCTGCCTAACCGGAGGGGAGCCGCTCCTCCAGCGCGAGTCCGTCGAGCTCGTGCGCCGCCTGGTGCAGGTCGGCTGCACCGTGGTGATCGAGACCGGTGGGTCCCTCGACGTCGCCCCCTACCTCGACCTACCGGGCGTCATCCTCAGCGTGGACGTGAAGTGCCCCTCCTCCCGGATGGAGCGCCACAACCGCTGGCCGAACCTTCCCCAGCTCCGCCCGACGGACGTGGTCAAGTGCGTCATCGGCGATCGACGGGACTACCTGTACGCGCGTCGCGCGCTTCGGGCCCACCCGACCCGGGCCCAGCCGGTCTTCCAGCCGGTCTGGGGCACGGACGCGGGCCGGCTCGCGGACTGGGTGCTCCGGGACCGGCTGGACGTCCGGGTGATGCTCCAGGAGCACAAGCTCCTCTGGGGAGATGTTCCCGGCCGGTAGGGCCGTACCGGCGCCGACACAAACCTGATTAGAACCCGACCCTCCCCCTCCCCCTATCCATGCCGCCGGAGTCCGCGAGCGCGCCGCGGGAGATCCACTTGGGGCTGGACAGCCCGTTCGGGAAGTCCCGCGCGATGATCTTCCCGCGGTCCGTGCTGGCCGGCCACGGCGTGCTGGAGGAGCTGGGGCGGCAGTGCCAGGCGTTCGACTTCCCGGTGCGCGGCGCGGTCGTCACCGGGGACCGGACCCGCCGGCTCGCCGGGGACCGGGCCGCGCAGATCCTCGCCGAGACCGGATACGACGCCCCAATCCTGCTCGCGCAGGAGGCGACGGAAGCGGAGGTCGAGCGGGTGGCGGCCGAGGCCCGGCGGATCGAGGCGAGGTTCCTCATCGCCGTCGGCGGAGGCAGCAAGATCGACATCACGAAGCTCGCGGCCGCCCGGCTCAAGATCCCGTGGGTCAGCGTCCCGACCTCCGCGGCCCACGACGGCATCTCCTCGCCGCGCGCGACGATCCGCGACGCGAGCGGCATCTCGAGCGTCGAGGGGGTCGTGCCGACGGGCATCCTCGCGGACACCTCGGTCATCGTCCAGGCCCCGTTCCGGCTCCTCGCCTCCGGCTGCGCGGACGTGATCTCGAACGTGGTCGCCACGCTCGACTGGAAGCTCGCCGCCCGCCTGCGCAGCGAGGAGTTCTCGAGCACCGCCTCCACGCTGGCCGAGTACGCCGCCCAGGAGATCATCGACCACGCCTCGCTCATCAAGCCGGGGCTCGAGGAGTCGGTCTGGATCTCGATCCGGCCGATGCTGGTGTCCGGGATCTCGATGAGCGTCGCCGGCTCCTCGCGGCCGTGCTCCGGGAGCGAGCACCTGTTCAGCCACGCCCTCGACCGGATCGCCCGTCAACCCGGGCTCCACGGCGAGCAGTGCGGCGTGGGGGCGATCATGATGCTGTACCTGCACGGCGCGGACTGGCGGAGGATCCGGCTCGCGCTGCACACCATCGGCGCCCCGACGACCGCCCGGGAGCTCGGCGTGACGCCGGAGGAGATCGTCGAGGGACTCGTGATGGCCCACAGCCTGCGTCCGGAGCGGTACACGATCCTCGGCGACAACGGCCTCACCCGGGAGGCCGCGGAGAAGCTCGCGGCCGCGACCGGGGTCACGGGATGAGCCGATGGTCGAGATCACGCTCCTCGCCCAGGACGAGGCGAAGGTCGGGGAGCGGTTCGTCTACCTGGGGGGCGCCCCGGTCTGCCGTACCTGCCCGTACCGGCACGCCTGCCTCACCCTCGACGCCGGCCGCGAATACGAGGTGACCCGCGTCCGGCCGGTCACCCACCCGTGCGCGCTCCAGGAGAGCGTCGCGAACGTCGTCGAGGTCCGCGGCGTGCCCCGCACCCTGCTCTTGGACTCCGCGAGCGCCGTGGTGGGGAGCCAGGTCGAGGCCGGCCGGTTCCCCTGCCGTCGGCTCGACTGTCCCAACTGGCAGCCGTGCGCCGGGCCATCGCTGCCGGCAAAGCAGCGGTTTCGGATCGAACGCGTCGACCCCGAGCTGGCGGAGTGCCTCATCGGGCGCAAGTTGAAACGGGTGGACGCGATCTAGCCGGGCGGGGCTGTGGGGTAGATACGGCCGGGGGAGCGCCTCCGCCGCTCTAATGGTCCATCCTTCGGGCTTTGGGAGCCCGAGACCCCGATTCAAATTCGGGCAGCCCCAATCGCGGACGGGCCGGGACCGCGGACCGAGAGCGCCGTCGCGCGCCGCCGCCCAGAGCCGGGAACGGGCCGTCAGGCCCGTTCGGCCGGCACCCGGGACGGGACCGTGGCCCACTCGGCGGTTCGCTCCGGGGGCTGCCAGGGCCGCTCCAGGAAGCCGAGGAGCCGCGCCTTCACCGTCGGCCACTCCGACCTCAGGACGCTGTACACCACCGAGTCCCGGAACCGTCCGTCCGGCCGGAGGATGTGGCGGCGCAGCACTCCCTCTCGGACCGCACCGAGCCGCTCGATCGCCCGCTGCGAACGGACGTTGAGCACGTCCGTCTTGATCTGCACCCGCTCGCACCCTTCGTCGTCGAACGCGTGCGAGAACATCAGCAGCTTCGACTCGGTGTTCACCGGGGAGCGCCACAGCTCCGGTCGGAGCCAGGTCCCACCGACCTCGACGTTCCGGTCGGGTCGGTCGATGTCGAGGTACCGGGTCATGCCGACGGGAACCTCCGACGGCCGGAGGAGCGTCGTGAACGGGAGGTCGATCCCGGCCGCCTGCTTCGCGAGAAGTTCTTCGACCATACCGGCCATCCGTTCCGGTCGGCTCCGGTCCCCCGCCCGGATGTACGTCCAGATCGTCGGCTCCGCCCCCGCGCACGCCAGCGCGGGGACCTGGGACCGGTCGAGCGGTACGAGCCGGATGTACCGGCCCTCGAGGGTCACCGGGGGATGGAACTCCATCATGGGCGCTCGGGC
>JASHRQ010000080.1 GCA_030037265.1 Thermoplasmata archaeon | reverse complement strand
GCCCACCCCACGCCGCAGGCGATCGGCGACTTCCTCGTCGTCGGGGCGCTCTGGATGTACGTCGAGGGGCGCCGGGACGCCCGGTGGTACTTCCCGCTCGCGCTCACCGGCGGAGCCCTCATCGTGACGCACCACCTGTCGAGCTACTTCTTCCTGCTCGCCGCCCTCGGCGCGCTCGTCGCGTTCGAGCTGTGGCGCCCCGGCGGCTGGTCGCGGCGGTTCCCGCTCCGCGAGCTCGCCTTCGCCGGGGGGTTCCTCACCGCGATGCTCGCGTACTGGTTCTACTACGCGCCGCGGTTCATCGAGCTCACGGCGACCGGGCTCGGGCCGCTCGCCCGGATTCCGGTCCCCCTCCTGCTCGCGGCCGGCCTCGCGGTCGTCGCCGCGCTCGGCGCCCTCGTCCACCTCCGGCGGCGCGGCGCCGCCCGGTCCGGCGGCCGCGCCCGGTTCCCGACCGACCGGTCGCTCGCCGTCGAGATCTCGGGCATCGCGGGGGCGACGGTCGTCGGCCTCGCGCTCCTCCTCGTCGTGCCGCTGCCGCCGGGCAACCAGCACGTCACGCCGACCGAGCTCCTGTACTATGCCCCGTACTACCTCCCGCTCGCGCTCGCGGCGGGCACCCGCCGGCTCCTCTCCCTCTCGCGCCTGGGCTCGTTCGCGGTCGCCTGGCTGCTCGTGCTCGGACTGTCCGTCCTCGTCGCGCTCGCGACGCCGACGACGATCGGCGCCGTGCTGATCCCGAGCCGGCACGTGGAGTTCCTCGCGATCCCGCTCGGGCTCCTGCTCGCGCTGGGCCTCGGCTTCTGGGTCGGGCGCGCCGAGCTCCGGTTCGGACGGCGGGCGCTCGTCGCCGGGGGGCTCGCGGCCGCGCTCCTGATCGCCGGCAACGCGGCGATCGCCTACCCGCCGCCGCAGGACCTCGGGGGGTTCCAGGAAGGGCTCACGTACGCGGACCAGGCGCTCTGGCTCTGGGCCGGCACGGCGCTCGCGCCGCACACGACCGTCGCCTCCGACCACCGGTTGAGCTCGATGCTGTTCGGCTTCGACGGCTTGGCCGCGACCTGGGACAGCACGCCGGCGCTGTTCACCGGGTCCAACCGGACCGCCGCGTTCGCCGAGCTGAACGCGAGCAACGCGCCCCTCCCTCCGGCGCGTCCGATCGACGCGGTGGCGGTCGACGCGACGATGTACTCGGGCGTCGCGCTCAACCCCGCGGACCTCGCGCGGCCGCTGAGCGCGGCCGCCCGCGGGTGGCTCGGCGCCCTCCCGTTCGTGCCGCTGTACGAGAACGGACGCCAGGTCGTCTACTGGGTCGACTGGGGGACGTAGGGCGAGCGCGTGCCGTCCGGCGCCCACGTCTCGAGCGCCGAGCGTCCCTCGCGCGCGAGCCGGTCGATCGCCCGACGCGCGACGGCGAGCTTCCGGAGCTTCCGCTCCCGCTCCGCCGGCTCGGCGGCCTCCACGTGCTCGAAATCGAACCCGTACAGCAGGATGCGCGGGGCCTGGAGATGCTCGGCGAGGTACACCGCCCGGTCCCCGTCGGTGAAGCCGCCGAAGTCGACCAGCCCGGGCTCCGGCGGGCCGGCCCAGGAGCCCGCGAGCTCCCCCGGGAACTGCGGGACCCAGCGCTCGAGCGCCTCCCGGTTGTCTCCGTGGGCGTGGACGAGGACGAGCGAGCCCCGCGCGTTGGCCGTCACCTCGCTCGGCACCGGTCCATCCAGGTCCGTCACGACGAGGTCCGGCACGAGCCCGGCCCGGAGGCAGCGCTCCGTCGCCCCGTCGGCGGCGACCAGCGCGGGCGGTTCCGGCGTGCGCGGGAGCACCCAGACCGGCGGCGCGCCCGCGCTCGGGCCCAGCCCCACGACGATCGTGTCGCGGCCCCGGAGCCGGGCGCGGAGCCGCTGCTCGGGCCGCTCCCGCGCCGCCGGGGGGAGGAGCGCGAGGAGGCGGTCCGCGCTCGCCCGCTCGCGCTCGAACGGGAACGAGAACTCGCGCTGGATCCTCTCGTATTCCGGCGCCCAGTCGCGATAGCGCACGGGCTCTCGCTCGCGCGGAGGAAAGTTCCTTTATAATACCGACGTTGCTCTCCTCGCCGAGGAACGCGCCGTATGCGTCCGCTGGCCCAGGAGATCCTAGCCCACCTGCCGCAGGAGAAGAAGGGCGGGGCCGCGGGCCCCGCGGCGCCGACGAGCGACGACGCGGAGCTCGAGGCGGTGCTCGCCTCGCTGAAGACCAACATCAAGGTGGTCGGCTGCGGCGGGGGCGGCTGCAACACGATCAACCGGCTGGCCGACGAGGGGCTGTCGGGCGCCGACATGGTCGCCTGCAACACCGACGCGCAGGCGCTGCTCACGATCCACGCGCCGAAGAAGGTGCTTCTGGGCCGCCGGCTCACCCGGGGGCTGGGCGCCGGGGCGATCCCGACGGTCGGCGAGCAGGCGGCGCGGGAGGCCGAGGACGAGCTGAAGAAGGTGCTCAAGGACTCCGACATGGTGTTCATCACGCTCGGGCTGGGCGGCGGGACCGGGACCGGCTCGGCGGGGGTCGTCGCCGAGGTCGCGAAGGAGGTGAACGGCGGGGACGCGCTCACGATCGCCGTCTGCACGCTCCCGTTCACGAGCGAGGGGCTCGTCCGCGCCGAGAACGCGCAGTGGGGGCTGGAGCGGCTCCGCGCGTCGATCGACACCGTGATCACGATCCCGAACGACCGCCTCCTGGAGCTCGTGCCGCGGCTCCCGATCCAGACCGCCTTCAAGGTGGCGGACTCGGTGCTCGCCCGCGCGATCCGCGGGATCACCGAGATCATCACGCGCCCCGGGCTCGTGAACCTCGACTTCAACGACCTCCGGACGATCATGAAGGGCGGCGGGGTGGCGCTGATCGGCATCGGCGAGTCGGAGAGCGAGAACCGCGCCGAGGACGCGGTGCTCGAGGCGATCAACTCCCCGCTCCTCAAGGTCGACATCGGGGGCGCGACCGGGGCGCTCATCAACGTCACCGGCGGCCCGGACATGACGGTCAGCGAGGCGCAGAAGGCCGCCGAGGTCGTCCAGAAGGTCGTCTCGCCGTCGGCGCGGATCATCTGGGGGGCGGCCGTCGACCCCACGATGCAGAACACGATCCGCGTGATGCTCGTGGTGACCGGAGTTAAATCCCCCCAGATTCTCGGGGGGGTGCCGGGCGGCGCGCCCGCGCCCCGCAAGTCGGGGCCCGAGCTCGACGTCGTCCGCTGACGAGGTAGCATGGCCTTCCTGGACCGCGCGCGCCACGTACAGGAGCAGTTCGACGGTCGGCTCCGCTCCGTCGGCCACGGCAAGTACGGCCGGATCCTCCGGATGGCGCGGAAGCCGGAGGTCGATGAGTACGTCCGCGTGCTCGAGATCACCTGGATCGGCGCGGCGATCATCGGCGCCACGGGGTTCCTCATCTACATCTTCTTCAGCCAGGCGGGCCCGTGGTTCTGGCAGCAGCTCACGACCCTCGCGCTGTAGGGGCATCGATGGAAGGGACGCCTCCGCCCGAAGGGATCGGCCTCCTGACCGGCGACGAGGCGGTGCTCCCGCCGGTGCC
>JASHRQ010000079.1 GCA_030037265.1 Thermoplasmata archaeon | reverse complement strand
CGAGCGGTCGCGGAACGTGACGGCCGGCACGGTGACCGACCTGTCGGTCGTCCTCCGGAGCCAGCTGCCCGAGGACGCCGCGGTGCAGCTCGCCGTCGAGATCGCCTACACGTCCACCTATCCGGGGGAGGGGGCGGAATGGCCGGTCGCCTGGCTGCTCCCGGGGAAGAAGCAGTTCCAGGAGCTGGTCGCGCGGCGGAGCGACGCGCACTGGACGCTGAAGCCCGGGGTCCCGGCGGCGGTGACGTTCGAGGTGTCCGCCCCGGTCGGGGTCCGGTACGGCGACCGGCTCGAGCTCCGGCTCGTCGCGCGCGCCGACGAGGCGTCGGGCGCCGCGTCGGCGCGGCTCACGCTCACCTGGGCGGCCCGGCAGTCGCTGCTCGCGATCAAGACCTCGCGCGGCTACGAGCGCGAGGTCGCGGACACGCTGCTCGCGCGGGCGGAGGAGAAGCCGGACGTGCTGTTCGCGATCCTCGTGCCGGCGGCGCTCCGGGGGTACGTCTTCGCGGAGGGGATGAGCTTCGAGGGGGTCCGCGAGATGCTCCGCGGGATCCGCAAGGCGCGCGGGCTCGTCGCCGGGGAGACGACGCTCAAGGAGGTCGAGCCGCTCCTCGTGCCGAAGATCACCGTCGAGGGGTTCGTCGAGGGAGCGATCGTCGAGCTCGTCGCCGGGCCGTTCAAGGGCGAGAAGGCGCGCGTGAAGAAGATCGACCAGGGGAAGGAGCAGATCACGGTGGAGCTGATCGAGGCGGTCGTCCCGATCCCCGTGACGGTCCGCGGCGACCACGTCCGGATGCTCGAGCGCGGCGGAGCGAAGAGTGGCGCCTGAGGTCAGCGTCCTCGTGGAGGGCGGCAAGGCGGCCGCCGGCGCCGCGCTCGGGGCCGCGCTCGGCCCGCTCGGCGTGAACGTCGGGCAGGTGGTCCAGCAGATCAACGCGCAGACGAAGCAGTTCGACGGGATGAAGGTCCCGGTGGTCGTCCAGGTGGACGCCGGGACCCGCACCTTCACGCTCGTCGTCGGCCGGCCGCCGACCGCGGCGCTCCTGTTGAAGGAGGCGCGCAAGGAGAAGGGGTCCGGGAAGGCGAAGTCGGAGGTCGTGGGGGACGTGCCGCTCGCCGCGGTGCGCCGCATCGCCGAGGCGAAGGCCGACGACCTCGAGGGCCGCAGCGCGGAGGAGCGCGTGAACCAGGTGCTCGGGACCGCCGTCTCGGTCGGGCTCACCGTCGACGGGCAGGACCCTCGGGCGCTCCTGAAGGCGCGCCGCGCGGCCGGGGGACCGCGATGATGGGCGCGCCGGGCGGCCCGCCGCCGGACCTCGCGAACGCCGAGATCGTCGACTACACGCCGGTCGAGGGCGACGGGCGGATCCGGCTGAAGCTCAAGGACGGCTCGGTCGTCGAGATCCGGCTCGAGATCATGAACATCCTCCGGGCGGGGAACGACCCGAACACGGGGCTCCCCACCTACGTCGTGCAGTCCGCGCCGCTCGTCCGGCTCGTCGAGTGCCCGAAGGAGCTCCGGAAGAGCCCGCTCCGGCTGGGCCCCCGGGACTCGAAGGCGCTCCCCGGGTTCGGCTGACCGTCCTACTCGTCCCCGACCCCGTACTCGGCCGGGTCCGCGACGTGGAGCGGGGGCTCCCCGCGGAAGAACCGCGCGAGGTTGTCGAGGGCCCGCGCGAGGATCTCGGGGCGGGCCTCCGTGACGAGCCCGCTGTCGTGCGGGGTGCCGAGGAAGTTCGGGAGGGCGGCGAACGGGAACCGGGCGCCGAGGGTGCCCTTCTCGTAGTCCTCCTGCCACCACGCCTCCATCCCGGCGCGGAACTCCGGGTGCGCGACGAGGTGCGCGTACAGCGCCGCCTCGTCGACCGTCCCGGCGCGCCCGACGTTCACGTACGCGGCCGACGGCCGCATCGCCGCGAGCTCGGCCGCCCCGAGCGACCCCCGCGTCGCCCGGGTGAGCGGCCGGCAGTCGATCACGACGTCGGCGCCGGAGAGCGCCGCCGCGAGCTCGCTCGCGGGGAACATCCGGTCGCACCCGGGCCGGGCGCTCCCGTCCCGGTTGAGGCCGTGGACCGTCATGCCGAATGCGCGGAGCCGCTCCGCGGCCGCGCGCGCGATCTCGCCGTAGCCGAGCAGCAGCACCGTCCGGCCGGCGAGCCGGTGGCCGGTCGGGGCCGGCCGCAGCCGGCCGGCGCGGACGAGCTCGAAGTTCGCGACCAGGTTCTTCTCGAGCCCGAGGGTGAGCGCGATCGCCTGCTCGGCGACGACGACCGCGAACGCTCCGACGTTCCCGGCCACGGCGACGCCGGGGGGCATCTCCTGGAACGGGAAGCCGTCGAGCCCCGTGTACAGCCGCTGCACGAACCGAAGCCGCGGCGTCCGGTCCGCACGCCAGGTCGGCAGCTCGCGGCGGAGCGAGCCCGTGAGCATCGCCTCCACCGCCGGCCACGGACCGTCGGGCGGGTCCGCGGAGAAGGCGACGGGGACGTCCGGCAGGCGGGCCGACAGCGCGGCCGCGGCTTCGGGAGTCCTCGGGAGCGTGACGAGGAGGCGCGCGGGCGCGTCGGGCATCGCAGCCGCAGGAGCGGGACCGGACTAAGAGCCTATCCGACTCGGAGGACGGGTGGCGCCGCCGGGACCGCCCGCGCTCGCGGCGGGGCGCCGCGCCGCGGAAGCGGGCCCTGCGTGAGCTCTTGGGGACGGCCGCTGGCGTTGGGGATCCCCCGGCCCGGGCCCTTCGGGGGCTGCGGCCGGGGGAGGGGACGGCGCGGAACCGCCCTACGCGACCTTGACGTGCGTCTCGCTCTCTGCCGGCGCGGGCTTCGCCTTCGGCAGCTCGAGCTCGAGCACGCCGTCCTCGACCTTCGCCCGGGCCTCGGCCGCGACGACCGGCTCGGGCAGCTCGAACGCGCGCCGGAAGCCGGTGTACGTCCGGTCCCGGTGCAGGTACTCGGGACCCTCCCGGGTCGTGTCGGTGGTCTTCTCGGCGCGGATCTGCACCGAGGTGCCGCGCACCCGGATGTCGATGAGCCCCTTCGGGATGCCGGGGAGCTCGGCGACGATGCGGTACGCCTTCCCGGTGTCGACGACGTCGGTCGGCGCCGCGCGCCAGAACGGCTCGTGGTCCGCGAACGGCGCGGCCCACGCGGCGAACTCGCCCCCGAACGGGAAGCTCCCGAACGGCGCGAGCGTGCGCTCCCACAGCTCGTCGAACAGCCGGTCGAAGGAGGGGACCGGCGGGGCGGGCCGGCGCTCGGCGATCTCGGTCTTCGGCTTGGGTTCGGACTTCTTCGGCGACATGACCTCAACCTCTGCAGAAGTAAGTTAGCATTTGTATATAAAACAAGAGTATCGCGATATCACCGCCCGAAGTTCCGCTTCCTCGTCTGGAAGGCGAGGATCGCCCGGAGGAACTCGGCCTTGGTGAGCCCGGGCCACATCACGTCCGCGAAGTACAGCTCGGAGTAGGCGACCTGCCAGAGGAGGAAGTTCGAGATCCGCTCCTCGCCGCTCGTCCGGAAGACGAGGTCCGGGTCGGGGAGGTCGGCGGTGTACAGGTTCTCCGACACCTTCCGGTCGTCGATCTCCTCCGGCCGCAGCGAGCCCGCCGCGACCTGGCTCGCGAGGCGTCGGATCGCGCGGACGATCTCCTCGCGGCCGCCGTAGGCGATCGCGATGTTGAGCGTGTAGTCGGCGTAGTCGCGCGTGGCCGCCTCGGCGGCCGCGATCGCCTCGACGACGTCGGGGCGGAGCCGGTCGACGTTGCCGATCGCGCGGATCCGGATGCGGTGGCGGTGGACGCGCTCGTCCCGGGCGACCTCGCGGAAGGCGTCGGCGAACAGGTCCATGAGCTCGGTGACCTCCTCGGGGGAGCGGTCCAGGTTCTCCGTCGACAGCGCGAACACCGTCACGATCCGGACGCCCACCTCGAGGCACCAGTCGAGGAGCTCCTCCAGCTTGTCCTTCCCCTCGCCGTGCCCGTGGCCGATGAACAGCCCCTGCGCCTTCGCGTACCGCCGGTTGCCGTCCATGATGAGCGCGAGGTGGCGGGGGACGGGCTGGGCGAGCACGCGCTCGAGGAGCCGCCGCTCGGTGGTCTCGCGGAGCGCGTCCGCGAGGATCGACGAGAGGTACCGTCGGTCCGTCGTCGGGGGGTCGGAGGCGCCGGACGGGTCGGGCGGCACGGCGTTCTCAGCCGTCGCCGAGGCATAAGGTGCACCCGGCCCGGGTCAGAAGTATTCCGTCGCCACCACGGAAGCGTGCGGCACGGTCACCGTCGCCATCCCGACGTCCAGGACACAGCTCACCAGGGAAACACTCGCCGCAACCTCGAACGAGTCGTGAGGAAGGATCTGGGCGTTCGGCCCGTCGGTCCACCCCCCGGAGGAGGAAAAGGACCCATTGATGCCGTTGCTCTTCCAGGACGATAGGGACGAGTCGAACCGGGCGAGGGAGGACCCGGAACCGCTCAGTAGCGTCACGTTGACGGGGACTTCGCGCCAGGACGATGGCGCGTACACGTAGAACTGGGTCCACTGTGCTGTCACGTTGACCCAGGGAGACAAGGAAACGGAGAATACGTAGAAGTAGACACCGCCCGTCAGGGAAGAATTGTTCAGGTTGAGCCACAGCGTGAAGGGCGGCGACCCATCCCCACCCGGCCCTTGGGTCCGGGGCACTGCGGACACGGAAGCACCGAGTATAGAGGCTCCAATCAAAACCCCGACGATCAATGGCAGGGCCATGGCCCGCCCGCTCGTCGCCCCCCGTCTCCCGGGGCGCGGCGGGCGTGCGACACGTGGACCGGATGCGGCCCCGCTTGTCATGGGCGCTTCCGGTATCGCTTCTTCCATCGTGCGCAGGCTCAAGCAACTCATGGCGCTCCGGTGAATTAAGCTTGAGGCGTTGCGACGCCGTCGAGTGAGAGATTCCATCAGAGGATGCGCGGACCCGGCACTGCGAAGTTGCAGGGGCTCGTCCCTTCGCCCGCCGGTGTGCGGAGCCAAGCAACCTCCGCCCCACCACCCCAGCGCAGCTGGTGGCCGAGACCGGGTCGGGAGGGAGCGGATCCGACCCCAACCGGGGTGGTTCCCTACCTTCCTCGAGCGCGTCGGCCCGTCCTTCTATCGAGTGGCCGTCGATTTCACTCGTCCAGTATCGTGAGTTGGGGCCGGCCCCTGTTGCTCGGCGTGCGACGCGAGGTACGCGTCGCACCGGACGACGAGGGTGGCCCGGCCGAAGCTGAAGTCGTGGCCGGGGTGCACGGCCTCGACTGGCAGCTCGCGGAGGCGGCGCATCGTCGCCACGTACGCGGGCCCGTCCGACGTCGGGGCCGTGTCGATCAGCGGGTCGGTCGCGTAGACCGCGTCGCCGCTGAACAGCACCGCGCGCGCGGCGTCCCACAGCCCCACGGAGCCGCGCGTGTGCCCCGGCAGGTGGAGCACCTCGAACGACCGGTTCCCGAGGTCGATCCGGTCTCCCTCGGCGACGCGGCGGGTGGGCACCGTGCCCGGGCAGCGGAACGACGCGGGGTCGAACGACCGGCGCGGGACCGCGCTCAGGAGGAGCGAGGGGATGGGGTGCCCCACCGCGGCCATCTGCGCCCGGGCGCCGGGCCAGACGTCGTCGTGCCAGAGGAGGCGGTCGGGCCGCGCGGCCAGCCCTTCGTCCTCCG
>JASHRQ010000078.1 GCA_030037265.1 Thermoplasmata archaeon | reverse complement strand
CTCGGGGCCGAGCTGCCGCTCTGGCGCTCCTCGGAGCGTCGGACGGCGCTCCGCGGGTTCGTCGTCTCGGGGCCGTACCTCCTCGTCGTGATCCTCGTCGTCGTCGCGAACTGGGGCCTCCTCCGGATGGGGTGGACGCCGGCGTTCTAGCGACCCCGGCCCGCGCAACCGACGCGAGGGGGGCGACCGAGCGCGCCCGGTAACTCCGAGGAGTGTTCCGTCAGAGAGTCAGCGGGCGACGAGGGAGCTCCCCTCTGGTCCGAATCCAGGCGGTCGTCCGCCCAGCGGTTCTGAGTTACGGTTCGCGATGCGTGCGACCGTTTTCGCGAAGCGTGATCGTACCTACCACGGGTTCGACTACTCTACGGAAGTGCGATCCGGCGCCGATGGTCCGCGCTGCGGCGAATCCCCGGATCGGTACGCCCGGGTACCCTTCCAGAAGCCGAGACGCCGACCCGAGCAGGGTCGCGCCAGCCGTGACCACGTCATCGACCAGAAGGAGCTCGGTGGGGGCTGCCAGCGACCGGTGCACCCTGAGCGTCTCGTAGTTCCGAAGCGCTGTAGGGCGCTCGGACGACACGCTGGTTGCGGCCTTGGGAATCGGTTCTGTCCTCTCCAGCAGCACGGCCACTTCCCTTCCAAAGCCGCCACGGACGAGCTCTTGGGACAATTGCTCCGGGACCCACAGGGCTCCCTTGGCGAGCAGCGTGCTCTTGGGAACGGGGACGAGCGTAGCGGCCGGCCGAAGGAATGCAGAGAGCACCGCAGCGGAGGCTGGATTGGTTCTAAGGTGCGCGACGATTTCCGCCGCCACGGTACGCGGCGGCTCCCCGAAGGCTCTCCCGTCCTTGAGAGTTAGGACAAGGTTCCTGGAGGCGCGGGCCCCTTCCCGGAGTTCCGCCGCGACCTCCCCCGGACGCGGGCAGTATGTCAAGAGCGAGGCGAAATCAAGCTGCTTGGAGAGCAAGGACCGACGTCTCCGGGCTGGGAACGGGGCTTGGTAACCACTCCAAGATATCGGATGGCTCTCGGAACCGGATGGCGCCGTAGCGCGCCATCTTCTGGGGCCAAGTCTGCGAAGACTTGGCGAACTCTCGATCGTGGACGAAGAGTGGTCGCCCCAATCGAAGCGTCTCCCAACCTTGGCTCAACGACCCGCCCGTGTCTCCGCTCTCGATGATAACCGAGGCATCAGCGATCAGGGCCATGGTTCGGTTTCGGATTACAAAATTCGCCGGCCGAATCGGGGTCCCGTTGGCGAACTGGGAGATGGCCAGGTGATCTTCCATGATCTGCCGCTGGAGTTCCACATTGGAAGGGGGATTGGCCCGGGAGAGTGGTGTACCTAACACCGCAATCGTGCAGCCTCCGGCGTCAATTGCAGCCCGGTGTACCGCGGTATCCACTCCGCGGGCCAGGCCGCTGACCACCGTCACACCGTGTTCGGCCAGCGTTCGGGACAGCGATGCGGCAGCCTTCTGCCCCTCGCCAGAGGGTTCGCGGGTCCCGACGATGGCCACTCTGGGGTGAAGGAGCGGCAATCGGAACTTTCCGGCGAGGTAGAGGGTCGAAGGGGCGTGCCTTTGCTCGAGAGCGGTCAACGGACCGAGGAGCTCTTGGGCCGAGACGGAACGGACCGGAATGCCACTCAGGCGGTCCGGCGAATCCATGATCTCCTTCCATCCCGAGCGAGCCACCAGAGGACTATGGAGTTTTGCCTCGCCCGGTGTTCACATTCCGCGTCGTAATCCGAACCGGGCATGAATCGAGGCCGGTCGCGACACCGCCCCGTGGGCGGCCATCTACCACGCCACTCCGTCGAGCGATGGGCCCAGGCGGACCCGGTCAATGCACGAGGATCTCGAGCCGCACGCCGTCGGGCCCGGCCTCGAGCCGCGCCCGGCCCCCGATCGGGAAGGTGAAGAGCGGGGTCGTGTGGCCAAAGTCCGCGTCGGCGACGACCGGGACGCCGCGGAGCTCCTCCTTGCTCTCCACGATTCCGCGAAGGAGCTCCGGGGTCACCTCGCTCTCCGCCTCGAACCGGCCCAACACCACGCCGCGGATCCCCCGGGCGCCGGGCAGGTGGAGCACCGACTGGAGGTCCCGGTCGAAGTTCACGGCGCGGGACTCGTGGTCGTCCTCGGCGAACAGGATCGCGTCGGTGAGGTCCGGCAGGTACTCGGTCCCGTGGAGGAGGTTGAACGTTGAGAGGTTCCCGCCGACGATCGTCCCCTCGGCGCAGCCGGGCTGTACCGTCCACGGTCCGCGGTTGGGGTGGAACGTCCGGGGCGCCACGCCGCGCGCCCACTTGTCGTAGCTCCATCGCTCGGAGGACGGAACGACGTACGGACCGTCCTCGGTGACGCACCGCCGGAACTGCTCCACGGTGTACTCGACGTTCTCCGGCTCGCCGAAGTTGAACAGGCACGGCGACGAGTACGTCACGACGCCCGTCCGGGCGTAGAGCGCGTTCGCGAGCGCGGTGATGTCCGAGAAGCCCCCCACGACCTTCGGGTGCGCCCGGAAGAGGTCGTACTCCAGGTGCCGGAGCAGCTGGTTCGAATTGAAGCCGCCCGCGACCGGGAGGACGAGCGTCACGGCCGGGTCGGCGAACGCCGCGTGGAGGTCGGCGAGCCGGTGCTCGACCGACGACGAGCCGAACGCGTCGCGCTCGCGGACGTGCTCTCCGTAGGTGACCGTGAGGCCGAGCGAGCGGAGTCGCGCCTCCGCGAGCGGGATCGCACCCTCGACCCAGGGCCAAGCGAGGCTCCGTGCGGGGGCGACCACCCGCACCTCGTCGCCGGGACGGACCCTCGGAGGAAGCATCCTGCGCTCGACGGCGGGCTCGGCCGGACCCACCCACTGACCGCGCACCTACGCGAGCCTTAAGCGCTCCCGGCTCCTTTTCCGGGCGATGAGATCTCCTCCGGGACCCGGGTCCGCCGGCACGGACCACGAGATCGTCGCCGAGGCCGAGACCGCGCTCAAGGCGCTCGGGTACCACCGGAGCCGCTCCGCGGAGCGTCCCGCCGAGCCGTCCGACCCCACGTTCTGGGTCGTCTACCGCCAGAGCCGGCGCCCGACGATCCCGGTCTACGTGGCGGGGGCGGCGTGGGCGCCCACCGGGGCGCCGTGGACCCGCCCGAGCCCGCCGGAGGAGGCCGACGCGCCGACGCCGATCCTCGTCGTGCCGACCGACGCCGCCGCCGAGTCGGCGTGGGGCGAGGTCCCGAGGGCGACCGACCGCGGAGCCTCCCCGCGGCTGCGCATCCTCGTCCTCCGGAACGCCGAGGGGACCGGTCCGTCCCCCCACTGGCACCAGGTCCGGATCCCGCCGCGCGACGTGCTCCGGCTCGCGACCGGGCTCGTGGTCGGGATGTACCGGCGCGCGTTCGCGAACGTCGGCTCCGGGGACGTCGATTTCGGCGAGCTGTTGCGGAGCCTCCGCGACGACTACCACGTGGACGTCCACGCATCGCTCGGCGTCTCGAGCGACGAGGACGCGCTGTTCGTGCTGTACCACCTCGCGCTCCGCGACACCTTCGCCCCCGGCAGCATCGCCGCGAACCTCCACTCGGTCGTGGCGAACCCGACGGGCCCGGCGAGCCGCGTCCCGTGGTTCGCGGGCTGAGCCCCTCGCGGGACCCGGTCGGCGGCGTGCGAACACGAACGATAAGAACCCCGCCACGCCTCTCGACGGGCCGAGGGACCCCGCATGGGAGACGAGCCCGAGGTCCGCTGGCCGTACACGCCGTTCCCGGGCGGCGGCACGCCGCCGACCGGCCAGGACCCGGAGGAGCAGCGCGCGGAGACCCGGTGGTTCTTCTGGTTCTCGGTGCTCTGCACGGTGATCATCGTCGCGATCGGCGTGACGGTGTGGGCGTTCGTGCACTGACCCGCGGGCCCGGCGGACGCCGGCGGCACAACGGTTATCACCCCGGGTCAGGTCCGCGCGCGCCGGAAGCTCCCGTGGGGCCGTGGGGTAGCTTGGACCATCCTTCTAGCTTGGGGTGCTAGAGACTCCGATTCAAATTCGGACGGCCCCATTCGCGCCCGCAACGCCTATGTCGCATCGCGGAGGCGGAGCGGCATGGCCGCCGCCACGTACTACGCGCCGCCGGACCGGCTCGGGTTCCTGTTCGGCATCCTCGCGGGGGTGTTCCTGTTCCTCGACGCGGTCCTCACGCTCGGCTCGGGCGTCGTCTCGCTGATCGCCCACGGGTTCCACGCGGGGGTCGTCCTGGGGTACACCGCGCGGCTGTTGCTCGAGGTCGTGCTCGGCATCCTCCTCATCTTCTTCGCGGCCATCGGGAGCCGTCGGGCCGGGGAGTACGGCGTGGCCGGCGGGGTGGTCGTCCTCGTCCTCTCGGTCGCGTCGTGGGTGATCCTCGGGCTGGGCCTGTTCGTCGCGCTCGCCGGCCTGTTCGGGCTCATCGCGGGAATCCTGCTCGTGCTCCGCCACCGGTAGCGGCGGCCCCCGGGGCGGCCCGCCTTTAACCCGGCCCGCCCGTGGCGGGGCGATGGGCCGTCGGTTCGTGGAGGCGCGCCGGAGGGACCCGTACTACCGCGCCGCCCAGGCGGAGGGGCTCCGCTCTCGCGCCGCCTTCAAGCTCGCCTACCTCGCGGACCGGTACCCGGTCCTGCGGCCGGGCGGCCGCGTCCTCGACCTGGGCGCCGCCCCGGGCGGGTGGTCGCTGGTGGCGCGCGAGCGCGTCGGGCCGTCCGGCACGGTCGTCGCCGTCGACCCGCGCGCCGTCGAGCCGATCGACGGCGTCCGGGTCGTCCGCGGCGCCGTCGGAAGCCCGGAGCTCGAGACGCGCCTCGCGGACGCCGAGTTCGACACGGTGCTCTCCGACATGTCGCCGCGGATCAGCGGCGCGTACGCCACCGACCACGCGCGGAGCGTCGACCTCGTGCGCTCGGCGTTCGCGCTCGCGGAGCGGCACCTGGCTCCCGGCGGATGCTGGGTGGCGAAGGTGTTCGACGGCGACCTCCTGCCGGAGCTGGAGCGCGAGCTCGCCCCGCGGTTCGACCGGTGGCACCGGACGAAGCCGCCGGCCTCGCGGGGCCCCTCCTCCGAGGTGTACCTCATCGGCGTGGGGTTCCGCGGCGCGCCTCGCCGCCCCGGGGGCCGATGACGGCCAACCGCCGGGCGGCCGGGAAACCGTGGACGGACGCCGCCCGGGAAATGGTCGAGGCGCTCGCCCCGCTCGACGCGCGCGTCGCCGCCGCGATGGCCTCGGTCCCCCGGCACCGGTTCGTCCCTCCCGAGCTCGCCGACGAGGCGTACGACGACACCCCGCTCCCGCTCGGCGTGGGCAACGCGACGATCTCGGCCCCCCACATGGTGGCCCTGCAGCTCGAGTGGGCGGAGCTCGCGGCCGGTCAGCGGGTGCTCGAAGTCGGCGCCGGTTCGGGGTACCTCGCCGTCCTCGCCGCGACGCTCGTCCGTCCCGGCGGACGGGTCCTCGGCCTCGAGGTCGAGCGCCGGCTCGCGGAACGAGCCGGGGCGGTGGTGCGGGAGCTCGGATTCGCGGACCGGGTGGAGGTCCGGTGCGCGGACGGGCGCGCGGGGGCGCCGGACCGCGCTCCGTTCGACCGGATCCTCGTGTCGTGCGCGACGCCGGAGATCTTCCCGGCGTGGCGACGCGAGCTTGCGCCGGACGGCGTGCTGGTCGCTCCCGTCGGGAACCGGTGGGGACAGGTACTCCGCCGGCTCCGGCGCTCGCCGGCGGGGGACCGGGTCGAGGACGGGCCGCCGTGCCTGTTCGTCTCGATCGTGGCCCCCGCCGGCCCGTATAAATAGACCCGTACAATACGGGGGAACCCCCGTATCGGATTTGGTCAGTCGTGATCCGTTTCGGTCCAGCCGGCATACCGCTCTCCTGCAAGGGGAGGACCCTCCGGGACGGTATCGCCGACATCCACCATCTGGGCCTCACCGCGATGGAGGTCCAGTTCATCAAGGTCAATCCGCTCGCCCACGTCGCCCTCGACGAGGAGGTCGGCCAGCTGCCGCGGGCGCTCGCGGGGCAGCTCGTCGTCGAGGTGTCCGGGGGCAGCACCGACGGGACCGACCCGGAGACCCTCGCGAGCCCGGTGAAGCGGCGGGCGACGCTCACGGCGCTCTCCTGGAGCCTCGCGAAGGACTACCTCGACCTCGCGCTCACGCGGAGCCTCGCCCGGGCGCTCGACGTCCGGCTCACGCTCCACGCGCCGTACTACGTGGACTTCTTCGGCAGCGAGGAGTCGCGCGACCGGAGCATCCGGCAGATCAAGCGCGCCGGGCTGCTCGCGGACGGGCTCGGCGCCGGCCTCGCCGTCACCCACCTCGGCTTCTACGGCGGCGGCTCCCGCGCGGACAGCGTGCAGGAGCTCACCGAGCTCGCCCGGGAGCTGGAGGGGTGGCTCGGCGAGGTGACGCACGGGCAGGTCCACCTCGCGGTCGAGCCGAGCGGGCACCCGGACGTCTTCGGCTCGCGCGAGGAGATCCTCGACCTCGCGCACCACGTGCGGGGGATCGTCCCGGTGCTCAACCTGCCCCACCTCGCGGCCCGCGAGCGCACGACGTTCGAGGACCCCGCGCAGCTCCGGACGCTCGTCGACCAGTTCGTCGCGGCGAGCAAGGGCGACCTGTACCTCAACTTCTCCGGCGTCGAGTTCTACGGGCCGACGGAGTTCCGGCTCACGCCGATCAAGCGCGGGGTCGTCCGGTTCGACCCCGTCGCCGAGGTGCTCGCCGACCGGGAGTACGACGTGACCGTGATCTCCAGCTCGCCGCTCCTCGAGCACGACGGGATGTACCTGAAGCTGCTGTACGAGCGCGCGCTCGGGCGCCGGTGGGCGAAGCGCCACGCGCCGCCGCCGCGGCCCGCCGCG
>JASHRQ010000077.1 GCA_030037265.1 Thermoplasmata archaeon | reverse complement strand
ACGGACCTCCGCGTCGGGCGGGACCTGGACCCGGCGGAGCTGCTCCAGCAGGGGTACCGCGCGGTCTGCGTCGCCGTCGGCACGTCCACGCACCGGGTCCTGGACCTGCCCGGCGAGGAGCTCCCGGGCGTCATCCCGGCGCTGGAGTTCCTGAAGGCGATCCACCGGGGCGAGCCGCCGACCCTCGGCCGGGACGTAGTCGTGGTGGGCGGCGGCGACGTCGCCATGGACTCGGTCCGAAGCGCCGTCCGCCTCGCGGCCGGCGGCCGCGTGCGGCTCGTGTACCGCCGGGGCCGGGACGAGATGCCGGCCGACCGGGAGGAGGTGCACGGAGCCGAGGAGGAGCACGTCGAGTTCCTGTTCCAACGCGCCCCGGTGCGGATCGAAGGCGATGGGCACGTGCGGGCGCTCGTCGTCCAGCCGGTCGAACTCGGCCCGCCCGACGAGCAGGGGCGCCGGCGACCGGTCCCCGTGGCGGGTCGCGAGGAACGGCTCGAATGCGACACGGTCATCGTGGCGGTGGGCCAGCGGGCCGACCTCGACGGATTCGAGCCCGGGTTCGACTTCCGCATCGCCCCCGGCGGGTGGCCCGAAGGGAAGGGTACGGACTACGCGACGGCGGTGCCCGGCGTGTTCGCCGTCGGCGGGAAGTCGGTCGTCTACGCGATGGGGGCGGGGATCGACGCCGCCCGGGCGATCGATGCGTACCTGTGCGGCCTCCGAGGCGCGACGCCGGGGCCCCGCCCCGACCCATTCGGCGGCCCGACCCCGGTCGGTCTCCCCGTCGGCTACACGAAGCCGATTCGCGAGTGACCGCGGGCCCGGCCGGCCCGGGCTCCCCCACGGGACCCGCAGCCTCTGCGACCGCCCCGGAAGGTTGATGCGGGGCCGACCGCCTGGGTTCGTTCAACGGTCGAACATGGATCGACCTTCTCCCTTCCTCGGACGCGCGATGCTCTGCGCCGCCCTGGCGTTCGTCGTCCTCGCCGCCGGCGTTCCCGCGCTCGCATCGGCCTCCACCCGGGGTCCGTCCACGGTCTCGGTCTCCCCCGCTGCGGCATCTCCCGCCTCGGGCACCCTCCTGCCCGCCGCGCTCACAACCCCGTGGTCCGCCCGGGCGGGGTTCGTGACCAACGCGACGGCCGACGTCTCGGACCAGCGCCCGGCCGGGGGCCCGGTCCAGGTCACCGTGTCCCTCTGGCCCCGGAACCTGTCGATGTACGACGTCCCCGCAACCGGAAGCGCCGCGCTCACGCTGGCCCAGTTCGTGGCCCAGTATAGCCCGTCGGCCGCCTCGTACGCCGCCCTCGAGCAGTACTTCGAGCTGCGGGGCCTCGCGGTCGTGCAGGCGTGGCCCGACCGGATGTCGCTCACCCTCTCCGGACCGGCCGCGCGCGTCGGCGCGGCGTTCAACACCAGCCTCGTGCAAGGGAGCTGGGCGGGCCGCGCGGTCCAGTTCCCGGCGGCGGTGCCGTCGCTCCCCTCCCCGTTCGCCTCGGAGGTCCTGGCCGTGAGCGGGCTGTCGGCCGGGTTCTCGACGTTCACTCTCCCCGTGGCTCCCGTGGAGGTCGGGTCGGGGAGCCAGGGACCCACGACGGCGCTCGGCACGACGACGACCCAGGTCACGCCGTCCGGCGCCCACGGCGCGTACGGCCTGGACGGGCTGTACAACCTGTCCGGGACCTTCCACTCCGCGGCCGGTACCGCGATCGTCCTGCTCCTGTGGGGCGACGGATACTCCCCGAGCGACATCAGCACGTTCTTCGCGAACTACTACCCGTCCGAGTACCCGGCCGTCCCGACCGTCGTGCCGTACCCGGTCGACGGCGCGCCGGAGCCGTCGGAGGGCGCCGTGAACGACCCGAGCGGCGGCCCGCAGGAGCTCACCCTCGACCTCGAATGGTCCGGGTCGATGGCGCCCGGCGCCACGCTCGACGCGGTCTATGCGCCGGACGGGCCGGCGTCGGACCAGTACTCGCCGAACGATTCGGCGATGGAGTACGCGCTCTCCTACGCGATCGACGACCTCACCGGCGTCACGACGATCTCGATGTCGTTCGGCGTCCCCGAGGGGGAGGATGCGCCGTTCCAGGCCGCCTACACGAGCAGCTTCGCCGAGGCGTCGCAGCGCGGCATCACGCTCGTCGCGGCCTCGGGCGACGACGGAGGGTCGCAGCTGAGCCACGACACCTGCACCCCCACCGCGGAGGTCGAGTTCCCGGCCAGCTCGCCGTACGCCCTCGCCGTCGGCGGGACCCAGCCGACGCTGAACGTCTCCCTGTCCGGCCAGGTCACCGGGATCGCGAGCCAGCCGGCCTGGAACCGGTCCGGCGGCGGCTTCTCGACCGACTACGCGGCTCCCTCGTGGCAGCTCGTCGGGAGCGCGGCGACGGTGATCGGCACCAACGGCCGGGGCGTACCGGACGTGGCCGGGCCGGCCGCGGACAACATGGTCTACTTCGACGGGGCGTGGTTCCCGCTCGCCGGTACGAGCTTCGCGACGCCGTTCTGGGCGGGCCTCCTCGACGAGATCGACGCGGTCCACGGGAGCGGGCTCGGATACGTCACCCCGCGGCTGTACGCGCTCGCGTCGCAGCAGGAGGCGACCCCGGTCCCGACCCCGGCCTTCTCCGACGTGACCTCCGGCAGCAACTGTCTCTACCCCGCGCAGAAGGGATACGACGTCGTGACCGGCTGGGGGACCCCCCGGGCGCTGTACCTGTATGGCGGCCTCACCTCCTCGTTCGTCAACCTGACGCTCCGCGCGAACCCCGCGGGGGTCGCCCCGGGCGGCTCGACCCGGATCACCGTCCTCGTCACCAACTCCACGTCCGGCGCGCCGATCGCCGGGATCCCCGTCGACGTGAGCTTCGCTCCCCCGGCGAGCTACACCGGACCGTGCAGCGGCACCTTCGGGACGGCGGAGGTGACGACGAACGCGACCGGGTACGCCGCGGTGCGGCTCAGCGTCCCCGTCTGCTACTTCGGCAGCCAGGCGACCGCCTCCGCGGTGCTGCTCGCGGACGGCTACTTCGGCGAGGCGGCGGCGAGCGTCGCGGTGAACCTCCTGAGCGGCGGGGGGTTCGTCGCCCTCCTCCACACGTTCCCGTACAACGTGGTGTTCCTCGTGGTCATCCTCGTCGCGGCGGTCGCGATCGGCCTCGCGCTCAGCCG
>JASHRQ010000076.1 GCA_030037265.1 Thermoplasmata archaeon | reverse complement strand
GGCCATCCAGTTGGCCAGCCCCCACATGTTGTGGTATTCTCCTCCGTCGTTCAGGGCGAAATCGACCGTCGTGGAGGCGTCGGTCCAGGTAGAGTAGGCCGCGCTCGACGCCGTAACATTGGTGAACAGCATCTGGTAGGTACCGCTGATCGTACCCGAGTTGCCGACCGCGCAGTTCTCCGACGCGTTGAACGCTCCCGGATACGACCCGTTCTTGTTCACGCCCGAGTAATAGATGAGGCCGTACCCGGCGACCCCCACCAGACCACAGGCGACGAAGTCGACACCGAGGCGTCCGTACGGTAGGTCCTGCGTGGAGGCGAGCATCGCAGGGCCGGACGTGAAGAGCTCTACGAGCGGCTGATGGCGATCCAGATATCCGGTGTCCACATGGCCCCAGTCCACCCGAGCCGCGAGCGGACTGTTGGGGGGAAGGGAGGCGTTGGAGTAGATCTGGCTCGTCCAGTACGTGGGGTCCAGTCCGAAGTCTCCCCAGGCATGGGTGCAGTTGCTCTGCAGAGGGAACGGGGAAAACAGGTGCGGTACTCCCAAGACATTGGTCCCCACGAGAACCTCCGCGGTGACGTTGGAGTAGTAGGCGAACTGCCAGAACGGTGCGGTGCCGGAGTTGAACGTTCCGGTGAAGATCGGAATGGACCCATTGAACATGGTCAGCCCGTTCAGCGCGGCCTGGCACCCATTCACCGGAACGCTGGCGTAAAAGCTGACGTAACCCTTCACGCTCGGGCTATACGGGCCCTGGGCTGCGATTCCCATCACGGAGAAGATCGACCACGGCCCTCCGCTTTGGTTCGCCACCGACGAGTTCAGGCTCGCCAGCGCCTGGTAGAAGGTGGGACCGTCATCCCGTACGGCTGCCGGAGAACTCTTGGCTCGGGCGAGCCAGTACCAGCCCCCAAATATCCCCGACACCACTAGGACCACCACGACCGCCACGACCAGCGGCCGACGCGACCATGTGGCAAGGTGGCGGGAGTCCCACATCGCCCGCACCGGAAGTCAATTCGCTCAGCCATATAGCTCACCGTCGTTAACTGTGCACGGGCCCCGAAGGGTGGTGTGAGGACAGGATACCCACTGCCGAGGGCCTATCCCTCCACCATGTTGGGTGTGGTGCCCAGAGTTCCCGGTCCTTCCCGGGTCGCGGAGGGCTTTTGGGCTCGGAGGCCCCAGGGGGCGCCATGCCGAACCCCACGGTCACCCTGCAGACGACGCTCGGAACGATGCGGGCAGAGATCTTCGTCGACCGAGTGCCGGCCACCGCCCAGAACTTCCTCACGCTCGTGCGCAAGGGGTTCTACAACGGGCTCACCTTCCATCGCGTGATCCCCGGCTTCATGATCCAGGGCGGGTGTCCACAGGGAACCGGCACCGGGGGCCCCGGTTACTCGATCAAGGACGAATTCCACCCGACGCTGCACCACGATTCCGTCGGAATCCTCTCGATGGCCAACGCCGGCCCGAACACCGGCGGGAGCCAGTTCTTCATCACCCTCGCCGCCACGCCGTGGCTCGACGGGAAGCACGCGGTCTTCGGACGGCTCGTCGACGGCAAGGACGTGGCGCAGAAGATCGCGGCGGTCCCGCGCGACGGCCACGACCGGCCCCGCACCCCGGTCCGGATCGAGTCGGCCACGGTTGCCTGACGGGAGCGCGGGGCGCCAGCAATCCCGGGAACTCCGGGACCGAGGGCCGACCGGGCTCCGTTGGAGGGCTTAAGGCTCAGCGTCCCGTGCGCCCTCGCATGACCGAACACGCGCCGAGCGCACCGGACGGGCCCGCCATCTCCACGGAGGACGTTCTCACTCCCATCCACAAGGCGCTCCGGTCGATGATCTACCAACTCGGAGGACGACTCCAGACGACCGACTTCGCGGACCCGGCGGCGACGGCCGCCCTGCTCGCGGACATCCACCACGAGTTCGGCGCGGGGGTCCCCGCCTCATGCATCCTCTGCCTCCTGCACGCCCACGGCGGCCACGAGGACACGCTGTTCCCGGAGGCGCGGCCGTTCGACGCGAAGTTCATCGACGAGCTGATGGAGGACCATCGGGCGTTCGGCCGCGCGCTGTTGGAGATCGAGCGGATGGGCGACGCGCTCCAGCAGGAGCCGCAGCCGGTCGAGCGGCTCGCCCGGGGCCGGCGACTCGCGGTGGAGACGAACGGGTTCTTCGCCCGGTACCTGGCCCACATGAACCGGGAGGAGCGTTACCTCGTGCCGCTGCTCAACCGCCACTTCACCGACGAGCAGCTCCGGGGGATGCGGGAGCGGGTGGAGCGGGGGATGCCGCGCGAACGGCTGGCCGAGTTCCATCGCTGGATGCTCGGATCGCTCGACGTCAACGAGCTCACGGCCCTCTTCCAGGGCGTGAAGGCCGGAGCGCCGCCGGAGGTCCTCGCGTACTTCCGCGGGCTCGCCGAGAAGAACGTGGACCCGGCGCGGTGGAAGGCGGTCCGCGCCCGCGTCGCGATCTAACTGACCCGAGCCCCGGCCCGGTGGGTCCGTCCCCCCGTCGCGGCGGGGGGTCCTCCGGCGGGGTCCGAAACCCGATCGCCAATCGGTTCCAGCCGTTGATCGCGACGACCCCCAGCGTGAGGTCGACCAGCTCGCGGGGCGAGAACTGGCGCCGGACCTTCCGGTAGACCGCATCCGGAACGTGGCCCTCCCGGAGGAGGGTGATCGCGTCCGTCCACCGGAGCGCCGCGCGCTCCCGCGGCGTGAAGTCGGGCGACTCCTCCCACGCCACGAGCTGGAAGAGCCGGCGCGGGCTCTCGCCGTCCTGCATCGCTTCTCGACGGTGCAGGTTGAGGCAGTACGCGCAACCGTTGAGGAGCGAGGCCCGCATCTTCACGAGGTGGAGCAACCGTCGATCGAGCGTCGTGCTCCGCACGTACCGCTCGAGCCCGAGCATCGCCTCGAGCACGCCGGGGGCGACTCGGGCATAGTCGAGCCGGCGAGCGTCGCTCACGGAGATCCCCTGCCCGAGTATCCTGGGTACCTCCTCGGTCCCCTCGGGTTCCCCGACCCGACTTGCCCACGCCCCGGGAGAGCGGGGCGAGCTCGCGGCTTCGGCGCCGGTTCTTCGTGCATCCGCGCGAGGACCTCGCCTTGGGTCATCGGGTCGACGTATCGGTCAACCAGTGGCAAGAACTCCTGGTTCTCCTTGTCGAAGTGGAGCTCGAGGATGGCGCCCAGCTCGAGCGCGAGCCGGTCGAACTCGGGTCTAGGGCTCCCGGAGGCCGCCCCGGGCGCCCGGGGCCCGCGCCCGGCGGCGCGGGACGGCCGCGACACGTACTCGAGGATTCGTTCATGGTCCCGTGCCATGATGCGGGTCGGCTGGCCGTGGGAGCGGATGACCTCGTCCAGGACCGGATAGAAGGCGCGCTCCTCCCCTCCGGCGTGCGGGAGCAACTCGTTCCTGAGAAATGACACCAGCGCCTTCGCGTCTTCCCGGGCCAATCCCCTCCGGGCCTTCCGGAGATAGCCCCGCAATTTCCGACGCAGCTCGGCGTGGTGCCGGAGGATCTGGTCGGTGTACCGCGTCATCGGTCGGGTCCCTCCGAGCAGCCACGAGCCCCCGGGCATCCCAGGTGGACCGACGGGGAAAGACGCGCGTACGAACGGTTTCGTCGAAGGACCTCCCACGCGCCGGGGTGGGCCGGTCCGGACCGCGGACCGTGAAATACGCCACGGCGTTGAGACCGGAACGGGCATGACGGCGGACCACGCGCTCTCGGGCCGTCGGGTCGTGATCACCGGAGCCGGCCGGGGTTTGGGACGTGCCCTCGCGATCGTGATGGCCGACGAGGGGGCCGAGGTCGTGCTGTGGGGACGGGACTCCGGGAAGCTCCGCGGCGTTGCGGAAGTCGTCAGGGCGAGGACCCGGCGAAGCGCGGAGACCGTACCGTGCGACCTGGGTCAGCCGAAGGGCGTCCGGGAGGCCTGCCGCCGGACCCTGAGCGAGGAAAGGGTGGTGGATGTGCTCGTCAACAACGGGTCTCCGTTCTTGTCCGGGAAGCTCGACGAGCTCTCGGAGTCCGACATCGACACCACGGTGCGCGCAGCCGTGACGGGAACTATCCTCGTGACCCAGGGACTGCTCCCGGGCCTTCGAAGGTCGTCGGCCGCCGACGTCGTGACGATCGTGTCGACCTCGGGACTACCGGGCGCTCCGTTCGACTCTACGGCCGTCGCCTTCACGGCGGCCAAGTACGCGCAGTCCGGACTGAGCGCGCATCTGCGCGCGGAACTCAAACCGCTCGGGATCCGGGTGACGGCCATCTATCCGC
>JASHRQ010000011.1 GCA_030037265.1 Thermoplasmata archaeon | reverse complement strand
ACGTCCCCGGGCAGGACGACCACGGCCACGCCGCGCCGGCCGACGGCCGCCTGGAGGGCCGCCGAGAGGACCGGGGCGAGCTGCTCGGGCCGGTCGACGGTGCCCCGGAAGTGGCTGCAGTCCTGGAACAGCACCTCGGGCCGCGTCTCCTGGAAGTAGTTCGACCCGACCTCGGCGCTCGGGATCTGCGCGGCGAGGGCGAGCACCGGCGCGCGGCTCCGGTGCGCGTCGTAGAGGCCGTTGATGAGGTGGAGGTTGCCGGGGCCGCAGCTCCCCGCGCAGACCGCCAGCCGGCGGTTGAGCTGCGCCTCGGCCCCCGCCGCGAAGGCGGCCGCCTCCTCGTGGCGCACGTGGACCCACCGGATGTTCGAGCGCGGTCGCAGGGAGTCGGTGACGGCGTTGAGCGAGTCGCCCGGGACGCCGTAGACGTTCCGCACGCCCGCGGCCACGAGCGCGTCGACGAGCAGGTCCGCCACGCGCGCCGTGTCCTCGTCCTCCGCGCCCGACCGGGCGGCGGGGTTCCCAGCCGCGGCGGCTATTTAGGGGCGAGACGCGGGCGGTCCGCCGGACGGGCCCCGGAGGTCCTCCAGGATCACCTGCGCCGCGTTGTGCCCCGGCGCGCCGAGGACCCCGCCGCCGGGATGGGCGGCCGAGCCCGCGAGGTACAGCCCGGGGACCGGCGTCCGGTAGTTCGACCAGCCGAGCAGCGGGCGGAAGCTGAAGATCTGGTCCGGGGTGATGTCCCCCTGGAAGATGTTCCCCCCGGTCAGGCCGAGGGTGCGTTCGATGTCGGCGGGGGAGACGACCTGCCAGTGCGTCACGGCCCGCCGGATCCCGGGGGCGTACTCCTCGATCGTGTCGAGGACCGTCTCCGCGGCGGCGGGCTTCGCCTCGTCCCAGCTCTGGCCGGCGAGCGTCGTCGGGGCGTACTGCACGAAGCAGCTCATCGTGTGCTTCCCCGGCGGCGCCACCGAGTCGTCGAGGGCGCTCTGGAAGACGATGTCCATGTACGGGCGCCGGGAGAAGCGGCCGTGCCAGGCGTCGTCGTACGCGGCGCGCGCGTAGTCGCGGCTCGGCATGAGGTCGACGAACGCGCGGTGGTGGGGGGCGGGCGCCCCCGGCGCCGCCGTGAACTCCGGGAGCGCGTCGAGCGCGGCGTTGAACTTGAGCGCCGACCCGCGGCTGCGGATCCTTTCCACGCGCCGGCGGAACTCCGCGTCCAGGTCGTCCGGCCCGAGGAGGTCGAGAAACGTCCGCCGGGCGTCGACGGAGGAGGCGACCGCCCGGGCGTCGATCGTCTCCCCCGACCGGGTCTCGACGCCGACCGCCCGCCCGTCCCGGACGCGGATGCGGCGCACCCCGGCGTCCGTCCGGACCGTGGCGCCGTAATGCTCGGCGGCCCGGCGCAGCGCCTGGGTGATCCCGCCCATGCCGCCGCGCGCGACGCCCCACGACTTGGGGTAGCCGTCGACGTTCCCGAGCTTGTGGTGGGCGAGCACGTACGACGTGCCGGGCGCGTCGGGCGGGAGGAACGTGCCGACGATCGCGCTCGTGGAGAGCGCGGCCTTGAGCGGCTCCGACTCGAACCAGTCGTCGAGCATGTCGCTCGCGCTCCGGAGGAACAGCTCGCGCACGAGCTCCTCCACCCGGTCGTTCGGGACGACCTGGAGCAGCTCGGGGAGCGGGACGGGCGGCGCGAGAAGGAGCGGCTCGAGGAGCTCCACGACCTCGCTCCAGTACTTCGAGTAGCGGGGATACGCCCGGGCGTCCCGGGCGGAGAACTTCGCGATCTCCTGCTCCGTCTTCGCGTCCTCGTTCCAGAGCGTGAGCGCGCGCCCGTCGGGGAGCGGGACGAACATCTCCGGGTCGAGGAGGTACGTCCGGTAGCCGAACCGATGCAGCTCGAGCTCCTCCACGATCTTCGGCCGGAGGAGGCCGGCGGCGTAGGAGAACGTGCTCAGCCGGAAGCCCGGCCACGGCTCCTCGGTGACGCACGCCCCGCCCACGACGCCGCGCTGCTCCAGGACGAGCGTCCGGGCGCCCGCCTTCGCGAGGTACGCGGCCGCGACGAGCCCGTTGTGGCCGCCGCCGACGACGACCACGTCGTACGCGGAGCGGTCCGACACCGGCCGCCCGGACCGCGGGGGCGGCTAAAGGGTTGGCTCCGGCCGGCGCCCGCTCACGGCGGGGCGCCCAGGTGCGCCCACGCCGTCGAGAACCCGTAGGACAGGGCGGCAACGCCGGCGAGGACCACGAGCAGGAGGAACAGCCCCAGGAGGACGGTCCACATCGTGGGGTATCGCGGCTGGGGGTCGGTGGGGAGCGGGTCGACGTTCGGCACCGCGGGTCCCACGACGAACCAGTCGACGTAGAGCGTCGCGGGGTACGACCCGATCGCGACGGCCGCGAACCCGAGGTACAGGAGGAGCGTCTCGAGCGGCGCCTCGGTGAGCGCGAGCGTCCAGGCGCGGTAGCCGTAGAAGCCGATCCCGAGCCCGATCACGACGCCCAGGATCCCGACGAAGTGCGTGGGGAGCTGGAGGCGG
Source organism: Thermoplasmata archaeon (assembly GCA_030037265.1). Taxonomy (GTDB): domain Archaea; phylum Thermoplasmatota; class Thermoplasmata; order Lutacidiplasmatales; family UBA184; genus JAKIWV01. The sequence continues at coordinate 15,108 of JASHRQ010000011.1, read as the reverse complement.
ATGCAGAGGGAGAACGAGACCAGGAGGAACGCGAGCAGGAACAGCGAGTCGAAGAACAGGATGTCGTACGCCGCGAGCACGTTCGTCCCGCCGACGATCACGGCGAGCGGCCAGGTGAGCTCCCCCCAGACGGCGATCACGAGCAGGAGGAGGCCCAGAAAGCCGAGCAGCATCGAGCCGGCGCGCAGGTGGGTGAGCGCGCGGGGCCGGTCGTGGCGGCGCATCTCGAGCCACACCGTGAAGGCGGTGTAGAACACCGCCACCGACACGAGCACCAGGAGGTCCAGCACCAGCGCGAGGTCGTCCGTGAACGTCATGGCCCGCTCCGGTCGGCGGGACCGGGTCCACGCACTTAAGGCTCTGGTGCAACCGGTTCGACTCGGGCCCCCGGACCGGGCCGCGCCCGGGGCCGGCGCCGCCGTCCGGAGGAGCTCACTGGGCCATGCGGGGGTACAGCCGCGACTGGACGACCAGGAACAGCGCGGTGACCCCCACGAGCACCGAGAAGTCGACCCAGAGCGGGGCGAGCCCCACCTCGCCCGGGATCATGAGCGTCCGGGCCGCCTCGACGAGGTAGGTGAGCGGGTTCGCGAGCGCGATCGGCCGGAGCCAGGCCGGCATCAGCGACAGCGGGTAGATCGCGCTGCTCGCGAAGAAGAGCGGCATCGTCATCAGCTGTCCGATGCCGAGGAACCGCTCCTGGGTCTTCACGAGGCTCGCGATGATCATCGAGAGCGTCGCGAACAGCATCGAGCCGAGCACGACGGCGATGAGCACCCCCAGGATCGCGAGGGGCGACAGGTTCGGGTGGACCCCGAGCCCGACGGCGAGCAGGTAGACGATGATCGCCTGGGAGAGGCCGCGCACGCTCGCCGACAGCGCCTTCCCCGTGACGAGCGAGATCCGGAGCGCCGGGCTCACGATGAGCTTGTAGGCGATCCCGAGCTCGCGCTCCCGGATCGAGGCAATCCCGTAGAAGATCGCGATGAACATCACGCTCTGCGCGAGGATCCCCGGGGCGAGGAACTCGATGTACGACACCCCGCCCGTCGGGATCAGGTGGACCTGGTTCAGCACCTCCCCGAACACCACCAGCCAGAGCGCGGGCTGCACGGCGCGCAGGAGGAGCTCGGACGGGTCGTGCTGGAGCTTCCGGACCTCGTACTCGACGACGGCGAACGTCCGGTCGAGGTGCGAGTACGCGACCCGCCCCCACGCCGCCCCGGCCGACGTCCGCGTGGCCACGGCTCACTCCAGCCGGATCGCGGTGCGCCGCGTCCGGAACGTCTCGCGGAAGCCGCCGCCGGTCTCCATCTCCCCGCCGGCGTAATGGGCGAACACGTCGTCCAGCGTCGCGTTCGGCGTCGGGAGGGTCGCCTTGAGCTGCGCCGGCGACCCTTCCGCCACCATGCTCCCGCGGTGCATGATCGCGAGCCGGTCGCACAGCCGCTCGGCCTCCTCCATGTAGTGGGTCGTGATCACGATCGAGGTCGACTGCTCCTTCCGGAGCCGCTCGATCTGGCTCCAGACCGCCTCCCGCGCGAGCGGGTCGAGGCCGACCGTCGGCTCGTCCATGAACAGCATCTTCGGCCGGTGGAGCATCGCCCCCGCGATCTCGAGCCGGCGGATCATCCCGCCCGAGTACGTCCGCACGAGCGCGTCGCCCACGTTCGTGAGCCCCATGAAGGCGAGCGCGGAGGCGATCCGCGCCTCCCGCTCCGCGCGCGGGACCTGGTACAGGCGCGCGAACAGCCGGAGGTTGTCGTAGCCCGTCACCTGCGGGTCCGCGGAGATCATCTGCGGCACGTAGCCGATCGACGCGCGCACCTTCCCCGGCTGGCGCGCGATGTCGAACCCGACGACCGACGCCGTCCCGGAGGTGGGCGGGAGGAGCGTGGTGAGCATCTTGATCGTCGTCGTCTTGCCGGCCCCGTTCGGGCCGAGCATCCCGTAGATCTCCGCGTCGTGGACGCGGAACGTGAGCTGGTCGACGGCGGTGAGCCGGCCGAAGCGTCGCGTGAGGGCTTCGGCGACGAGCGGTTCCATCGGGGTGACACCGGACGCGGGCTCCCGCCCGAGGTCCGGGGCTTCCCTGCCCACCGCTCGGATTTAAGGCGACGGGGGTCCGACGCCGGCCGACAGTTGACGGCCGTCGGCGCCCGAAACTTCGCCCGCGCGGGGTCAGAGCGCGCGGGCGAAGAAGTCGGAGACCGTCGAGAACGACCGGAGCCGCTGCGCGATGTCCGAGGAGCCGTGCCCCTCGTCGGCGAGCTCCAGGTACTCGAAGTCCGTCCCTTCGCGCTTCCCGAGCGAGAGCAGCTTGTCGCGGAAGATGCGCGCCTGGTCGACCGGGCAGCGCGGGTCGTTGATGCCGTGGACCATGAGCAGCTTCGCGCGGAGCCGGTCGGCGAAGTGGATCGCGCTCCGGTCCCGCCACAGGTCGCGGTGCGTCTCCGGGTCCCCCATCTGCTCGCGGAAGTAGTACTGGTAGTGCTCCCGCGACTCGGAGTAGAGGAGCTCGAGGTCGGTGATCCCGACCCAGGCGCACGCCGCCTTCCAGAGCTCCGGCGCCTTCACCGTCGCGACGTACGTCATGAAGCCGCCGTAGCTCCCGCCCCAGATCCCGATCCGCTGGGGGTCGACGAACGGGAGCCGGCCGAGGTACCGGGCCCCGTGGACGATGTCCTGGAGGTCCCCCCCGCCCCAGTCCAGCCGGTTCAGGTCGCGGAACTCGCTCCCGTAGCCGGTGCTCCCCCGCACGTTCGGCTCGAGGACGACGAACCCGCGGCTCACGAGGTGCTGGTTGAGCGCGTTGAAGTTCGGGAAGAACTGGCCGGTCGGCCCGCCGTGCACCTCCACGATCGCCGGTCGCCGCATCCCGCGCGGCGTCGTGCGCGGGGCGTACAGGATCGCCTCGATCTTCCGGCCGTCGAACGACGGGTACCGCACGGCCCGACCGGCCACGAACCGACGGCGGTCGAGGTCGCCGTAGTCGGCCGCGCGGAGCGTCACCGGCGGCCCGTCGACGCGCAGCCGGGCGAACTCGGGCCGCCGCGTCGGGTTCGTGTACCAGGCGAACAGCTCGGTCGGCTTCGCGCCGAACTCGAGCGAGACGGGGAGGCCCCCCTCCGTCGGGATCCGGTGCGCCCGGCCGCCCGGGAGGTCGTACAGGAACGGCTCGACGCGCACGCCGTCGGTCCGGAGCGTGAGGAGGCGCCGGCCGTCCGGGGAGAAGTCGGCGCCCAGCTCGTCCACCGACCCCCGTCCGAACCACCGGACCGAGCCGTCGGCGAGGTCGAGCACGCCCGGCCGCACCGCGCCGGAGGCGTCCGACTGGATCCCGAGGTGCTGCCGGTCCGGGTGCCAGGCGACGTACGAGTCCTTCGAGCCGACCCGGGCCTGGAACACCCGGTGCGCGTCGCTCCCGTCCTCGCGGCAGACGTAGACGTCGATGTTGTTGAGGTCCGGGGTCTCGTTCGTCGAGAACGCGATCTGCCGTCCGTCGGCGGAGTAGCCGCTCCCGCCCTCGAAGCCGACGGGGGAGGCGTAGTCGGTGAGCTGCTCCGCGGCGCCGCCCGCGAGCGGGACGCGCCAGAGGTTCATCTGCCGCCGGCCGCCCCGGCCCGGCGCGTTCGAGGTGAACAGCACCCACCGGTCGTCGGGGCTGACCTCGGCGATCTGCATGTCCGACGGCTGCTGCGTGAGCCGGATCGGCGCGTCGGCGCCGAGCGGGAGCCGGTAGACGTCGAACTTCTCGTCCCCGCCGGTGTCCCGGGTGAAGACGAGCGACCGGCCGGCCCGGTCCCAGACCGGTCCGGTGCGCACCGACAGCGGCGCCGTGCCGTCGGTGAGCTTGCGCGCCTCCCCTCGCGGGAGCGGCTGGACGTACAGCTCGTTCCGGCCGGTGCGGTCCCAGTAGAACGCCACCTGGTTCCGCTGCCACGAGAGCTTGGGGAACATGAGGGTCGGCAGCCGGATCAGCTGCTCGAGCGGGATCGGCTCCCCGGCCGGTGGGGCCCGTCCCGGCGAGCGGCGGCGGGGGGCCGCGCGGGGAGTTCGGCGGGCGGCGGACCTCGGCCGGGCCTTCGAGCGCTTCGTGGGCATCGTATCCAACCGACGGGCCGAGCCGCCGGCCGATTAAGGGCTATCGCGTGCCCCGCGGCCCGGGGGCGCGCTCCGAGCGCGAGAGCACCCGGTACTCGTGGAGCTCGGAGCCGTCCGACGACCCCGACACATGGATCGTGACCTCCTCCCCCTCACCCTGCGCCCAGCCGTCCGCTTCGTTGCCCTGGACGTGGTCGAGGAAGAGCCGGTCGACCGACGCCCAGCCGGTCTCCCGCTTCGTCCGCTGGACCGCGAGGTCATAGAACCGGGCGCAGGCGTCGCAGCAGAACGACCACTCGACGCCGTCGACGGTGGCGCGGTAATCGCCCCAGGTCGCGCCGCACAGCGCGCAGCCGGTGGCGGGCGCCCGCCTCACGGGGGGAACCTCCCCCGCCACGCGTCCGCGCGCTCGACGAGCGCCTCGAAGTAGAGGCCCATGTCCCGCATCGAGCGGCGGAACGTCTCCATCACCGCCGCCCGGGTCGCGGCGTCGACCGCGTACCGCTCGACGAGCGCGGCCGCCCGGCCGGCGTGCTCGGTGTCGGCCCGCGTCGTCGCGAGGAACTGCCGTCCCTTCGGGGAGTAGCCCGAGCCGCGCAGGAACGACTCGTCGCCCATCTGGTACGGGTACCGGTAGCCCGGCCGCTCCTTGAGCCGCTGGTCCGCCAGCATCTCGGTGCCGTGGACGGCGGCCATCGCCTCCACCCAGGGCCGCTCCCGCGCGATGGCGTACCAGTCGTCGATCGCGCGCGCCATCTTCGGGCCCGGGGGACCGCGCAGGATCTCCTCGCGGGAGAGCCCCGCCTCGACCCCGGCGTCGAGCACGAGCGCGTAGTGGCCGTGCTCCGCCGTGGCGTCGTGGATCAGCTCGCCGTACAGGTTGTCGACCTCGTACTGGACCACGTCGAGGTGCGGCGTCCCGGCGATGATCGAGCCGACCCACCGCGGGAATCCCTGGAGGAACTGCCAGTGCTCAAAGAGGAGCGCGGCCTGGAAGGCCCGGTCCGGGGCGAACAGCCGTCGGATTCCCTCGGGCGGCTCCGGGCCGAAGAACGTGTCCACGACGTGCTGGCGCATGTCGTCGGCGAGGCCCATCGGGCCCGCCAGGGCCCCGGGCGGCTTGAGCGCTTCGAACTGTCGGGCCGCCCAGGCGGCTCAGCTCCCGCTGCGCGGATGGGGCGCCGGTGCATCCGCCGTCGGCGCCGAGGCGGCGCCCGGCCGCAGGTCGCGCAGGAGCCGTCCGTACCGAGCGACCTCCCGGCCGACGGTCTCGAGCCGTTCGCGGACCTCGGGGTCGACGGGCCGGCCGGACTTGTCGAACGCCCGGAACGCGAACGGAACGACCGCCCGGTTCGGGACGACCCAGGCGTGGAGCGACTGGAGCTGCTGGCGGAGCGGCTCCAGCGGGTCGCCGCGGTCGGCGGCGCCGCCGGTGACGGAGACGAGCGCCGTCGCCTTCCCGTTGATCGCGGTGTTCGGGATCGACTCGAGGATCGACCGGAGGGGGCCGCTCACGCCCCCGTGGAAGGTCGGGCTCGAGACGATGACGGCGTCGGCGCGCGCGACGGCGGTCCCGACGCGGTCGGCGACCTCGTCGGGCGTGAGGTCGCGGAACGAGGTCGAGTGGCCGTCCAGGTTGGCGACGTCGAGCAGCTCCACCCGGGCGCCCGCCTTCCGGGCGGCCGTCAGGGCGACCTCGAGGGCGGAACGGGTGCGGGAATCCTCTCGCTCGCTGCCGGCGATTCCGAGGACCGTGATGGTCGGCATGACCGGACCAGGGCCGCGGGAGTATTTATCCGCGTTGTCGCAAACGGCTATATGTAATTCCGATTATACCGGTCCCGATGCGCCGCGACGTGCTCGAGCGTACCATCCTCCGGACGCTCCACGGGAAGGAGCTCCACGGCTACGTGATCCAGCACGAGCTCACGCTCGCCGGGGCGGACCTCGACGTGGGGAACCTGTACCGCGTGCTCCGCGGGATGGAGGCGACCGGCCTCGTGCGGAGCCGCTGGGCGGAGAGCCGCCGCGGTCCCAAGAAGCGGCTCTACTCCGTCGGGCCCGAGGGACGCCGGCGCCGGGAGGCGATGCTCCGGGAGGCGATCTTCGCGCTCCTCCAGGAGTACGCGGACTACCTCACCGCGCACGTGGGCCCGCCAGCCGAGGACCTGGAGGGGACGATCGTCGTCGTCACCTCCCCGTTCTTCGACCCGGTCCGCCAGTCGATCCTGCGCCGGATCTCGGGGCGGCTCGTCCACGGACGGCTCTACCTCGTGAAGCCGCCCGAGGTGTCGTTCGAGACGGACCGGCGGCGGGTCACGGTGCTCACCGGCTCGCACCGGCACATCCCGCTCGGGGACGCCGCGGCCTCGGGCGTGATCTTCAACGACATCCCGGCCGGCGCCGAGATGGGGGAGGCGATCGACGAGGCGCTCCGCGTGCTCCGGCCGGGCGGCTGGCTGTCGGTCGCGACGCTCTTCCCGGAGCGGCCGGCGGAGGACCCCGTCGAGCTCTCGACGTACCTGTTCCGCCTGATGGCCGACCTGTTCGGGAACATCCCGACGGTCAAGCCGGACGAGCTCGAGGCGCGGCTCCGGGAGCGGTTCCGGTCGGTCCGCCGGATCACCCTCGCCGACGAGGCGATCTTCAACGCGTGGGACGCCCGGCCCCGCGGGCCCAACGCCCGCGCGCCGGACGAGCTCCCCGCCGGGTCCGTCGGCCGCCGGGCGGGTTGAAGTACCGTCGCGCGGTCCGGCCGCATCCGATGAAAGCGCTCGTGCTGATCGGCGGGTTCGGCACCCGGCTCCGGCCGGTCACGTACGCCGTGCCGAAGCAGCTGATCCCGATCGCCGGGAAGCCGATGCTCTACCACGTGCTCGACCTCCTGCCCCCGTCCGTGGACGGGGCGGTGCTCGCGACCGGCTACAAGTCCGAGGAGATCGCCCGGTACGTGGCCGCGCATCCTCCGCGGATCCCGGTCCGGTGCGTTCCCGAGGCGACTCCCCTCGGCACGGGCGGCGCGATGCGCAACGCGAGCTCGGAGCTGTCCGACCCGTTCGTCCTGCTGAACTCCGACGTCATCGCCGCCGTGGACGCGGAACGGCTCCTCGCCGCGCAGGCGTCGCACGGCGGAGTCGGCACGATGACCCTCGCGGAGGTCGACGACCCCTCCCCCTACGGCGTCGCCCGGCTCGCGCCGGACGACCGGATCGTGGAGTTCGTGGAGAAGCCGACCCGCGAGGCGGCCCCGTCCCGGTGGATCAACGCGGGGGTGGGGGTCTGGCGGCGCGCGGTGGTCGACCGGATCCCGTCGGCCCCGGTGGTGAGCTGGGAGCGGGAGGTCGTGCCCGGGCTCCTCGCCGACCGGGTCTACGGGTTCCGGCTCGACGGCTTCTGGGAGGACGCCGGCACGCCCGCGCGGCTCCTCCGGGCGCAGCGGTACCTGTTCGACTCCGGCCGGGGGGGCCGCCGGTCGGTCCCCGCCGGCGCGACCGGGAAGGGGCCGGCCGCCGTCCACCCCACGGCCACCGTCCGGGGGGCCACGTTCGGAGGGTGGGTCACCGTCGACGAGGGGGCGTCGCTCGGCGCCGGGGCGTACGCGGAGGACGCCGTCGTCATGGCCGGCGCGACGGTCGAGCCCGAGGCGGTGGTGCTCCGGTCGATCGTCGGACCCGGGGCGCGGGTCCGCTCCGGCCACCGGGTCGTCGACCAGGTGCTGGGCGAGCGCGCCGAGGCGTGAGCTCCGCTACTCGCCGAACGCGGGGCCGGTGACGACGACGCGCAGCGCCTTCTCGGGCTGGCTCGCGAGCTGGAACGCCTCGGGGAGCTTGTCGATGGGGAGGTGGTGGCTCACGAGGTCGCGCACCTCGAGCCGCTTCGCCGCGAGGAGCGCGTGGACCTCGGCCAGGTCCCGCTCGGTGGTCGCGTACGACGGGATCACCCGGACGCCGCGCAGGTAGAGCGACTGGAGGTCCTCGTCGAGGTGGCTCCCCGCCTCGGGGAGGCCGAACAGGTTGACCGTCCCCCCGCGCCGGACGAGGGACATCCCGAGGCCCACGGCGGCGGAGGCGCTCGTGGCGACCACCGCGAGGTCGACCCCGCGTCCGTTCGTGGCGAGCTGCACCAGCTGGCGCACCTTCTCCGCGTTCTTCGCGTCGGCGACGGCGTCCACGCCGCGGCGTCCCGCGGCGGACCGGCGGAGCGACGAGAGGTCCGCGCCGCCGATCCAGCCGGCGCCCAGCGTCCGGGCGAGCCGGGCGTACAGGATCCCCACGGGGCCGAGCCCGAGGACGAGCACCGAGGCGCCGGGGGAGAGCCCCACGCCCCGGAGGGCCGTGAGCGCGCAGCCGGCAGGCTCGATGAGGGTCCCCTCGTCCCAGCCGACCGCCGACGCGAGCGGCAGGATCGCGCCCCGGTTGACGTTGACCGCCGGGACGCGGAACTTCTCGGCGAAGCCGCCCGGGTCGAGGTTCGTCTTCGAGTAGGACGGGCAGTAGGTGTACGCCCCGGCGTGGCAGGCCGGGCAGGCGTAGCACGGCACGTGGTGGTGCGCGAAGACGCGGGCGCCGACGGAGAGTCCCGAGACGCCCGGGCCGAGCGCCGCGACGGTCCCGACCGCCTCGTGGCCGATCACCTGCGTCGCGCGGTAGCTCCCCTTCGCCTTCTCGAGGTCCGTGCCGCAGACGCCGCACGCCGCGAGCTCGACGATCACCTCGCCGGGCCCCGGCGCCGGGTCCGGGCGCTCCTCGACGGCGACCTTGCCGGGTCCCGACAGCAGCCCGACCTTCATCCGTCGCGGAGGGCGGCGGCGATCGCCGCGTCGAGGATCTCCACGCCCTCGTCGACCTCCTCGCGGCGGATGACGAGCGGCGGGATGTACCGGATCGTGGACTTCCCGCACGGCAGGAGGATGAGGCCCCGACGGTATCCCTCGACGAGGATCCGGTCGCGCAGCGCGACGGCGGGGGCTTTCGTCTCCCGGTTCTCGACGAACTCGGTGGCGACCATGAGCCCCAGCCCCCGGACGTCGCCGATGACCTCGTACTTCTGCTGGAGCTCGACGAGCCGCCGGCGCAGGTATTCCCCCTGGTCCCGGGCGTTCTCGAGCAGGTGCTCCCGCTCGATGACGCCGAGGACCGCCTCCGCCGCCGCGACGGCTACCAGGTTGCCGCCGAAGGTGTTCGAGTGGGCGCCCTGGTAGGTGTAGTCGAGCGTCTTCCGGTAGATGATCGAGCCGATGGGGAGGCCGCCGCCGAGCGACTTCGCCGTCGTCACCACGTCCGGCACGACGCCGGTGTGCTCGATCGCGAACATCTTCCCCGTGCGGCCGATCCCGGACTGGACCTCGTCGTCGACGAGCAGGATCTGGTGCTCGTCGAGGATCCGCTTGAGCGCCCCGTGCCAGCCGTTCGGCGGCACGATGTAGCCGCCCTCGCCCATCACCGGCTCGGCGACGAACGCCGCCACGTCCTCCGGCGGGACCGACGTCTCGAAGTAGAGCTCCTTGAGGATCTTCGCGCAATACAGGTCGCAGCTCGGGTAGGTGAGCTTGTACGGGCACCGGTAGCAGTAGGGCGGCGGGATGTGCATCGCGCCGCCGGTGTGCGCGTTGAACCGGGCGCGCTGGATCGACTTCGACGCGGTGAGCGCGAGCGACCCCATCGTCCGGCCGTGGAACGACCCGAGGAGGCCCAGGACGAGCGGGCGCTGCCGGTTCCACCGGACGAGCTTCAGCGCCGCCTCGGCGCTCTCGGTGCCGCTGTTGGTGAAGAACACCTTCTTCTCGTAGTTCCCGGGCGTCACCTCGCCCAGCTTCTTCGCGAGCCGGGTCTGGTTCTCGTAGTAGAAGTCCGTCCCGGCGAAGTGCATGAGGCGCTCGGACTGCTCGCGCACCGCGCGCACGACGTCCGGGTGGCAGTGGCCGACGTTGAGCACGCCGACGCCGGCCGCGAAGTCGAGCAGCCGGTTCCCGTCGACGTCGGTGACCCAGACGCCCTTCGCCTCGGCGGCGGCGATCGGGGAGGTCTTCGTCGTCGTCGCGACGTACTCGGTGTCGGCGGCGATGATCGCCCGGGCCTTCGGCCCCGGGATCGGGGTGACGATGCGCACTCCATGGGACCCCCGCGTCGGTCGCTCGTCGCGGGGAGGGGAGACCGGGGCCGGAGCGCTCTGACCTGCCGTCATAGAATACGCGGGAGAACTTACGAAGCACGCCCATTAAAGGGCTTCGCGGAGCGCGCGCCGACGGCGCGCGCCGAACGACCCCCGGCGGGCCCCGGCGGCGGGACCAACCATTAAGCCCGGCGGGTGCTGCGCGGTCCGGGGACGCGCGTGCAGGCGTTCGTGAAGACACGCCGGGCGCCGGGCGGGGAGATCCAGACGGTCCCCGACCCCCGCCCGGCCGACGACGAGGTCCTGCTCGAAGTGCGGGCCGCGTCGATCTGCGGGACCGACGTGCACATCTGGGACTGGAACCCGTGGGCCGAGGCCCGCGTGAAGCGGCTCCCGATGATCCTGGGCCACGAGGTGACCGGCGAGGTCGTCGAGGTGGGGAAGCGGGTGAAGCGCGTCGCCGTCGGCGACCACGTCTCCGCCGAGACCCACGTCACCGACGGGACCTGCTACCTCTGCCGGACCGGCCGGATGCACATCTGCGAGAACGTGCAGGTGCTCGGCGTCGACCGGAACGGCATCTTCGCCGAGCGCGCGGTGATCCCGGAGGTGAACGCCTGGAAGAACGACCCCGGGCTCGACTACGCCCTCGCCTCGATCCAGGAGCCGCTCGGGAGCGCGGTCCACGCGGTCCTCCCGGAGGAGAACATCGAGGACCTCGCCGGGAAGAGCGTGCTCGTGACCGGGTGCGGCCCCATCGGGCTGCTCGCGATCGCCGTCGTGCGGACGTTCGGCGCCCGGACGGTCGTCGCGACGGAGGTGAATCCCGTCCGGGCGGAGCTGGCCCAACGGATGGGCGCGGACCTCGTGCTGGACCCGACGGTCGAGCCGGACCGGCTCACCGCGCGGATCCGCGAGCGGACCGAGGAGCAGGGGGTCGACGTCGCGCTCGAGATGTCGGGCCACCCGGGTTCGTTGCGGACGGTGTTCGACGCGCTGAGCCCCGGCGGACGGGTGTCGCTCCTCGGGCTGTTCAGCCGCGAGGTGCCGCTCAACTTCGACGACGCGGTGATCTTCCGCGCCGCGCGGGTGTACGGCATCTTCGGCCGCCGGCTGTTCGAGACCTGGTACACGGTGAAGGGGCTGCTCGCGAGCGCCGCGTTCCGCGAGAAGATGGCGCAGATCATCACCCATCGCGTGCCGATCTCCGAACTCGGCCGCGCGATGGAGCTGATCGAGTCGATGCAGGCGGCCAAGGTGTCGCTGACCCCCCGGTGGTGAGCGCGGTGCGCGACCCGACGGGATTCCTCCGGGCGGAGTACGAGGAGCTCGTCCGGGCCGACCTCGACTGGAAGCTGAGGGTCCTCGACGGGCCGAGCGCGCCCTGGTCCGTCGTCGACGGCCAGCGGGTGCTCATGCTCTGCTCGAACAACTACCTCGGGCTCAGCAACCATCCGCGGCTCAAGGCGGCGGCGATCGAGGCCGTGCGGACGCACGGCGCCGGCTCCGGGTCGGTCCGGCCGATCGCCGGCACGATGGACCTCCACCGGGAGCTCGAGGAGCGACTGGCCCGGTTCAAGCGCGCCGAGGCGTCGCTGACCTACCAGAGCGGGTTCGCGACGAACTCGGGCCTCCTCCCGCAGCTCGTCGGCGAGGGGGACCTCGTCGTGAGCGACGAGCTCAACCACGGCAGCATCATCGACGGGGTCCGGCTCTCGCGCGCCGAGCGCGCGGTGTACCGGCACGCCGACCCCTCGGACCTGGAGCGGGTGCTCGACGAGGCGGAGCGCCACCGGCCCGAGTACCGCCGGGTCCTCGTCGTGACGGACGGGGTGTTCTCGATGGACGGCGACATCGCGCCGCTCGACCGGATCGCCGCCCTGGGGGCGGCGCACGGGGCGATGGTGTACGTCGACGACGCCCACGGCGAGGGGGTGCTCGGCGAGGGCGGCCGCGGCATCGTCTCGCACTTCCACCTGTCCCGGGACCGGGTGCAGGTCGAGATGGGGACGTTCTCGAAGGCGTTCGGCGTCGTGGGAGGGCACATCTCCGGCTCCCGGGACCTCGTGAACTTCGCGTTCAACAAGTCGCGCACCTGGCTCCTGAGCGGCTCCCATCCGCCGGCCGTCGCCGCCGCCTGCCTCGCGGCGGTGGACGTGCTCGAGCAGGAGCCGGAGCACGTCGAGCGCCTGTGGAGCCTCACCCGACGCTTCAAGAAGGCGATGGCCGACCTGGGGTTCGACCTCGGGCGCAGCGAGACGCCGATCACGCCGGTGATCGTCGGGGAGAGCTCGCTCGCGAAGAAGCTGAGCCAGCGGCTGTTCGAGCTCAAGGTGTTCGCGCTGCCGATCGTCTACCCGATGGTGGCGAAGGACAAGGCGCGGATCCGCACGATCATGAACGCGGCGCTCACCGACGAGGACGTGGGGACCGCCGTGGACGCGTTCGCGAAGGCGGGACGCGAGCTGAAGATCCTCTAGTCGGCCCGTCGCCGGCGGGCGAGGTAGGCGGCGACGAGGAAGATCCACAGGAGGACCGACCCGAGGAACAGCCGCTCGGTGAGCCCGCCGACGCGCGCGGCCAGCCGGGGCACCGCGAACCCGGCCCCGAGCTCCGCGACCAGGAGCACGATGGAGAGGGCCCCCAGCGCCGTCGCCCATCCCGCGGCCGGTCGGAGGACCGCGCTCCGATGGAACCGACGGGCGAGCAGGTACGTGCCGACGCCCCCGCCGATGAACGCGATGATGGCCACGACCAGGTGGATCGCCCCGTGCCACGAGACCGGAGTGGACGGCACGTCGGTCGGGAAGGCCGCGAGGAGGAACGCGCCCACCGCCCAGATCCCCAGCGCGACGGTGCCCGCGCGGAACTCCCGCGGGGAGACGCCCTCGGCCGCGAGGGTCCGGGCGAGGGCGAACAGGAAGAGGAGCGACAGGAGGCCCCGGTTCACGAAGTTGGCCGTCATGATGAAACCGTACGGGCCGACCGCGAGGTCGCTCTCCGCCTGCCGGATCGGACTGTAGTGGGGCGGCAACACCTGGGCGATCGCGTCCAGCACGACGTACAGCACGACCAGCACCAGCACGACCTGGAACGTCCGTCGGCTCCCGGGGGACACCTCCGGCGGAGCCGACTCGGTCCCGGCTGCCGCGGCGCTCATGGTCGGCTCCTCCCGCGTGCGATCGACACGACCACTCCGGGGCGAGCGAGGGCCGGTGGCTCAGCCCGGCTCCCGTCCAGGCTCCGCTCGCTCGGCCCCGCCGTCCGCGACGGGCTCCATGTGACCGACCTCACTTCGAGCGCCGGCCGACGCAGGACGGGCCCGCTCAAGTAACCTTGCCCTCGGGCGCGGTGGACGATCCCGCGCTCGAGAAGAAGGGGAACTCACCACCGGGCGCGCGTCTGCCGGGGGCGTTGGAAATCGTCCCGTCGGTCCCGAGGACCGGGTCGACCCCCGCGGTGTCCCCCGGGCGGACCCCGGCGTTGGGAGCCTCGCGACCGGCCGAACGGACGCGGCGGTCCGCCGCGTCCGCGACCCTCCGGTTCCCGGGAGCGTGGGGGAGCCGGGGCCGCGTAGTCGAAGCCCGGTATCCGGGCCCGCTGCACCGCGAAGCCGAGGAGCTGTTCGATGTGGGCGAAGTCGTCCTCCTCTTCCGGGGCGACGAGCGTCAGCGCGTCCCCGCGCCGCTGCGCCCGGGCGGTGCGGCCCACCCGGTGGACGTACGTCTCGGCCTCGTGCGGCACGTCGAAGTTGACGACGTGACTCACCCCCTCGACGTCGATCCCCCGGGCGGCGATGTCCGTCGCGACGAGCACCCGGTGGGTGCCTCGCCGGAAGCTCTCGAGCGCCCGGACCCGCTGGCTCTGGCTCCGGTCGCCGTGGATCGCGGCGCAGTCGACGCCGCCCTGCTGGAGCTGCCGGGCGAGCCGGTCGGCCCGGTGCTTCGTGCGGGTGAACACGAGCACGCTCGTGAGCGTCTGGTCGCGGAGCAGCTCCTGGAGGAGCGCCGTCTTCTGGTGCGCCGGCACCGGGAGGGCCAGGTGGCTCACGCCGACCGCCGCCACCGTCGCCGCGGGAACGAGGACCATCCGGGGACTCCGGAGGAACTCCTGGGAGAGCTTCACCACCTCCGGCGGCATCGTCGCCGAGAACAGCATCGTCTGCCGGTCCGTCGGCAGCCGCGCGAGGATCCGACGGACGTCGGGGAGGAACCCCATGTCGAGGAGTCGGTCCGCCTCGTCGAGCACGAGGATCTGGAGGGCCCGGAAGTCGACGTACCCGCGGCCCATGTGGTCGAGGAGGCGGCCCGGGGTCGCGACGATGATCTCGGCCCCGCCGCGGAGCGCCCGCTCCTGGTCGAGCATGCCCACGCCGCCGTAGATCGCCTTCCCGCGCAGCCGGGTGTGGCGGCCCAGCCGGGCCAGGAACCCTTCCGCCTGGAGCGCGAGCTCCCGCGTCGGTGTGACCACGAGCGCGAGGATCCGGCCCGTCGGCTGGTCCATGAGCCGCTCCAGGATCGGCAGCAGGAAGGCCGCCGTCTTCCCGGTGCCCGTCTGCGCGGAGGCGACGATGTCGCGGCCGAGCACGGCCTCGGGGATCGCGCGCTCTTGGATTGGGGTCGCGGAGCGGTAGCCCATCTCCTGCACCCCCCGAAGGAGGTTCGGGCGCAGGCGCTCGAAGGCGGTCGTCGATGGGCTGGGCACGTGGTCTGTGGACTCGGGGTCGGTCATCTGGTGTCGGCGCCCCGAATCGCGCAAGCCGAAAGGGGGTTCCGTCTCGGGAGGGCAAACCCGGAGCCGGGTTAAAGCCTCTCGCCCGAGGCGACGGCGCGCGGCGTGAGCTTCTGTCGCACGCGGCTCCGGTCGGCCGATCCCGGTCGGAGCCCCCCTCGA
>JASHRQ010000075.1 GCA_030037265.1 Thermoplasmata archaeon | reverse complement strand
GGCTGAGCCGCCCCGGGGGGCGACGGAGGGCTCCCGTGGACGGTCCGCCGCACCTCCGGATGTTCATCGACGGCGAATGGTGCGACGCGGCGAGCGGCGCCTCGTTCGAGGTGCGGAGCCCCGCGACCGGGGCGGTGCTCGCGACGCTTCCGAGCGCGGGCCGGGAGGACGTGCACCGCGCCGTCGACGCGGCCGAGGCCGCCCAGCCGCGGGTCGCCCGCCTCTCGGTGAAGGAGCGGGCCGAGCTCGCCACCCGGATCACCGACGCGATCCGGCCGAACGTCGAGGCGTGGGCGCTCGACCTCACGCTCGAGCAGGGGAAGCCGATCCGGGAGTCCCGGCTCGAGGTGTCCGAGGTGATCCCGAACATCCTGTGGAACACCGAGGACCTGAAGCGCGTCGAGACGCCGGTGCTCGAGGGCTACTCGAAGCCGGAGATGCTGTACCTGCTCCGGCGCGAGCCGCTCGGCACCGTCGCGGTGATCACGCCGTGGAACTACCCGTGGCTGCTCCCGGGCGAGTTCGTCGTCCAGGCGCTCGTCAGCGGGAACGCGGTGGTCTTCAAGCCGGCGTCGACGACGCCGATCAGCGCCGTCCACTTCCTCGAGGCGATGGAGCGGGCCGGGGTCCCGCGCGGGGCGATGAACCTCCTCACCGGGCCGGGCGGCACCGCCGGCGCGGCGCTCGTCGAGCACCCGCGCGTCGACGGGATCTGCTTCACGGGGGAGACGGCGACCGGCGAGGAGATCTCGCACCGGGCCGGGCTCAAGAAGATCTCGCTCGAGCTGGGCGGCGCCGGCCCGCTGATCGTGCTCGACGACGCGGACCTGGGGAAGGCGGCCCGCGACATCGCCTTCGGCTGCTACAACAACGCGGGCCAGGTGTGCTGCGCGAACGGCCGGATCCTCGTGCAGGAGTCGGTGCACGACGCGCTCGCGCACCGCGTCGTGGAGGAGACCCGACGCTGGCGGCTCGACGACCCGCGGCGCGAGGAGACCGACATCGGACCGATGAACAACGCGCCGACGCTCGCCAAGGTCGAGCGGCACGTCGCGGAGGGGGTCGGCCGCGGCGCCCGCGTGCTCGCGGGCGGCGCGCGGGCGACGGGCCGCCCGACGGCGCTGTACTATCCGCCGACGGTCGTCGACGGGGTGACGACGGAGATGCGGCTCGGCCATGCCGAGACGTTCGGCCCGGTCGCGCCGCTCCTCACGTTCCGCACGCTCGACGAGGCGGTCGAGATGGCGAACCTCCCCCGCTACGGGCTCAGCATGGCGGTCCACACCGCGAACCTCCACCGGGCGTTCTCCCTCGCCCGGGAGCTCAAGACCGGGCAGGTCGTCGTGAACGACCCGGTGCTGTACTGGGACTACAACCACCCGTGGGGCGGGTTCCGGCGGAGCGGCATCGGGCGGGTCGCGGGGAAGTGGACGATCGAGTCGTTCACCGAGCTCAAGACGGTCATCGTGAACGTGGGCGAGAGCCCGAAACCGCCGCCCTGACCGGGGCGCCCGGCGCCTACGGCCGGTACGCCGGGATCGGCCGCTCGTCCACCCGGACGTCCACGCCCAGCGAGCGGAGCGCCGGGAGGAACGGGTCCGGCTCCAGCTGCTCGGGCGCGAACAGCCCCGGCCGGACCGGCACCGCGCGGGTCGCGACGAGGAGCGCCCCGACCGCGCCGCCCGTGCCGGTGAAGTACGACGTCGCCGTCGCGCCGAACCGGCGGGAGGAGTCGCCGTGGCTCAGCACGGCGGACAGCGTGAGGCACTTCTTCTGCCCGTCCTTCGCCCCCTCGACCTCGACGACGAGCGCCGCCGACCCCTCCACGCGGCCGACGAGGTCGGCCGGCTTCGGGATGATCTCGAGGATCGCGCGGCGGGCCGCCGCCCGGTCCGTCCGCTTCGGGTCGAAGAGGCCCAGGTCCCGGAACGTCTCCAGGACCCGGACGGTCCGGTCGTCGAGGGCGAGCTTGAAGTCGCAGTACCGGATCCCCTTGCCGATGGATCGCGGCAGGCTCTCGGTCTCCTCGTGGTCCACCGAGTAGACCGGCTGCGGGCCGACCGGCTCCGGGAAGTCGTACGTCTCCTTGGCGCCGAACGGCGGGACCGGCTCGTACCGCCCGTCCCGCCAGATGCGGGACGGCACGATCGTCTCGCCGATGAACGTCTCGGGGCTGAAGAGGCAGAGGAACGGGTAGTCGGGGCTCACGGCCGTGTCCCCGTCGCGGATCCGGATCGACTCGACGTGGTCCAGGCGGTCCGCGGCGTAGCGCGCCATCACGTTGCTCACGCCCGGGTCCTCGCCGAACCCGATGATCCCCGTGACCCCGGCGCGCTCCCACTGGGGTCCGTCGGCGTACGGGTCCGGCCCGTCGGACGCGAGGTCGAGGTAGTCGACCCCGGCCTCCCGCGCCGCGGCCTGGATCGCCCGGTTGAACCTCGGGACGGCGGCGTTGACCACGAGGTCGACGCCCCGGATCGCGCGGGCGACCGCGCCCACGTCCCCCGCGTCCAGCCCCAGGGCCGTCGCCTTGGAGGAGCCGAGCGACCGCGTGACGCGCTGGGCGAGCGGCTCGTCGACGTCCGCGAGCCGGATCTCGCTCACCCGCGGGCTCGCCGCCAGGTGCCGCGCGATGACGGTGCCGACGGCCCCGGTGCCGATCTGGGCGATGGAGACGGACGCGTCCGACATGCTCTCAGACCCCGGCCGCCGCGTATCCGGCTCCCTTCATAAAGGAGCCCAACGGGGGGGCCCCGCCCGGGGGGGATAGACCCCCCTCCGCCGGGACGGCGCCGGCGGCGGGAAGGCGTGCGTCAGGACCGCCGGAACCCCATCTCGCGGAGGTAGAACGCGTCGAAGTCCCAGACGAGCCGCTCCTGCTGGCTGTACCGGCCCCCGTGCCAGACCCGGCTGCGGGTGCCGAGCTGCGCGAGCTCGCAGGCGTGCCAGTCCTGCCGGTTGATCGTGTCCCAGATCTGGACCGCGTCCGTCGGGTCGAACCCCGGCCGGGCCATCGTCGCCGGGTCGAAGTAGAAGTCGTTCTCGACGACCGACTGGCTCGGGGAGACCGGCCAGGTGCGGTGGACCATGAGGTAGTCCGGGTGGAGGCTGAAGAAGGCGTTCGGGAACAGGACGTAGTAGTAGATCCGCTTCCGGTCCTCCCCGGTCATCCCGCGGAGCGGCGGACGGTCCGTGTAGCCGCTCACCGTCATCGACGCGTAGTCCTTCGCGAACGTCTGGAAGCCCCCCGCGAACTTCGCCCGCGGCTCCCCCTCGGTGAAGAACGCGTCGTTCTCGCCGGACAGGTACGGCGTGATCCGGTTGAGCTCGGGGTGGATCGGGGCGCAGTGGTAGCACTCCGAGTAGTTCTCGACCAGCAGCTTCCAGTTCGCCCGGATCTCGTAGGTGTGGCGGGGCCCGGCCCGGAGCTCCTCGGGATGGAACCGCGAGAACCGCTCGAAGAACGGCCCCAGCTCCGTCGCGATCGGCGTCGGGTCGGACGCGAGGTTCACCCAGAGGAACCCTCCCCACCGCTCGACGGCGACGGGGAACAGGCCGTTCTCCTCGGGGCGGAACCCCTCCACCCGGTCCATGTGCGCCGCGCCGGTGAGCCGGCCGTCCAGGCCGTACGTCCAGGCGTGGTACGGGCAGACGATCGACCGGAGCCCGCTCCCCGACTCGGCCTCGACGAGCCGGGTGCCCCGGTGCCGGCAGACGTTGTGGAACGCCCGGACCGTCCCGCGACGGTCCCGGAGGACGATCACGTTCTCGCCGCCGACCTGGCGCGTCAGGTAGTCGCCGGCCCGGGGGACCTGCTCGTCCCGGCCCACCAGGAGCCAGTTGCGGTAGAACAGCTTCTCGAGCTCGGCGCGGAACACCCCCTCGTCCCAGTACAGGGACCCCTCCGGGGTCACGCCGGAGAGATGGCCGGCCGACCGCTCGCGGTCGGAGGTCCCTCCCTTCCCGTTCGCGAGCGCCGGCACGCCGGGCGGATGCCCGCGGACGACATAAGTCGGCCGGCGGGCCCGGGGAGAAGGGGCGGTTCCTCGGCGACGGCTCGACCGACGCGCGGTCCCGGGGGAGGTCCGGCGCTCAGCCGTAGTTGACGGAGATCAGCTTGACCTCCGTCATCTCTTCCATCGCGTAGCGGAGCCCCTCGCGGCCGAGCCCGCTCTCCTTGATCCCGCCGAACGGGAGGGCGTCCCATCGGAGCGACGTCGGGTCGTTGATGTGGACCCCGCCGGCCCGGATCCGCCGCGCGAGCGCGAAGGCGCGCTTCAAGTCGTTCGTGTAGATGGCGGACTGGAGCCCGTAGGGGGTCCCGTTGGCGATCCGGACCGCCTCGTCCAGGTCGTGGAACCGGAGGATCGGCACGACGGGGCCGAACGGCTCCTCCTGCGCGACCCGCGCCTCCGTCGGCACGTGGTCGAGCACCGTCGGCCGGTAGAAGTAGCCGCTCCCGAGCTCCGTCGCCCGCGAGCCCCCCAGCAGGACCTGCGCGGACCGCCCGGTCGCGTCGGCGACGAACCGGTCCATCCGGTCGAGCGACCCGGCGTCGATCACCGGGCCGACCTGCGTGTCCTCGGCGAGCGCCGGGCCGACCCGGAGCTTCGCGGCCTGCTCGGCGAGCCCCCGCGCGAACCGGTCGGCGACGGCGTCGGAGACGAGGAGGCGCTTCGAGGCGGTGCACACCTGGCCGGAGTAGCCGAACGCACCCCGGACCGCGGCCGCCACCGTCGAGTCGAGCGGGGCGTCCTCCAGCACGATGAACGGGTCGAGGCCGCCCATCTCGAGGATCACCCGCTTCGCGCGGGCGCCCGCCTTCGCCGCGATCGCCTTCCCCACCGTCGTCGATCCGGTGAACGTCACGAGCCGGGTCCTCGGGTGCTCGACGAGCGGGTCGCCCACCTCGCCGCCCGGGCCGACGACCACGTTCACGACCCCCTTCGGGAACCCCGCGGCCTCGGCGTGGCGCGCGAGCCGGAGGGCGGTGAGCGGCGCCGCGCTCGTCGGCTTCACGACGATCGGGTCGCCGGCGGCGAGCGCGGGGGCGAGCTTGTGCGACAGGAGGTTCAGCGGGAAGTTGAACGGGCTGATCGCCACGACGACGCCGATCGGGTCGCGGACCGAGAACAGGAACCGCCGCTCGTTGCCGGCCGGCATCGGGTAGGCGTCCGCCGGGAACGACTCCCCGCCGAGGTGCCGGGACTCGTCGGCCGCGAGCTGGTAGACCCCCACGGCCCGGTCCGCCTCCACCCGCGCGTCGGCGATCGGCTTCCCGACCTCCCGGGCGATGAGGCGCGCGAGCCCCTCCCGGTCGGCGGCGAGGCGGTCCGCGAGGGCGCGCAGGAGCTTCGCCCGGACGTGGATCGGGGTCGACCCCCACGATTCCTCGACGGAAGCCGCCGCGTCGACCGCGGCGACCGCGTCCTCGCGGCTCGCGATCGCGGCCCGGCCGAACGGCGCGCCGGTCGACGGGTCGAGCACCGTCTGCCACCGGTCCCCGGACGGCCGCTTCCACTCGCCCCCGATGTACAGGAGGCCGGTCTCCTCGGCGGCGGATGCCATGGCCCGTTCCCCTCCCGGCCTACGACGGGTCGCCGTAGACGGTGTAGTGCCAGCCCTTCCGCGCCTGGCCGGTGAGGTCGATGTACAGGTTCTTCACGACGGTGTAGTCGAGCAGCGAGTCGGCCCCCAGGTCCTTCCCGAACCCGGACTGCTTGAACCCCCCGTGGGGCGTCTCGGAGCCGAGCGGCAGGTGGTCGTTCACCCAGACGTCCCCGAACCGAAGGGCGTTCGCCGCCCGCAGCGCGGTCCGCACGTTCGTCGACCAGACGCTGCCGGCGAGGCCGTACTCGACCCCGTTCGCGATCTGGACCGCCTCGTCGAACTTCTCGAACTCGAGGATGTCGAGCACCGGCCCGAAGATCTCCCGCTGGGCGATCTGCATGTCCGGCGCGACCTGGTCGAAGACGGTCGGGACGACGAACGCGCCGGCCTGGAGCTTCCCGCCGGCCCCCGAGCCCCCGCTCCGGAGCTTCGCGCCCTCCCCCTTCCCCTTCTCCACCCACTCGAGCACCCGCTTCTGGTGGCTCGCGTGCACGAGCGGCCCCAGGTCGGTGCTGCGCGAGGCCGGGTCGCCGACCCGGATCTGCTTCACCCGGTCGAGCAGCCCCTTCTCGAACTTCTCCCGGACGCTGCGGTGGACGATGAGCCGGGTCGCGGCGGTGCAGTCCTGGCCGCCGTTGACGAAGCCGCCGACGATCGCCCCCTCGACCGCGGCGGGCACGTCCGCGTCCTCGAAGACGATGAACGGTGCCTTGCCGCCGAGCTCGAGCTGGAGCCGCTTCACGGTGCTGGCCCCCTGCTCCATGATCTTCTTCCCGGTGGCGGTGTCCCCCGTGAGCGACACCATGTCGACGCTCGGGTGGCGGCACAGCTCCGCGCCGACCTCCTCCCCGGGCCCGGTCACGACGTTCAGCACGCCCTTCGGCAGCCCGGCCTCCGCGAACGCCCGGCCGAGCTCGAGGGTCGAAAGCGGGGTCCAGCTCGCCGGCTTCAGCACCATCGTGTTGCCGGTGACGAGCGCCGGCCCGATCTTCCAGACCGCCATCGGGAACGGGTAGTTCCACGGGGTGATCGAGCCGATGACGCCGACCGGCTCGCGCCGGAAGATCGTCGTGCCGTCCCCGAGGAACTCCTGGGGGCTCTTCGCGTCGAGCGTCCGGACGGCCCCGGCGTAGAACACGAGGTTGTCGATCGCGCCGGGGATGTCGGCGTCCGCGGCCTGCTTGATCGTCTTGCCCTGGTTCCGGCTCTCCAGCTCGGCGATCGCCGGGGCGCGCTGGCTCAGGAGCTGGGCCGCCTTGAGGTAGACCTCGCCACGGGCGCGCGCCGTCATGCGGGGCCACGGCCCCTTGTCGAACGCCTCCCGGGCCGCGTCGATCGCCTTCCGCATGTCCTCGCGGCCGCCCTTCGGCACGTCGGCGAACGGCTTCCCCGTGAACGGGCTCACGACCGGGATCTTCGCTTCGCTCGCGGAGTCCGTCCACTCGCCACCGATTAGCATCTTCGCCGCTGCCATGCTCGCGCCGGCCGCGGGAGCCCGGGTACGTAGAAGATGTTATCGTCGCGCCGACCGCGCGGGAGGGGGAGCGCGCGGGCGCGGGTCGTCGGGGGTGGCGGGCCGGCTCGGCAGAACTAAATCCCCCCTCCTCCTCCCGTGCGATGGCCTAGCAGGGGGGGACCGAGTGGCCCAGGCCGAGGTCGACGTTTTTACCCGGAGGACGGAGCAGGCGACCCCCCAGGTGCAGGTGTTCACGCGGCGGGCGTCGGGGCTCGTCCGCGTGATGTCCCCCTACTCCGCGTTCGCCTACAACATCCTCAACATCGGCGTCATCTTCCCCTGGGTCTACATCACCACCCTGTCGGTCTACCCCGGCGCGAACGTCTCGCTCGGGATCATCATCACCGGCATCTTCACGGGCTTCCTCGCCGTGGTCTACGCGGGACTCGGCTCCGCGATGCCGCGGACCGGCGGCGACTACGTGTTCCAGAGCCGCACGTTACGCCCGTGGTTCGGGTTCGCGATCGTGGCCACGGTGATCGTCACCTTCTTCCTGCAGTGGCAGGCCCTCGCCGGCTGGCTCCTCGCGACGCTCGGGCTCGGCCCGATGTTCACCGGGTTCGGCGTCATCTACCACAACGCGACGTACCTCTCCTGGGGCAACTGGTTCCTCACCGGCACCGGGGCCTGGTACACGACGATCGTCGCCTCGGCGATCGCCGCGGCGGTGCTGATCAAGAGCTTCCGCTGGTTCGTCCAGGCGCAGTGGGTGATGTGGTACGGCTTCCTCCTGAGCTTCGCCACGATGGCGGTGATGTTCGCCGTCACGCCGCTCTCGACGTTCATCACCAGCTACAACCACGCGGCGGCGGTGATCGTCGGGACGCCGGGCGTCGACTACTACCACCAGATCCTCACGAACGCCGGCGACTCGCTCACCCCCGCCCGGACGTTCTCGATCGTCGGCACGTTCCTCGTGGCGCCGGTGGCGCTCACGAGCCTGGGGTGGGTCGGCTACGCCCAGGAGCAGGCGGGGGAGATCCAGGGCGCGACGAGCCTCCGCAACCAGATGTTCATCAATTTCGGCGGCGGGATGGGGGCGATGATCCTGATGGCGATCCTCGCCTTCGTGATGGTGAACACGGTGGGCCAGACCTGGCTCGGCGCGGCGTACGGCGGCTGGCTCGGCGGGACGAACCCGATCGCGCCGTACTTCAGCTACCTCGCCGTCGTGCTGACGGACAATCCGATCATCCTGTTCCTGATGATCATCGGGATCATGCTGAACGCGATCCAGGTCGTGTTCAACGTCATCGTCGGCTGGACGCGCGTCGCCGTCGCGATGTCGATCGACGGGGCGCTCCCGAAGGTCGTCAGCAGCGTGAACCCGCGGACCCACACGCCGGTCTTCGCCCACATCCTGTTCCTGATCCTCGGCGGGGTGATCTTCTCCTACGTCTACAACCTGGTCCCGGGCTACCAGACGTACACGCTGGCCGTCACGATGGTCGCGACGGTGATGTACATCGGGACGGCGCTCGGCGGCGCGCTGTTCCCGAAGACCCGGCCCGAGGTGTACAAGACCTCGCCGATCGCGCGCTACAAGGTGGGCCCGATCCCGCTGATCACGGTCTGCGGGGTCATCGCGGCCGGCTTCAGCATCGTGATGCTGTACTGGTACCTCACGGTCTCCTGGCTGATCGGCGCGAGCATCACCTCCGACCTCATCATGGTCGCGATCTTCGGCGCGTGGATCGCCTACTACTTCATCCGCCGCGCCTACCTCAAGAGCGTCGGGATCAACCTCGACCTCGCGTACAAGGAGGTCCCGCCGATCTGACCGGGACGCGCCGGAGCGCCGCGCGGCGTCGGTCCGCTACCCGGTCGTGAACTGGTAGCTCAGCACCCGGTCGCGCTGGAGGTTGACGATCGCCCCCCGCAGCGACCCGGAGGTGTACTCGGAGCCGGGGTCGACCAGGACCGAGCGGCCGAGCTTCGTCGCGTTCCGCGTCTCGTGGATGTGGCCGTGGAGCCCCACGAGCGGCTGGGTCTCCTCGATCGCGTGGCGGAGCGCGGTGCTCCCGACGGGGATCAGCACCTCCTGGCCGCCCTGCGTCACCGGCCGCGGCGGGTCGGTCGAGGTGTCGAGCTTCGGCGCGGTGTCGAGCCCGGTGCGGAACGGCGGCGAGTGCGTGAGGTAGATCGCGCGCCGCGGGTCGTGGAGCCGGTTCATCACCCGCTCGAACCGGGCCGCGAGCTGGTCCTCGGGCAGCTCCCGCGGGGTCTTCCACGGGGAGATGTTCGTCCACCCGAAGCCCAGGAGCTCGTGGTCGTCGTCGAACGGCACGACCTGCTCGTCGACGTACCGGACGTGGGGGGTCGACTGCGCCTCGGCGAGCGCCTCGGGCTTGTCGTCGTTCCCGCCGATCCAGTAGAGCGGGACGTTCCGCGGCGCGAGGTGGCGCTCCGCCATGTCGGTCCACCGGTGGATCTGCGAGATCATCAGCTGCGTGAACAGCCCGTCGATCCGCTTCGGGTCGGCCTTCAGCCCCTCGTACTCGTCCTCGGAGACCCGGTACGGGTACTGGCCGGAGTTGGCGATCGTCGCCTCGAGGGGCGGCAGCTCGGACTCGGCGAGGTTCTCGTAGACGTTCCCGGCGAGCCGGGTCCGGTACCGCCCGTCCGGCTGGCGGATGATCGGGGCGATCGTCTTCGCCGTGAGGTCGCCGCCGATCAGGAGCGCGTCCGCCTCGTAGAAGTCGGCGACGGACAGCATCTTCCGGAACACGACCTCCGAGCCGTGGAGGTCGGCGGCGAGGAACAGTCGCTTGAACTTCCGGGGGGGTCCGCCGAGCGGCACTAGCCCCCCGCGCCAGGCCGCCCCGTCGTGCGCCCCGCGTCGCTCATCGTCGGGAGCCGGCTCCCCGGCCGGGAGCGGGGAAGCGCACTTGAGGCTTCGCCGGCGGGCTCGTCGGGGGCCCGGGGCTCAGCGAACAACCTCCTCGACCTCCCGGAACCACGGCTTCGCCGCGCCGGTGCGCGCCCGCTTCTCCCACTTCCGGCTCTTCGGCACGTCCGCGAGGAGCCGCTCGAGCTTCCCGAGGCGCTCCCGGACGACCGCCGCCGCCCCGGGAGCGATCGACCCCGCGGCGACGAACGTCTCCAGGAGCTGGCGGGTCTTCGCGAGGTTGAGGGTCGACTCGTACCAGAAGCCCCAGTCGTCGGCGAGGAGCCCCGCGATGTACGACCCGTCGACGGCTTCGGCCGAGGCCGGGCCCTGGGCCGCCACGTCGTGGCCCAGGAACAGGACGATCAGGTCGACCAGGTCCTTCCGGCCGATCGCGTGGATCTGGAGCTTCTCGAGCACGATGTCGGCGAGCGGGATCGTCGGGAAGTCGAGCTCGAGCCGCCCCTGGCCGGGCTTCGAGCCGAACTCGACGTCGTGGCTGAACTCGAGCTTGTCCAGGAAGACGTCCACGTGGAACCGCCCGGACCCCTCGTAGTAGATGAGGCGCCGGTCGCCGAAGAAGCCGTTCACCATCTTGTCCGCCTGGAACCCGAGGCCGTCGAACAGGCGGCTGATCGCCGGGCTCTGCTTCGCGTAGCCCGCGAGGTCGAGGTCGGTGAACAGCGGCGAGCCCGGCTCGATGCGGCCGAGGGCGTGGAACAGCTCGAGGCACTCCGGCGCGTGCTTCGAGTGCGCGTAGATCCCGAGCGAGCCGAGGATCCGGAGCGCGACCCCGCCCTCCCGCGCCTTCGACAGGATGCCGACCGCCGCGTCGAGGAACTGCTCGTCGGTGAGATGCACGTACTCCTGGGCCTTCTCCATCGTCTCAGCCCCGGTTCCCGGGGCCGTTGGGGGCCGGAGGGGGCGGGTGGAGGAGCGTCGGCATCACCGGAAGCGGACCGCCCCGGGAACCCCCGTGCGTTATGAAGGTGCCCGCTCGCGGGCGGGGGTTGGCGGCCGCCCTCCCGGGGGGGAACCGCGGGGACGCGGGCTCCCCGGCCCCGGGGCCCGCTCGATAGGCTTTATGTGGACCCCCACCCTCGACCTGCCCGGCCTCCAAGGAGGGGTTGGGTGCACCCCCGTTCGCTCCGGATCGCCGCGGTCATCGTGGCCGTGCTGACCGCCGGGTCCGCCGCCGGCGTCTACTACACCTACGCGCACGCGACCACGACCTGCACGCTCTCCACCTCGAGCGCGATCGTCGTCGACCAGCCGGAGAAGCCGGACTCGCTCGACCCGGCGATCGTCTACACGACGCCGGGCTGGGCGATCGTCCAGCAGACCTACCAGACGCTCGTGATGTACAACGGCTCCGCCTACGCCCCGACGACCGCCAATCCGAACTACATGGCGCCGCTCCTCGCGAAGAACTGGACCGAGTCGGCGGACGGGGTCCACTGGAACTTCACGCTGTTCCCCGACGAGTACTTCTCGAACGGGGACCCGCTCAACGCCTACGTCCTCTGGTACTCGATGTACCGGGGGATGGTGATGAACCAGCCGCTCGTCTACCTGCTCGAGGAGAACTTCTACCTCCCCGGCCAGAACTACAACAACACCACCGACGACCCGTCCAGCGTCGCCAACACGACCGCCTGGCTCCAGAACATCCTGAACGAGTTCACGACGCCCGGCTTCGTCGAGAACCCGCCGGCCGACGTCCTGAGCGTGATGGAGGCGGACAACCAGTCGTTCCGCGTGATCAACGCGACGACGATCCAGTTCAACATCGGCGCGGGCTACATCGACGTGAACGGCCCGTCCCCCTACCCGTTCCTGCTCGACCAGGTCGCGACGCCGGGCTACGCCGCCGTCGACCCGGTCGTCGTCTCCGCGCACGGGGGCGTCGTCGCGAACTCGCCGAACAGCTGGATGGCGAACGACATGCTGGGCAGCGGCCCGTACAACCTCACGTACTGGTCGCCGACGACGGGGTACGTCCTCACCCCGAACCACAACTACTGGGCCCAGTCGCTCGCCGCGTCGCTGCCGCACGACAACAACATCCAGCCCGCGAAGTCGACGATCGACGTCTCGTTCCAGGAGAACCCCACGATCGTCGTCGAGAACATGGAGACCGGGGCGGCCGCGTTGGGCTCGTTCGCCTACATCGGCCCCTCGCTCCTGTCGAGCCTCGCCTCCGACAAGTGCCTCGACATCGACGCGCTGCCGACCGTGTACGGGTCGGTGAGCTTCTCGGGCTGGATCTACATGGACCAGCAGCCGG
This sequence comes from Thermoplasmata archaeon, assembly GCA_030037265.1. Taxonomy (GTDB): domain Archaea; phylum Thermoplasmatota; class Thermoplasmata; order Lutacidiplasmatales; family UBA184; genus JAKIWV01. The sequence goes on along the minus strand of JASHRQ010000075.1, from coordinate 19,477 downwards.
CGATTCCCGGCGAGCCCGCGAACCCGTTCACGAACCTCAGCGTCCGCGCGGCGGTGGTCCACGCGATCGACTACGCCTCGATCATCAAGAACGCGTTCGGCGGGAACGCGTCCCAGTGGGTCGGGCCGGTCCCGCCGGGCTATCCGGACTACAACCCGACGAACCTCCCGAACTACACGTACGACCCGTCGCTCGCGATGCAGGAGATGAACAACTCGCCGTACCCGATGTCGAAGGGCGGCCTCGACTCCCTGTTCCCGAACGGCATCACGTTCGAGTACCTGAACACCGGCGACTGGGAGACCGTCGCGAACCTCCTCAAGGTCAACCTCGCCGCGATCGACATCCCGCTCAACATCGTCGGGATGAGCATCGACCAGCTGGTCGAGGAGCAGGCCGACAACTCGGCCGGCCAGTGCATCTCGGCGACCTCGTCGAACGGCGGGCCGTTCTACATCGGGATGGACTACTACACCGCCGACTACGTCGGCCCCGACGACGCGACGCAGCTCAACGCGTTGAGCTACGGCGGCTACAACATCTGCATGTCCGAGTACGCGAACTCGACCGTCGACAACTGGATCTTCCAGGCCGCCGAGTCGCTGAACCCGACGACCACCTCGACGATCTACGGCGAGATCACCAGCACGATGTACTACAACTACACCGACGCGTGGCTGGTCGTCCCGACCTCGTTCCAGGTGTACAACTCGGCGCTCGGCGGGTCGGTCGCGAACCCGATGGGCAGCGCGATCAACTACCAGATGGAGTACAACCTCAACACCGTGTGACGCGGGCGGGCGCTCAGCTCGCCGGCGCCGCGGCGGCCGGGAGCGGCGTCGCGGGCGGGTCGGCGGCGGGCTCGACCTGGATGAGCGTCTCCGGCCGGATGTCGGCCACCTCCTCCGCGCGGTGGCAGGCGACCCGGTGCGAGGGGTCGCCGGCGACGACGCGCAGGAGCGGCTCCTCGGTCCGGCACCGGTCGATGACGAACGGGCACCGGGTCGCGAAGCGGCAGCCCGGCGGCGGCCGGATGAGCGTCGGGATCTCCCCCGAGATGCGGTAGCGGGCGCGGCGCCGCCGGACGTCCGGGACCGGGAGCGCCGCGAGGAGCGCCTTCGTGTACGGATGGATGGGACGCTCGAGGACCGCGTGGACCGGGCCGACCTCCGCGAGCTTCCCCAGGTACATCACCGCCACCCGGTCGGCGCAGTACTTCACCGCCGAGACGTTGTGGGTGATGAGGAGGTAGGCGAAGCCGAACTCCGACTGGAGCGCGACGAGCCGGTTCAGGATCTGCGCCTGGACCGCCACGTCGAGCGCGCTCGTCGGCTCGTCCAGCACGACGAGCCTCGGCTGGAGGCTCAGCGCCCGCGCGAGCGACAGCCGCTGCCGCCCGCCGCCCGAGAACTCGTGGGGGTACTGGTCGAGGCACTCCGGGGGGAGGCCGACCGTCGGGAGCAGCTGCCGCACGCGCTCCCGGAGCTCCGCGCGCCGGGTGCGCGGCGCCTGCGCCCGGATCGGCTCGCTCACGATCTCCCACACCCGCATGCGCGGGTCGAGCGACCCCACGGGGTCCTGGAAGACGATCTGGACGTTCCGGCGCCAGGCGCGGAGCGCGCGCCCCTGGAGGTGGCCGATGTCCCGCCCGTCGAACCGGATCGCCCCGCTGGTCGGCTCGTGGAGCCGGGCGACCAGCCAGCCGAGGGTCGTCTTGCCGGAACCGGACTCCCCGATGAGCCCGACCGTCTCCCCGGGGCGCACGTCGAACGACACCCCGTCGACGGCCCGGATCGCGAGCCGCGCGTGGCCGCGGAGCGCCTCGGTGAGCGTCCGGGCGAGCGGGAAATGCTTCTGCAGCTCCACGACCTCGAGGAGCGGCACCTCGTCGGTCACGGGAGGCTCGCCACCTCCTCCGGGAAGTAGCAGGCGGAGCGATGGACCGCCCCGTCCGGCCCCGCGGGGGCCGCGACGAACGGCGGCTCCGGGTCGTGTCGGCAGACGTCCCGGGCGATCGGGCACCGGGGATGGAACGCGCAGCCCGCCGGCATCCGCGAGAGGTTCGGCACCGAGCCGGCGAGCGACGGCAGCGGCCCCTCCGACTTGTACCGGTTCGGGATCGACCGGAGGAGCGCCTTCGTGTACGGATGGCGCGGCGACTCGAAGATCTCGGCGACGGGGCCGAACTCGATGAGGTGCCCCGCGTACATCACGCCGACCTCGTCGGCCATCTCGGCGATCACGCCCAAGTCGTGGCTGATGAACAGGATCGAGGTCTGCACCTCCTCCATCAGCTCCTTCATGAGCGTCAGGACCTGCGCCTGGATCGTCACGTCCAGCGCGCTCGTCGGCTCGTCCGCGATGAGGAGGCCCGGCTTCCCGCTGAGCGCCATCGCGATCATGATCCGCTGGCGCATCCCGCCGGACAGCTCGTGCGGGAACAGGCTCACGATCCGCTCCGGGTCGTTGATCCGGACGAGCCGGAGGAAGCTCAGCACCTCCTCGTGGAGCTCCTTCGAGACCGGCGGGCTCCTCGCCTTCGCGCGGTCGACGAGCGCCGGCGGGACGAACGGCGCGCTCACCACGTCGCCCGCGCGCGGCATCTCCCGGCGGGAATAGTCGGTCCCCTGGACGTCCCGGCGGAACGTCGGGTCGAGCCCGCGCTCGCGCATCCGGCGGATGTGGACCGCCTCCGCCACCTGGTCGCCGACGCGGAACGCCGGGTTGAGCGAGTTGATTGGCTCCTGGAAGATCATCCCGATCCCGGTGCCGCGGATCGACGGCATCTGCCACTTGGGGAGCCGCAGGAGGTCGACCCCCCGGAACACCACCTTCCCGGACCGGACGATCGCCGGCGGCTGGGGGAGCAGCCGCGGGATCGCGTGGCCGAGCGTGCTCTTCCCGCAGCCGGTCTCCCCGACGATGCCGACCACGCGGTGGGTGGGGAGCTCGAACGAGACGTCGTTCAGCGCGCGGAAGGTGCCGGCCCCGACGCGGTACTCCACGGAGAGGTGGTCGACCTTGAGCAGCGCCTCGGGCGTGCTACCGCCTCCCGGGGGGCGCGTCGGCGGGGAACCCCGTCATGACGACGGCTCCAGCTTGCTCGACTGGCGCCCGGGACTCGCGACGATCCGCCGGCTCCTCGGGTCGAGGATGTCCCGGAGCCCGTCCCCGAGGAGGCTGAACCCGAGGACCGTCACGAAGATCGCGCCGGTGACCGACCAGACGGTCCACGGCGCGGTCAGGAGGAGGTCCTGGTAGCCGTACATGAGGTTCCCCCACTCCGGGATGCTCGCCGGGACGCCGACGCCGATGTACGAGATCGTCGAGTACGTCACGATGACCGTCCCGACGTCCATCGTGAAGTAGACCGCGAGCGGCTCGAGCAGGTTGCGCACGACGTGGCGGAACAGGATCCGCGACTCCGGGACGCCCGCGGCCCGCGCGGCGATGACGTACGGCTGGGTCTTGATCGAGAGCACCTCGCCCCGCGTCAGGCGGACGTAGAACGGCCACCAGGTGGCGAGGATCGCGATCTCGGACTCGATCTCCCCGCGGCCGAGCGTCGCGGTGATCGCGAGCGCCAGCACGAGCGTCGGGAAGGAGAGGAAGATGTCGGTGAGGCGCATGATCGTCACCGAGGCCGCCCCGGACAGCGTGCCCGGCGTGTCCCAGAAGCCCGCGACGAGGCCGAGCAGGCCGCCCAGGACGAGCGACACGCCGGCCACGAAGAACCCGATCCCGAGGTCCGTGGGAAGGGCCGCGACGACGTTCGAGAAGACGTCCGCCCCGTTCTGGTCGGTGCCGAACGGGTGCGCGAGCGAGGGCGCCTGGTAGTACGGGAAGGCGTTCGTGTCGAGCGGCGGGTACGGCAGGATCGACAGCGAGTGGCCGAGGATCAGGTGGGTGATCGGCGGGACGACCACGACGAGGAGCGCCGTGACGGAGACGACCACCACGAGCACGAAGCCGACGAGCGTGAGGATGTTCGCGCGGAGGATGCGGTAGAACAGCACGACCGAGGAGCGCACCCCGGACCCGGACGGCTCCTCCTCCACGGACCCGGCGGCCGCCGCCCGGGCGGCCGAGGCGGTCGCGGACGCCATCTACCGCCACTCCACGCGCGGGTCGAGGAGCCCGTACAGGACGTCGGCGATGAGGTTCGCGACGACCACGACGACGGCGAAGAAGATCACCACGCCGATCGTCCCGTTGAAGTCGTACGACGTGATCGCGTCGTAGGCGTAGAGCCCGACCCCGGGCCACGTGAAGATCGACTCGATGACGACGGTCCCCGAGATCATCGCGCCGGTGGTGAGCCCGAGCACCGTCGTCGTCGTGATGAGCGCGTTCCGCAGGGCGTGCTTGTACAGCACCCAGAACTCGGTCAGCCCCTTCATCCGGGCGGTCTTCACGAACTCGAGCGGGAGCGTCTCGAGCATCGAGGTCCGGGTCATGCGCGTCGCGACGCCCATGTTGATGAACGCGAGCGCCGTCGCGGGGAGGACGAGATGCTCGAGCGCGTCGGCGGTCGCCGACGGCGAGCCGGCGAGGATCGCGTCGACCACCGACATGTGGGTGATCGTCGGGACGGGGGAGGTGATCGTCGAGAACGCCCCGCCCGACAGGCCGAACTCCTTGGACGCCCAGATGAACAGCACCGCGCCGGCGATGTAGGTCGGCGTGGACCAGCCGCTCAGGTAGAAGATCCGGACCAGGTGGTCCGCGACGCGGCCGCTGCTCGCGGCCGCGACGACGCCGAGCGGGATCCCGACGACGACCATCAGGAACAGCGCGGCGAGCACGAGCTCGAGCGTCGCCGGGAACGCGGCGAGGATGGACGGGAGGACGGCGGTATGGGTGAGCGGGTCGATCCCCCAGTTCCCGGTGACGAGGCCGACGATGTAGTCCTCGAACTGGACCGGGAGCGGCTTGTTGAGCCCGTAGAACTGCTCGCAGCCCTTGATCACCGAGGGGGTCGCCTTCGGGCCGGCCCAGGCGGCGCACGGATTCGGGACCGCGAGGTGGGTGAAGATGAACGTGATGAGGACGACGCCCAGGAGGACCGGGATGAGCTGGAGCAGCCGCTTCCCGATGAAGACGACCAGGTCGCCTTTGGAACGGCCCATCTTAGGTCGCCGCCTGAGCGCGTGGGGGGCTTAGATACTCTTTGGCGGCCCCCGCCTCCGGGGACCCCCCGGGGGGGTCGGCGGAGCCCCCGCCGGGGGAGGGTCCGGCGGGGGAGGCTGCTCGGCCGGGGCGAACACGACGAGCAGCTCGAGCCCTTCCGGGAAGGAGTGGAACCGGTGCTCCACCCGCTTCGGCACGAACGCCGTGGTCCCGGGGGTCACCGGGAGCTCCCGCCCCCCGACCTGGAGCGTCCCGTGGCCCCGGATCACGTAGTACACCTCGTCCTCCCCGTGGGGGGTCTGCGGGTCGGTCCCCCCCGGGGGGAGGGCGTACAGCCCCGCGCTCATCGGGGGGCACCGGAAGAACTCGAGATACCGCTCCCCCGACGCCCGGAGGCGGGGCCGGAGCTCCTCCAGCGGGAAGGCGGCGGGCGGAGGGCTCGGGTCGGAGGGGTCGGCCATCCGCCCGCTACCCTCCCGCCCCGGACGGGGGGCTCCCGTCCGACCGCCAGTCCTCGAGGATCGCCTGGGCGGCGTTGTGCCCCGGGGCGCCCGTGACCCCGCCGCCCGGGTGCGCGGCCGAGCCGCAGAGGTACAACCCCGGGACCGGGGTCCGGTACCGGGCCCAGCCGGGGACCGGCCGGAACGACAGGATCTGGTCCGGAGTGATGTCCCCGTGGAAGATGCTCCCCCCGGTCAGCCCCAGCTCGCGCTCGAGGTCGACGGGGGTCTTCACCTGCCAGTGCTCCACCGCCCGGCGGACGTCCGGGGCGTACTCGGCGACCGTGTCCAACACCGTCTCCGCGGCCCGGTCGCGGTACGAGTCCCAGTCGGACCCGTTCGGCTGGCCCGGCGCGTACTGCACGAAGGCGGTCATCGTGTGCTTTCCCGGCGGCGCCACCGACGGGTCGAGGCTGCTCTGGAACAGGAGCTCGACGAACGGATGCGACGAGAACCGGCCCTCCCGGGCGTCGCGGTACGCGCGCTCCAGGTAGTCGAGCGACGGCGCGAGGTCGACGGTCGACCGGTGCACGTCCGCGGGCGCCCCCGGGTCGGACGGGAACTCGGGGAGGCGCGAGAGCGCGGCGTTGAGCTTGAGCGCGGCCCCGCGCGACCGGATCCGCTCCACCGCGCGCCGGAACTCCGAGGGGAGCGCGTCCGGGGGAGTGAGCCCGAGGAACGTGTGCTGGGCGTCGGCGTTGGAGGCCACGACCCGGGCCCGGATCGTGTCGCCGGAGTCGGTCTCCACGCCGACGGCCCGGCCGCCCGCCACGAGGATCCGGCGCACCCCGACGCCGGTGCGGACCTCCGCGCCGTAGCCGCGCGCGGCGGAGGCGAGCGCCCGCGAGATCCCGCCCATGCCGCCGACCGAGAACCCCCAGACCTGCCGGTGCCCGTCGAGGACGCCGATGCTGTGGTGCGCGAGCACGTAGGCGGTCCCCGGCGTGTCCGGTCCGCACATCGTCCCGATGACGGCGTTCGGCGCGAGCGCCGCCTTGAGCTCCTCCGACTCGAACCAGTCGTCGAGCAGGTCGCGCGCGCTCCGGAGGAACAGGTCCCGCACGAGCGTCTCCGCCTCGGGCGAGGAGAACAGCTGGAACAGCTCGGAGAGCGGCGCGGGCGCGGCGAGCAGTACCGGGTCGATCAGGTCGAGCACCCGCTCCCAGTACGCCACGTACTTCGGGTACGCGCGGGCGTCCCGTTCGGAGAACCGCGCGATCTCGCGGACCGACCGGTCGGTGTCGACCCACAGCTTCAGCATCCGGCCGTCGGGGAACGGCATGCAGTACTGCGGGTCGTACAGGATCGTCCGGTAGCCGTGCGCGCGGAGCCCGAGCTCGTCGACGATCGTCGGGCGGAGGAGCCCGGCGACGTACGAGTAGGTGCTCAGGTGGAAGCCCGGCCAGGTCTCCTCCGTCACCGCCGCGCCGCCAACGACCGGCCGGCGCTCGAGCACGACCACCCGGGCGCCGGCCCGGGCGAGGTAGCTCGCGGCGACCAGCCCGTTGTGGCCGGCGCCGACGACGACCGCGTCCCAGTCGCTCACCGTGGCCCCCCCGTGGCCCGTCGCCTCCCGGTCAGGGCGCGTAGTCGCGCGGGAGCGTCTTGAGCTCCTGGAACGTCTCGTGGACGGTCGCGAGGAACTGCTCCACGTCCTTGTCGGTGTGCGTCGTGGAGAAGGTGAGCCGCTCGTAGTTGTCGGGGTGGATGTACACCCCGCGGTCGAGCAGCAGCTGGTGGTGCCGGAGGTACAGGTTCCAGTCGATCTGGAGCGACTCCCGGTAGTTCGTGATCTTCTTCCTCCGCGTGAAGTAGAACTGGAGCATCCCGGGGACGGACTGGACGAGCACCGACAGCTTCGCGTCCCGGGCGGCGGACTCGATCCCCTGCGCCATCTTCTCGGTCAGCTTGCGGAACCGGTCGTAGATCTCCGCCCCGCCGAGCTGGAGGAGCCTCAGGTTCGCGAGCGCCCCCGCGAGCGTGAGCGAGTTCGCGAAGTAGGTGCCGCCGAACGAGATGCGGCCCGGCGCGATGAGGTCCATGTACTCGGCCTTCCCGGAGACGGCCGAGATCGGGACGCCGCCGCCCAGCGCCTTCGCCCAGCAGGACAGGTCCGGCTCGACCTGGTACACCTCCTGCGCGCCGCCGGGCGCGATGCGGAAGCCGGTGAACACCTCGTCGAAGATGAGGAGCATGTCGTTCTCGTGCGCGATCTCGAGGAGCCGCTTCAGGAAGTCCGGCGCCGGCGGGATGATCCCCGCGTTCGCCATCACCGGCTCCAGGATGACCGCCGCGATCTTGTCGCGGTACCGCTTCACCATCCGCTCGAGCGCCGGGATCGAGTTGTACGGCGCGACGGTCACGTAGTCGGTGACCCCCGGGGGGATCCCGGCGGAGTTCGGCAGCGGCCGCGGATACTCGTCGAGCCCGGCGACGATCGGCGGCGCCTCGGCGCTGATGAGCGCGTAGTCGTGCTGGCCGTGGTAGTGGCCCTCGAACTTGAGGAGCCCGTCCTTCCCGGTGACCGCCCGGGCGATCCGGATCGCGTTCATCGTCGCGTCCGAGCCGTTCGAGCAGAACGCGACGCGCTCGGCCGACGGGACGAGCTTCTGGAACAGCGTCGCCACCTCGATCTCGATCTCGGTGGGCGAGGCGAAGTGGAACCCCAGCTCGGCCTGCCGCTGGACCGCCTTCACCATCTGGGGGTGGGCGTGGCCGTTGATGAGGCACCCGTAGGCCAGGTTGAAGTCGAGGTACTCGTTCCCGTCCTCGTCCCAGATCCGGGCGCCCTTCCCCTTCGCGATGAACGGCGGGCACGGGTCGTACGAGGCGACCCGGATGAGCGAGCTCGTCGAGTTGGGGATGTGCTTCTTCCCCTCCGCGAACAGCTTCGCGCTCTTCTTGAGCTTCGGGACGAGCCGGGCGATCGGCACCGGCATCGGCGGAGCCTCCTCCGACGGGGCCGCGGACGGCGCGCCCTCCCGTTCCTTCGCGGGGGCGGGCGTCGCGGGGGTCGGGGAAACGGCTCCCCCGGGGGTGGCCGCTCCTTCGGCGGTGCGGGGGACGAACGGGGATGCGGGCGCGGACGGGAGGCTCAGCGCGAGCTCCGGCCGACCCTTCGCGGTCGGGTCGGAGGGGGCGGGTTCCCGGTCCGCCATAACATACACATCCTAGTGTTTGCCCACCCGGGCGTCCCTATATATAATTGGCGAGCGAAGGTAACTCCATAGAGGGATTTACAACCTAAACGTGTTGGGACCCAAGGATATACCTAAAGGCCCCAACCATCGAAAATCAATGCACTGATTCGCCGTTTTTTATTGTTTAGCGGTCGAAATTGCCGTTTTCCTCACCGGCTCCCCTCACTGCGGGCGAGCCGGAGCGGCGGTTCCGGTGGGGTGATTCGGCTCGGGATGCCGCGGGCCTCGAGCGCCTCCCGGAACGGCCCCGCGGGGACGGCGCGCTCGGGCGGAACGACCCCCGGGCCGCGGGTCTTTCCCTGGGCGATGAGGATTGCGCCGACCGACCCGACCTGGCCCACTGCCACCTCGGTCGCGGCCGCGCCCCACTCCGGCTTCGCGCGGAACGCGGCGCTCGCGTGCCGGGTGACCAGGGCGCCGTGGTGCCGGCCCCGCACCTCCACGTCCACGACCTCCTGGTCGTCGACCCGCACCCCGTCCGGGTATCCCAGCAGATGGCGCTCCTTGAGCAGGGCCAGCAGCATCTCCTTCGGCACGACCGGCGTCCCGCGCACCGACACCGGGTCGCTCGAGCCCAGGCCGAGCAGGGCGAGCAGGTGCAGGACGTCGATCCCGGAGCCCCCCTCCTGCCACTCGCAGTGGCGGAGCCCCTTCGCGGCCAGGAACCCGGGGAGGGTCGCCGGCTCGGAGTGAAGGGTCCGGTAGAGGCGGATCCGGCCGATCGGCTCCGGGAAGTCGAACTCGCCCCCGCCGCTCATCGGCGCGACCTCGCGGTAGGCTCCGTCGGCGAAGACGACCGCCGGCATCACCATCTCGTCGAGGAAGGTGCTCGGCGACCAGGTGAAGACGACCTCGGGGGCGCCCTCCGTGAAGTCCCTCCAGCCGTCCCGGATGACGACCGACTCCACCGACTCCAGGTCGTCGGTCGCGGCCGCCGCGAGCACGTTCGACACCCCGGGCACCTGGCCCAGGCCCGGGATCGCGATCCGGCCGGCGGCCCGGAACCGCGCGTCGAGCTCCAGCTGCCGGCGGGTCATGTGGTACAGCCCGCCGAAGTCGAGGTAGTCGGTGCCGGCCGCGAGGCAGCCTTCCATCACGTCCAGGTTGAAGTTGTACTGCACGGCGTTCACGCACACCCGGGCGCCGCGCAGGAAGCGGGCGAGCGCCTCCCGGTCGCGCACATCCACCCGCTCGGCGGTGACGGGCGTCGGTCCGGGCGCCTTCCGGGCCGCCGCCTCCGCGAGCCCGGCGTCCAGGTCCGCGACCCGGATCCGGTCGAACGCTCGACTCTGCGACAGGTCCCACACCGCGCACCGGCCCGTGAGCCCGCCGCCCCCGACGACCGCCACCTCGTCTCCCATCGAACTCCCGGCGGAGGGAACCCTACGGCCGATATGAACCCGCTATGCGCCGGCTCGGGTCGCGTTCACGGAAGGGACCGACGGCCGTCTGCCCTTCCTTCCCCCATACATTTCGGGACCACCCAAGCAGGCAACCGCCCCCAGCCGCTCCGTCGGCGCCCTACAGGCCCGGGGCGGACGACGGAGACTTTGGGACGAAGCGGTCCCCACCGGGACAGACCCGGGGCGCGACCGTGCGGAAGAACCGGTACGCCGAGCCGGGTCTAGCCCACCGAGTACCCTAATGCCCTGAGCCGTCATGACGTGGGGCGGTGTCCGTCGCTAGCCCGGCGGAGCCTCCGACCAGGCGGTGGCCCGGCTATTCGCGTGGACAGGCGTGGGCGATCGTAGGGCTAGCTGCCCTGCTGGTCGTCGGCGGGCTGGTCTTAGTCCCGACGTTTCTCACGAGCTGGGGAGCGGCAGCCCACTGGACCTGCGCGTCCGGAACCGTCACGGACCAGGAGGTGGACGCGTGGATCCCCGACGTTCTTGTCAACTCGCCGTACGGAGGGTCAGCCAGCGGAGTCGGCGTGTTGCCTGCCGGATTCCCTGGGGGCCTGTCTGTACCCTATGGAGTCGGGACGAGTGCATCCAACGGGTCCGCATACGGCGCATTTTTTGAGGTGAACCTATCTTACGCCGATGACGTAAGTGATCTTGCGCTCGGACCCGGGGCGAACGTGAGGTGTGCACTACCCCTGCAGGTAGATGTCCGACCCCCACTGCAGGGGGGTGGTACGGCCACACCAATCGACAAACCCTCCAACCTATCCGATATGTCCGAGGCCCGCAACGCGACGATATTTGCAGGCTTATTGGGGGCGGTGCCCAGCCCCGCTTGGTTCAACAACAGTTTCTCCCAGCCTAACGGGGCGAGCGTTTCGACTTGTGGTCTACCGGCCCAAACCGCAAGCGTTCGAACTTTTGGCCTGAGACTGAGCTTTCCCATCACTGTGGGGAACCGCTCCTACTCCCTTCCGTTCGTTCTTCCCGCGACGGAGCTGTTCACGTACAGGTTCCCGGGAAACTTCGGCACGTGGGAAATCGACAACCTTTCCGCTCCCGGCGGTCCGGGAGGCGGGTGGGCCTTTTCGTACGTTCCCTGCAGTAACTGACACCGGCCGAGGTAGCCCAAGACGGTCACAGACAGAAACTGGGTGAGTAGGGCGGTGTTCCCCGCGTAGGTGTAGGAAGAACCGATGGCTACGGCGGAGCGATTCCAGTTTGGCCGGGTACCAGTAGCCGAGGGTCATCACGGCGGTGAGCGGGCCCAACGGAGCAGTCGGTCCTCAGTCGGCGCCGTGTACCGAGTAGGAGACCCGACCAAGCGCTAAGTTCCCGGACGGGATAGGCGCGGCGCGATGCCGCTCCACCGGTTCCGCGGGGACGTGGAGCTGCTCCGGGAGGGGATCGCCCTCATCGAGGAGTTCGGCCTGTCGGCGGCGGAACGGCTCGCCTCGGTGGCGGAGTTCCTCGAGCACAGCGTCTACGAGGCCCACTCGCTGCGCGAAGTGCCGGGCGGGGTCACCTTCGCGCTGCTCAATCCGCCGCTGCGCGTCGGCGGGTTCTCGGCCGTCCGGGTGCGGTGGGACGGGGTCGCCGTTCCCCCCGACCGAGCGTTCGTCCGCCGCGAGGGGGAGGCGGTCGAGCGTCGGTCGGACGAGGTGTCCGCGACCCACCTCCTGGACCTGGCCCCCGGGCGCCGCATCGACTTCCGGCTCGAGGGGACGCCCGTCGCTCCCGGGCACCACCGGGTGCGGGTGGAGCTCCAGAACGTCGCGATCCCGCCGCTCGTCTGGTTCGAGTTCGCGGACGCGGTCGCGCCGGCCCGGCGGGCTCCATGACCGCGGACCCGCTCCTCATCCGTCGCTCGGCGGCGGACCCCCGGGCGCCGATCCTCGTGACGGGCCTCTCGTCGGCGGCGGTGCTCAACGGCGCGGGAGCGTTCTCGTTCAACCGGGAGACCCGCGGCGCCGACGTGGACTGGGGGGGCGTCTACGGGGAGGGGGTCCGCCTGGTCGGCCCGTGGTGGATCCGGCTCCGGTACGGGAGCGGGACGACCTGGACGATGACCGAGTCGATGGCGCGGCTCACCGCGTCGCGCGCGCGGCTCCTCAGCACCCACGAGGGGCCCGGGCTCCGGGCGGAGCAGGAGATCGTCGCGCTCCCGGACCGCCCCGGCGTGGGGCGACGGCTGCGGTTGACCGCATCCGACGGAGCCGTGGGCCCCCTCACGATCGAGACGTCGTTCGTGCCGGAGCTCGCCCCCGTCCTCGTGGAGGGGATCAAGCCGTCCACCTACGAGGCGGAGCCGACCCCGACGGGGCTCCGGGTCTCCGCCTTCGGCTCGAGCTTCGAGTTCGCGGGCTCGCCCGTTCCCCAGCGGCTTCGGCTCGACGGGGAGCCGTGGGACCGGCGGGCCCGTCGCGGCCCGCTCTTCACGGTCACGGCGGAGAGCGACTTCCCGGCCGTCCCGGCGGGCGGACTCGAGGTCGACTGGCTGCTGTGGGGCGGCGTCGCGCGCACGGTCCGCCACCAGCCGAACACCGCCGGCGAGCTGCTCGCGGGCGCGAGGAGCTGGGGGAGCTCGGCGGAGCAGCGGCGCGCCGACTGGGTCGCGCGCACGCCGGTCCTCCGGCTCCCGGACGCCCCGGACCTGGAGCTCGGATACGGGCTCGCCCGGGACGCGCTGCGGAGCCTGTACTTCGGTCCGGAGCCGGAGTTCACCGGGCTCGTCGCGGGCTACCCGTGGTACGCCGCGCTCTGGTGCCGGGACATGGGCTGGATGCTGCCGGCGGTGCTCTGGATGGGCGACCTCGACTGGGTCGAGCGGTCGCTGCGCACCGTGTTCCGGTTCCAGGCGCGGAAGCGGCTCCCCGCGCTCGCGGGGTCGCCCGGCGAGCTCCCGATGCAGGTCGGCCCCGGCCCGATCTTCCTGTACGGGACCTCCGACACGACGCTCTACTACCCGCCCCTCGTCGCCCGGTGCGCGCTTCACGGCGCCCGCACCGCGCTCGCGACGGAGCTGTTCCCGGCGCTCGAGCGGGTCGCGGCGTGGGGTCGGGCGAAGCAGGACGCGTCCACGGGACTGCTCCGGAACGGGGACGAGACCGCCCCGCTCCAGGCGACCGCGGCGGAGCACGGGCGGATCCACTACGGGTTCGACTCGGTCGACACCACGATCTGGGACTCCACCGACCGGCGGGCCCACGCCATCGACGTCCAGGTGCTCTGGGCCGACGCGCTGCGCGCGCTGAGCTGGACCGCGGGGACGCTGGGCCGCGCGGACGACGCGCGCGGATGGGCGGACGCGGCGGAGGGGGTCGCGCGGTCGGTCGCGGACCGATACTGGTGGGAGTCCGAGGGGTACCTCTACGACTCGATCGCGAGCGACGGACGCCCGGTCGCGAAGGTGCGTCCGAACGCGCTGCTTGCGGTGGCGCGACGGTACGTTACCGGAGACCGGGCGGCGCGCGCGCTGCGTCGGGCGCTCCGGGACGACCTGTCCGCGGAGTGGGGGCTGCGCACGCTCGCGTCCAGCGACCCCGCCTACGACCCGGGCGCCTATCACGACGGCCAGGTCTGGCCGATCACGTCGGCGTGGGCGATCGACGCCGCGTTCGCGGTCGGGGAGACCGCCGTCGCGGGCGACGGGCTCCTCCGCTGGGCGCGGCGGCTCGCCGCCGAGGGCGGGTTGCTCAACGAGTGCTACCGCGGGGACCGGCCGGAGCCGTACGACTCGTGCTTCCTCCTGGGCTTCAGCGTCGCGCCGTTCCTCTCGTCGCTGTTCGAGGGGCTGTGGGGGATCCGTCCGGGCCCCGCGCCGTTCGCGCTCGCCCTCTCCCCCGGCTTCCCTCCGGGATGGGACCGGGGCTCGCTCGAGGGCGTCGCGCTGTTCGGCGGCCGACTCGACCTGACCTGGGAGCGCCCGGCGGTCACCGTCCGCTGGCACGGCCCCCGACCGCTCGCGGTCCGGGCCGGCGACACCCCGACGACCGTGCCGGACGGCGGCACCGCACGGTTCGACGTCTCCCGCCCCCCGCACACGTCATAAGTCCGGTCCGACCCGCCGGCGCCGTGCCCCGCGCGGTGGAGGTCCGCGGCCTCGTCAAGGAATACGGCGCGCTCCGGGCGGTGAACGGCATCGACTTCGACGTCGAGGCCGGTTCGGTGTTCGCGTTCCTCGGGCCGAACGGGGCGGGGAAGACCACCACGGTGGAGGTGCTCGAGGGGCTCCGGCGGGCGACGGCCGGCTCGGTCTCGGTCCTCGGCCTCGACCCGTGGAGCCAGGGGAGCGAGCTCCACCGCCGGATCGGGGTCATCCCGCAGGAGTTCCGGTTCTTCGAGAAGATCACCCCCGGCGAGGCCGTCGCATACTACGCGGCGCTGTTCGACCGGCCGACCCTCGTCGACGCGGTCCTCGAGCGGGTGGTCCTCCTGGACAAGAAGAACGACCGGTTCGAGAACCTCTCCGGGGGCCAGAAGCAGAAGCTCGGGCTCGCGCTCGCGCTCGTGAGCGAGCCCGAGCTCTTGTTCCTGGACGAGCCGACGACGGGGCTCGACCCCCACGCCCGGCGGTCGATCTGGGAGGTGATCCGCGCGCTCCGGCGCGAGGGCCGTACGATCTTCCTCACGACCCACTACCTCGAGGAGGCGCAGCTGCTCGCGGACCGGGTGGCGATCATCGACCATGGCCGGATCCTCACCTCGGGCACGGCCGACTCGATCATCGCCGAGTTCGGCCGACCCGACCGGCTCCGGCTCGACGGGCCGCCCGAGCTCGCCGAGGCGCTCCGCCGGACGACCGGTCGCCCGGTCCGGTACGACCGCGGCCGCGTGGAGGTCGAGGTCGGGGGCCGCGAGGAGTTCGTCCGGCTGCTCTCCGCGGCCGAGGCGAGCGGGCTCCCCTGGTCGAACGTCACCACCGTGCGCGACTCGCTCGAGGACGTGTTCGTCCGGCTCGTCGGCAGCATGGACGAGGGCGAGGTCCGGGCCGCCGCCCTGCCGTCCGGGGCCGGGGGCGGTCGATGAACCCGCGACGGATCGCCGCCGACTTCGGGGTGTTCGCCCGCGGCTACGTCCGGAACCGGGTCGGGCTGTTCTTCGCCCTCGCGTTCCCCGTGATCATCATCCTCCTGTTCGGCGCCATCTACACCACCGCGGGGTCGTCGACCGCCCCCGTCGTCGTCCAGGACCTCGACCCGGGCGGGGCGTCGAGCCAGCAGTTCCTCGCGATCCTCAACGCGTCGCACGACCTGTCGTTGAGCTTCGTGAACGCGAGCGTCGGGAACCTCTCCTCGTACCTCACCAGCCGGGGGCTCACGGCCGGTCTCGTGATCCCGGCCAACTTCTCGGCGCGGATCGCCGCCAACCAGTCGGCCGGGGTGGTGGTCTACACCGACCCGGGACAGGCGTCGGTCGCCGGGACCGTCCAGGGGGTGGTCTCGGCGTCGCTCGTCGAGCTGAACCTCGAGCGGACCCACACCCCCTCCCTCGCGTACCCGATCGCGCGGAACGTGGGGAGTCCGATCTTCACCGACATCGACTACCTCGTGCCGGGGCTCATCGGCTTCACGATCCTCACGAGCCCGATGTTCGCCATGGTCGAGCTGACCGCCACGTACCGGAAGGAGAAGCTGTTCCGGCAGCTATCGCTGACGCCGCTCACCCGCGGCGAGTGGCTCAGCTCGAAGATCCTCTGGTACGTCGTCCTGACGCTCATCTCGGCCGCGCTGATGGTGTCGGTCGGGGACCTCCTGTTCTCGGCCCACGCCCGGCTCTCGTGGGGGATGCTCCCGTTCCTCGTCCTCGGGACGTTCCTGTTCGTCTCGCTGGGGATGCTCTCGGGGTCGGTCACGCGGACCCCCGAGACCGCCGCCGTCGTCGGGAACGCGATCACCTTCCCGATGATGTTCCTCTCGGGCACGTTCTTCCCGGTCCAGGAGTTCAGCCCGGCGCTCCAGGCGGTGGCGAAGGTCCTTCCGCTCTACTACGTCATCGACGGGCTCAACTCCGTGATGCTGTTCAACGACCCCACGCGGGCGCTCACCGACGCCCTCGTCGTGCTGGGGATCTCCCTCGTCTTCTTCCTCGCGGCGCTCCGCGCGTTCCGGTGGAGGGACGAGTAGCCCGACCATGGCGCCGGTACCGGACGCGGAGGGGTCGGCGGAACGGTTCCGCCGCCTCATGGCACGGTGGGCGACGGGCGTCTCCGTCGTGACGGCCCGCGACGACGGCGGCCCCGCCGGGCTCACGGTGAACGCGTTCCTCTCGGTGTCGCTCGTGCCGCCCGTGCTGCTCGTCTCGGTCGCGACCGACACCGACACCCTGCCGGTCGTCGAGCGGTCCGGGCGGTTCGCGGTCAACGTGCTCGGCGCCCGGCAGCGGGCGCTGAGCGAGCGGTTCGCCCGGCGGGTGTCGTCGGCGGAGAAGTTCGCCGGGGTCCCCGTGCACCCCGGCGCGACCGGCCTCCCGCTGCTCGACGGGACGCTCGCCGCGTTCGAGTGCCGGCTCGAGCGGGCGCTCCCGGCCGGGGACCACCGCCTCCTGCTGGGCGAGGTGGTCGCGATGGAGGAGGGGCCGGACGCCCCGCCGCTCGTCTTCTTCCGCAGCGGCTACGCCGCCCTCGGCCCCGACGGGCGCCTCGAGCTGCCGCCCGCGCCGCCCGAGCGGCGCTGACCCGGGGCCCAGGGAGGGTTTAGGAGCCCTCGGGCGCTCCCGGACGACGATGCCCGAGCCGTCCGACGGACGCCGCGCCCGCGTCGTGATCGTGGGGAGCGGGCCGGCCGGCCTCACCGCCGCGATCTATGCCGCGCGGGCGAACCTGCGCCCGCTCGTCGTCTCCGGCGTCCCGGCGGGCGGCCAGCTCCTCATCACCACCGACGTCGAGAACTACCCGGGCTTCCCGGAGGGGGTCCAGGGACCCGAGCTCATCGAGAAGATGCGGGCCCAGGCGGCGCGGTTCGGCGCCGAGTTCGTCGACCAGCAGGTGGTGGCGGTCGACCTGCGCTCGCGGCCGTTCCGCGTGACGCTCGGCGACCGGACGGTCGTCGAGGGGGAGACGCTGATCGTCGCGACCGGCGCGAACGCCCGGTGGCTCGACCTGCCCGGCGAGGGCCGGCTCAAAGGGAAGGGGGTCTCGGCGTGCGCCACCTGCGACGGGTTCTTCTTCCGGGGGCAGGAGGTCGTCTGCGTGGGCGGCGGCGACACGGCGATGGAGGAGGCGCTGTTCCTCACGAAGTTCGCGACCCACGTCACCGTCGTCCACCGCCGGGACGCGCTGCGGGCGAGCCGCATCATGGCGGAGCGGGCGCGCGCGAACCCCAAGATCTCGTTCCGGTTCGACACCGTCGTCGAGGACGTGCTGGGCCGGGACCGCGTGGAGGCGGTCCGGCTCCGGCACCTCCCGACGGGGAAGGTGGAGGAGCTGCCCGTCGGTGGCTTCTTCGTCGCCATCGGCCACGACCCCGCCACCGAGCCGTTCCGTGGCCAGCTCGCCCTCGACCCGCACGGGTACGTCGTGACCCGCGACACCACGCGCACCTCCGTCGACGGCGTGTTCGCGGCCGGGGACGTCCACGACCACCGGTACCGGCAGGCCGTCACCGCCGCCGGGCTGGGCTGCATGGCGGCGATCGACGCGGAGCGGTACCTCGCCGACCACGGCGCGGAGTGACGGCGGGGGCCGCCCAACCCGCGCGACGCCTTCGCCTCCCGCGAAACGCTTTAGAGCCCCCGCACCGCTGACGCGGCCGGAGCGGCGCGTGCCGAGCAAGAAGTCCCTCCACATCGAGTCGAGCGGCCAGATCTGCATCTACTGCGGCGCCTGCGTCGGGATCTGCCCGCTCAACTGCATCTACCTCGACGAGACCCGCATCACGTTCGACGAGAAGGTGTGCACCCGCTGCGAGATCTGCGTCCGGGCCTGCCCCGTCGGCGCGATCGCGATCGGGTGAGGGCCGGGGCCCCCGGACCCGGAGCGCTCGAATGCCGAACCTGAAGACCGACGTGCTGGTCGTCGGTGCCGGCCCGGCCGGCGCGATGACCGCGAAGTGGGCGGCCAAGTCCGGCGCGCGGACGCTGATGCTCGAGAAGCGGCAGGAGATCGGCTCCCCCGTCCGGTGCGGCGAGGGGATGAGCAAGTCGTGGCTCGCCGAGGTGGGGATCCAGCCGTCCTCGCGGTGGATCAACGTCGAGGTCGAGGGGGCGCGGATCTACTCCCCCGCCGAGAAGGTCCTCGAGATCAACGAGAAGCACGCGGGCAACGAGGTCGGCTACGTCGTCGAGCGGGACGCGTTCGACAAGCAGCTCGCGATCGACGCCGCGAACGCCGGCGCCGAGGTGATGCTGAAGACCTCCGCCGTCGAGCTCCTGCGGGACGACGGCCGGTTCGTCGGCGTGCGGGCGAAGCAGTTCGGGGAGTCGTTCGAGATCCGCGCGCCGGTCGTCGTCGGCGCCGACGGGTTCGAGTCCCAGGTCGGCCGGTGGGCCGGCCTGCCCACGAACCTCCAGCTCCGCGACATGGACTCGTGCCTCCAGTACCGGATGACGAACGTCGACTGCGACGCGCGGTACTGCGACTTCTTCCTGGGCACCGTCGCCCCGGGCGGCTACGTCTGGGTGTTCCCGAAGGGCGACGGGCTCGCCAACGTCGGCATCGGCGTGCAGGTGTCGAAGATCAAGAGCCCGGCGGACGTGAAGATGTACCTCGACCGGTGGATCGCCCACCACCCCGGCTACGCGAAGGGGAAGACGATCGACATGGTCGGCGGGGGCGTCTCGATCTCCGCCCCGCTCAAGCAGACCGTGACGAACGGCGTGATGCTCGTCGGGGACGCGGCCCGCATGATCGACCCGCTCACCGGCGGCGGCATCGCGAACGGCTGCATCGCGGGGAAGCTGTGCGGCGAGGTCGCCGCGGCGGCGGTCGCGGCGAACGACGCCTCGAAGGAGTTCCTCCAGGCGTACGAGCGGGGCTGGCGCGCGAAGCTCGAGGACAAGCTGTACCGCAACTGGCTCGCGAAGGAGAAGCTGTGCACGCTCCCCGACGCGACGTTCGACAAGATCATCGACGCGCTCCAGGACGTGAAGCTGGAGAAGCTCTCGGTCCTCAACATCCTCAAGGCCGTCCGGGGGAAGTACCCCGAGGTCACGAAGGAGTTCGAGGCGTTCCTGTAGGTCGGGGGAGGGAGCCACCGTGCCCGGCGCGCCGAACAAGCCGCCCGAGACCGCCGCCCCGCCCGCCGCC
>JASHRQ010000074.1 GCA_030037265.1 Thermoplasmata archaeon | reverse complement strand
ATCCTACAACACCCCGCCCCGGACGACTTCGTCGGGGCGACGGGGGAGTCGCACTCCGTCCGGGAGTTCGTGGAGGAGGCGTTCGCGGTCGCCGGGATACCGGATTGGCAGAAGCACGTCAAGACGGACCCGAAGCTCAACCGGCCGGCCGAGGTGTACAATCTCCGCGGCGATGCCTCCAAGGCAAAGCGGGAGCTCGGATGGGAGCCGAAGACTCGATTCAAAGAACTCGTCCGGATCATGGTGGAAGCGGACATCGCCAGGGTGCGGAAGGGCTAGGACGGGCGGCGCGCGGCGGGACGGGAGAGCACCGCGGCGGCGACGAGCACCTCGGTGCGGCCAGTCCTTCCGATAGGAACAGGGAGACCTGCTGGGGCCCACTCCGGCCGGCTCGTCGCCCGACGGCGGCCTCGGCGAGTGGAGCGGCCGGCGGGCCCGGCCTCCCGTGCAACGGCTAAGTGCTTCCGAACGGATGCCCGCCGATCGCATGGCAGACTTCGACGTGGTCATCGTGGGAGCGGGACACAACGGACTGACCTGCGGCGCGTACCTCGCGCGCGCCGGCATGAAGGTGGCGATCGTCGAGCGCCGCCCGATCCCGGGCGGGGCCGCCATCACCGAGGAGCTGTGGCCGGGGATCCGCATCTCCCGGGCGAGCTACGTCCCGGGGATCCACGACCAGATCATCGCCGACCTGGAGCTCACGACGAAGCACGGGCTGAAGCTCACCCCGGTCGACCCCCAGAACTTCGCGCCGTTCCCGAGCGGGCGCCACCTGTTCACCTACCTGTCCGACGAGAAGTGCCAGAAGGAGCTCGCGAAGTTCTCGAAGAAGGACGCCGCCGCGTTCCCGAAGTTCTCGAAGTTCCTCCACGACTTCGTGGAGACCGTGGAGCCGCTGCTCCTCACGCCGCCCCCGGACTTGGGCGACCTGTTCTCCTTCTTCGAGGGCACGCAGTTCGAGGCCGTCGCCCGGGAGATCCTTCTCACGAACGTCGCCGACCTCGTGCGCGAGCGGTTCGAGTCGGAGGAGGTCCAGGGCGCCTTCGCCATGGACGGCGTCCTCAACACCAGCATGGGCCCCGACACGATCGGCACCTCCTACATCCTCGCGATGGCGCTCGGGAAGCGCGGCTACAACGCGGCGCAGGGGGGCACCGGGGCCGTCTCGAAGGCGATCGCCTCCGCCTTCACGAGCCACGGCGGGACGCTCCTCACCGACTCCGGCGTGAAGCGCATCTTGGTCCAGCAGGGGAAGGCGACCGGCGTGGAGCTGACGAACGGGAAGAAGCTCACCGCCCCGGTCGTCGTGTCGAACGCCGACCCGAAGCGCACCTTTTTGGACCTCCTCGAGCCCGGGACGCTGGACGCGGAGTTCACGCACCACGTCTCGAAGCTCCGGGCGTTCGGCACCTCGCTCAAGCTCAACGTCGTGCTGAAGGCGCCCCTCAACTGGAAGGCCGCCCCGGGCACCCAGCTCGGCCCCCAGCACAAGGCGCTCACCGGCGTCGGCCCGTCCCTCGACTACATCCAGCGCGCCTACGACGCCGCCAAGTGGGGCCGGCTCCCGGAGCAGCCCCCGCTCAGCATCTTCTGCCAGACCGCCTGGGACTCGACGATGGCGCCGCCGGGCGTCCACACGTTGAGCATCATCGCGAAGTACAACCCCTATATCCTCGCGAGCGGGAACTGGGACGACCTCAAAGAGAAGGCCGTCGAGAACGCCCTCACCGTCCTCGAGGAGTACGCCCCCGGGACGCGCGCCAACATCCTCCATATGGAGGCGCTGACGCCGCTCGACTTGGAGCGGCTCATCGGCTTCACCGAGGGGAACGTGACGCACCTCGACCAGACGCTGAACCAGATGCTGTCGTTCCGGCCGCTGATGGGCTGGGCGCACTACCGGACCCCCGTGAAGGGTCTCTACCTCTGCGGCGCGGGGACCCACCCGGGCGGCGGGGTCCGCGGCACCCCCGGGCACAACGCGGCCCACGTGATCCTGGAGGACCACGGCAAGGCGGCCGCCAGCTGACCCGCTCGCCCCGGACACCCCCGCGCGCGGCGAGGGCGCTGCCGCGGCTCGCCTACCGGGCCGCGGCGGTCCTCTCCGACCGGAATCGCTCCCGCGCGGCCCGGAGCCCGGTAGGTCACGGAACCACCGGCCGATTGTCCACGAGGCCCCACCGGCGGTAGTACCGACCCTGTCGGGGTCCAGCGGAGTCCAGCCGGGCATAGTACGCCGGGGGGCGAAGCGGAAAGCCGGGCAGTGGGCGGCCTGCCTCCTCGCAGAGGAACCCTAAGCGGAGCTGCAGTACCCGGGACCCCATCGCTCTCGCGTACCGGGCCAGGCGGGAGAGTCGAAGCTCCGGGAGCGCGTTCCGGAATGCGTCCTCGACTCGGTCGAAGGCGCCCACCGCCTGCGGCCACCAGAGGGAGTCCACGATCGCTTTTTCCGGGTCCGCCACGGGGAAGCGGAGGCCGTCCTGGCGCATCTCCTCGTAGCCGAAGAAGCGCCGGGGAGCGACCTGAACGGCTCGGAAGCGAAAGGCGTCGAACCACACGACCGTCGAACGCCGGGTAGTCGCGAGCGTCACCTCGCGGGGGACCTGTTCGGTCCACCCCCGGAGGTGGAGGGCGCTCAGGAAACTCACGTAGGACGGGGCGACCGCTCGGGTGCCGAGGAAGAGGGGATTCGAGATGACCCGAGCGTCGCCGGGGCCCGAGACCACGTACCGCCCGCGTCGAAGTCGGCGGAGGAGGCCCCGGGAGACCATCCGACGCAGGACCGAGTTAGCGCGAGCGGGGGCGAGCCGGAAGAGCCGCTGGAAGTCACGCGAGTCGAAGTCAATCCGGTCCAGCGCCCTCAGTCGAGCGGATATGTAAGTCGACGTCATCAACATATCAATCTGAATACTTTACAGACACCGACTTACATATGGTGGATGCCTCCAGCCCCAGCGGGGCCCGCGCGCATGCCCATGGGTCATCGCACCAGGGGCGCGGACCTCAAGCCCGGGTCTCTCGGCGTGTCCCCTTCGGGCACCGGGAGCCCCGGTGGATCGGGGGGGCTACCGGCTCCTTCCCGAACGACCCCTCCGGTCCTCAGACGCCCCGGGTGATGCTGCGTGGTCCCCGACGTTCCCGGATCGGTAGGGTGGGCTTTGGCCCCTCTCGCGCACGCCGGGCTCGCCCGGCGCCCGACTCCGGGATTCGGCTGCGGCCACCCCCATCCCGAATCCGTGTCCTGGCACGACGGGCATCGACGGGGCGGGGACAAACACTAATAATGTACATTATTCATTTCGATAATCCATGCTATCCGAGTTCGTGGACCGCGAGGAGGAACGGCGGGTGCTCGCCGCGCGTCTCGCGAGCGCTCAGCCGCAACTGATCCGGGTCTACGGGCGACGTCGGGTTGGAAAGACCGAGCTCCTCCGCCACGTTGTTCCCGAGCGCCGGTCGCTGTTCCTCACGGCGGACGAGGCCGCCCCCGGTGCGCAGCTCGCCGCCTTCTCCGGGGAGGTGGCCCGCCAGGCCCGCGTGCCTCCGCGGCCCTACGCCGACTGGGACGAGTTCCTCGACCACGTCGAGGAGCTGCGGCCCCGCGTGCTGGTCCTCGACGAGTTCCAGCGGGTCCTCGAGGGGAACCGGGCGTGCGCGACCCGACTGCAGCGCCGCTGGGACCACGGCTGGCGCCTCCGGGGCCCGCACCTGGTCCTGTGCGGGAGCAGCATCGGGATGATGGAGCGTCTCACCCATCGTGCGGCGGCCCCCTTGCACGGTCGGCTCACCGCCGACCTCCGGGTCCGGGCCTTCGACTACCGCGCGACCCGGCTGCTCTATCCCAAACTGAGCGAGGAGGAGCGCGTGCGTCGGTACGCCGTCTTCGGCGGTACCCCGTTCTATCACACGTTCAGCCGGGGCCAACGCCTCGAGGCGGCCGTGCGCCGGGCCTTTCTCGAACGGGACGCTCCGCTGGCGGACGAGCCTCCTCAGCTGCTCCGGCTCGAGGTCCACTCGCCGGGGCGGTACCAGAGCGTCCTCGTGGCGCTGGGGCAGGGCCTCCGGCAGCTCGCGGACCTCGAATCGAAGTTGCGGGTCCGTCCGGGGGGACTGTCCCCGTACCTGCAGGTGCTCCGGAAGGACCTCGACCTCGTCCGCGCGGAGGTTCCGGTCGGTGCGCGTCGGTCCCGCACCCGGTATGCGTTCGCGGACCCGTTCTTCGAGTTCTACTATCGCTTCATCTTCCCGGGTCGGGCCTCCCGGGACTGGGAGCCGACGGAGTCGGCGTGGCGCCGAATCTCGGCCGAGCTCGACTCGTACGTCGGCCGGGTCTTCGAACGCGTCGCGCGGGAGGCGTTCCTCGCCCTGCGCGGAGGGTCCGTCGAGGGCCACGCCGTGGAGTTCGACACCTCGGGGCCGTGGTGGAATCGAACGGGGGAGGAGATCGATCTCGTGCTGGTCGGCGTGCGCTCCGCGTGGGCGGGCGAGGTCAAGTGGACGGTGGACCCCGTGGATCGGGGGGTCGTGGACCGGCTCCTCGACAAGATCCCACGGCTCGACCGGGTGCCTCGAACCGGCGTCCGGCCGTTCGTCGTCAGCCGGGCCGGGCTCACCCCCTCCGCGGCGGAGCGGCTTGCGGAGGCCCGCGGCGTCGCACTGGACCTCCGGGCCCTGACGGCTGTGTTCTCGCGGCACCGAACGGAGTCGTCTCCGGACCGGTCGGGGGGCTCACGGGACCCTGGGGCCAATCCTCCACCGATCTAGGCGCCGGGCTCCGACACCGTCACGCTTCCGTCCGGGGATGCCCGTCCCGGGGGCCGGGCGGGCCCCCGGGACGGGCGGAGGAAGCGACGACGGGTTGGCCTCGGGTCGTTCCACCTTATTCGGGCGGGATCTCCTTGAACGCCATGTCCAGCGGCCGGCCCTGGGCGCGGCGCCAGTACTTGGCGATGAAGTAGATCAGGAACAGCACCACCAGGAAGCCGACCACCGCCTCGATGGCGAGCGGCGTGTTGGCGGCGTAGACGGCGTTCGTGAGGTACAGGTAGATCACGAGCCCGGTGAAGAACACCGTGCCGAGCCCCGTGAGGAAGATCACCGGCACCGGGCCGATGCGGAAGTTCGCGGGGCTCGCGTCGTGGATCTTCTTGAGCCGGAACGGGAACACCATCCCGGCGACCCCGACCAGGAACAGCGGCGTCGCCGCCTCGTACCAGGTGAGGACCGTCGAGAACAGGTAGATCTTCGACGCGGTGTACGGGATGTTGAGCAGGATCAGCGAGATCTCGCTCAGCACGACCAGCACGATGATCGCGTTCACCGGCGTGTGGAACCGCGGGTGGACGTTGGAGAGCGACCGCGGCAGGATGCCGTCGAAGCTGTAGGCGAGGATGCTCCGCGAGCCCATGTAGTAGAACCCGGGGATGTAGATGCACATCTGGAGCACCCCGGCGAAGACGACGAACCCGATGATGAACGAGTTGTTCGTGAGCAGCAGCGCGAGGAAGTTCGCGTACGGCAGCACCGGGAACGCGCTCGGCTGCGCGATCGTGAGGAAGTCGACCGCCGAGACGAAGTTCTGGGTCACCGTGCTGTACAGGGCGTAGAAGAACACCGCCGTCAGGAGGAGCGCGCCGTACATCGCGGCGAACATCCCGTACATCGAGCTCCGGCTCGGGCGTCGGATCTCGCCGCCGAGGTACGTCGACGAGATGAAGCTGAACCCGTAGATCGCGATCAGCGGCACGATCAGGATCGTGTTCATGAAGCTCGAGGCCGACGGCTGGGACCAGCCGTCCGCCGTGGCGATCGTGAACACCTTCTGGTAGTAGTTCGGCCCGTAGCCGTTCGCGGCGGAGAAGCTGTTGAAGGCGTTCACGAACTGCGTGTGGGAGGAGGTCGCGAACAGCCCGATCATCGTGATCGTCGCGATGAACACGATGACGTACGTCACGTTCTGGAGCCGGAAGTAGCCGCGCTTCCCGACGATCGTCGGGATCGCGAGGAGGACGATCTCGAGCGTCCCCAGCGTGAGCGTTCCCGTCGTCGTCGACACCTGGCCCGCGAGCGTGACCAGCGAGGAGTTGTGGAGGAGCGTCCCGATCAGCACGAAGCCGACGGCGAGCCCGGTCGTCTGGATCGTGACGCCGGTGATGCCGTTGTAGATCAGGAGCACGAGGATCAGGCTCGCGTTCCCGACGAAGCCGAGCGACGGGAGCAGCGTCCGCGAGACGAACACGTAGTCGCCGCCGCTGCGCGGCATCGCGAGGTGGAACGCGTAGTAGGTGTAGGTGAGCAGCGTCGACAGGATCCCCGTGATGAAGATCGCGAGGTAGACGTTGCCGCCGAGCTCCGGGATGAACGAGACGACGAAGTACAGCTCGAACAGGAACCCGAGAATCGCGAAGTTGAACAACGCGACGTCGAGGGTCGACAGTTCCCGGACGAGGCCGGTCGCCTCGCGCTCGAATGCTCGGACTGGGGGAGGGCTCGCGGGGGCGGATGGGGCAGTCGAATCGGCCGTTAGAATCACCCGGACGCGACGGGCCCAAGAGTTTCTCCGATTTAAACCTGCGTCATGTTATAGCGTGGGTCGTCGAAAATGGCGGGTACGAGCGACACCCCCCTCCATCGGACGGGCGGCTGCCGTCGCGGGCGGACCCGCGCACCCCGCTGGGGCGCCCCGAAGCCTACATGGGCAACGGTTGGTTGCGGCCCGGGCGATGGAGACCCGGAAGATATTCTTTGTCGCGGACCTCCACGGCTCCGAACCGGTCCTCAACAAGGTCGTGAACTCGGCGAAGTTCTACGGCGTCGACACGATCGTCATCGGCGGGGACATCACGGGGAAGATCCTCGTGCCGATCGTCGACCTGGGCGGCGGACGGTACTCGCTCGAGCTGTTCGGCCAGCCGAAGACGGTCGACGCGGCGCACCTCGAGGAGACCCAGCGGACGATCCGCGGCGCTGGCTCGTACTGGACGCTCGTGAGCCGGAACGAGTACGACGCGCTCGCGACGAACCCGGCCGAGGTGAAGCGGCATTTCCTCGTGAAGATGACCGAGCATCTCGCGGCGTTCTACCGGAAGGCGGAGGAGCGCCTGAAGCCGCTCGGCGTGAAGCTGTACGTCATCCCGGGGAACGACGACTACGTCGAGGTCGCGGAGTTCCTCTCCGCGCAGTCCGACGGCACCGTCGTCGACTTCGAGGGGAAGGTCGTCGAGCTCGGCGACTACCAGCTGGTCGGCTACGGGAAGTCGAACCCGACCCCGTGGCACACGCCGCGCGAGACGTCGGAGGCGACGCTCGAGCGGGAGCTCCGCGCCGTGATGCGGACGTGCGACCCCGCGCGCGCGCTCGTCGTCGCGCACGCGCCGCCGGTCGGCACGATCATCGACAAGGCGCCGAAGCTCACCGCCGACCTCAAGCCGGTGGTCTCCGGCGGGCACGCCGAGATGATCTCCGTCGGCAGCTCGGCGGTGCGCACCGTCCTTGAGGAGTACGAGCCGGTCGCGGCGATGCACGGCCACATCCACGAATCGCCCGGGGTCGACCACGTGATCGGCCAGCACGGGAAGAAGATCCCGGTGATCAACCCCGGCAGCCAGTACACCTCCGGGGTCCTCCAGGGCATCATCGTCCGGTTCGCCGGCGGCCAGCTGCACGACTACAACTTCACGAGCGGGTGAAGGGGCGGGCCCCCCGCCGACCGCCCGGGCGGGGCACCGCGCCCGGCGGAGCCCGCGGACCGAACCTCTCGCGGTACCGCACCGACGAGCGGCCGGTCCGGCGCGACCGACTCCCCCTCGACCTCTACTCGTCCGACCTCGATGGCGAGGTACGTCGTCCCGCGCACTCGACGCCCCCGTGCGGCAACCGGCGCGGAAGGGGTCTGACTTCGTCCCGCCCGCCGACCCGGAAGGGAACGGGTCCGATGGGATCGACCGAAAGCAGTCGCGACCCGGCCACCGCGCCGGAGCCGTCGGAGACCCGCCGATCGGAACGTCACGGCGCCGTTCCCCGTTCGCGTCAGAGGTCGCGCTCATATACATTACGCAATATGCGTTTGTACGATGAGCGCCGGAGCCACGACCGTCCGCGTGTCCCGGGACACCCTGTCCGAGCTCGAACGGGTCCGGCGGGCGCTTCGGACCAAGACGGCGGACGAGACCATCCGCGAGGTGCTCAAGCTGCAACGGGGAGCGATCATTCGCCGCCTGTCGGGCAGCCTGCGGGGGAAAGTGACCCGGTTCGGCGAGGGGGATCGCATTGACAGTGATCGTTGACTCGTTCGCCTGGATCGAGCTCTTGGGGGGCTCGGTCCACGAGAGGAGGGTACGCGATGCCCTCTCCCGGGCCGACGTCGTGGTCACTCCGGATCTGGTGCTCGCCGAGGTCGCCCGAAAGCTCGCCCGAGACGGAGTCCGTCCCGCGGACCTCCGGCAAAAGGTGCAGGATATCTCGACCTTGAGCGAGGTCGCTCCGATCACAGTGGACGTCGCCGTAGGGGTCTTCGAGGCGGAATCCGACCTTCGCCGGAGCGCACGGGCGCGCCGCATCGACCCGCCGGGGTTGTCGGATTCGGTCATTCTCTCCATGGCTCGCCTCCGGAAGGGATCGGTGCTGACCGGCGATCCTCACTTCCAAGGGTTTCCGGAAACGGGGTGGCTGGGGTCGTAGGATCAGGGTCCGCGGTCACCGTTCGCCAGCGGTCCCAAAGCGCGAATGCCGAGTCGGCGAGAGGGTCGTTCGGGCCGTCGTGGTCTAGCAGGTTCCGTCGTACGCCGCGACGGAGCGCCCTCGGGAGGCCAGGGACGGTTTACGGAGCGGACAGCCGGGCGGCGAGCTTCGACTCGAACTCGGCGGGGTACTCCTGCATCGACTTCGCGACGAGGTTGTTGATGATCGCGCGCAGCGGTCCCTGCCCCTCGTACTGGATCGTGAGCTCCACCGAGGTCCTGTTCGGGTCGGGCGCGGCGAGCTGCATCGCCCCGTCGATCCGGACCTCCTTCGCGACGGCGGAGAACGTCACCTTCTCGGGAGGGGTCGCGAGGTGCTCGACGGCGAACGAGAGCTCCCGGTGGATCATCCCCTGCCGCACCTCGACGAGCCAGACCGCCGTCGTCGGCGAGAGGTTCCGCATCGACTTCACGCCGGGAATCGTCTGCGCGAGGAAGTCCGGGTCGGTCAGGACCTGAAATACTCGGTCCCGGGCTCCCGGGGCGGTCAGGGTCGCGTGTACGGTCGGCATGACCCTCGTACTCCTGCTCGGTCGGCGGCTCGCTGTGCGGAGCGGCTCGGGCACCCGAACGCCTTACTTAACCCCGCAGGCGGCCGTAGGGTCTGTCGGAGCACTCAGGGGTTCCCGCGGTCCGCTGCGCGGGGTTGCGACCCGTTCAATCCTTCCCGAACCACCCCGGACGGCTCCCCAGGTAAGGAGGTCGTTCAGTTCCCGTGATACCACCCTTGTACGCTCGTACCCGAGCCGACTGCCGAAAGTACTCGACTCGTAGCTCGGCCCTGGGAACAGGGTCGGGGTCCCGATGCTCCTCGGACAGGAGACGGCGCGGCGCCGTCAGTCGGAGTCGGCCTTCGGCCGAAGGCGGCGAAAGGTCTCCCGGGATCCCATCCAGCGACGGTTCTGCTTCGCGGAGCAGCGCTGTTTCGCCAGCGCTTCGGCTAGCTCCCGAGCGGCCTTCCCCTTGAGTGGAGGAATGGGATCCGGGTACGTCATTCGCTCACCGCGTCCAGCCCAGCGGCCCGACCACTTGAATGTAGCCTATCCCCCCCCGAGTGAAACCGGGCGACGGTGGGCCAAGATTTGTCGATGGGCAGGGACCACGCCTTTATGGGTTCGTAACCGCCCCCGCTTCGGCGAGACCCTCCTCATCCAAACTCCTCGGAATTTCGCGGGGGGGTCTTCTACGTCAAGGAAGGTACATGGGCGGCAAAGGTCTCATCAGTACTGCGTTGACCGAATGGGCCAAATGAGAGAGTCGAAGCCGAAGGAAATCGTATCGGCCCCAGAGGTCTCCGAGCAACAGCTCGCCGAGATAAGAGCGCGACTCCCCGTTGCTCGCCGGGAGCCTCTATTCTCGCCGGGTTCCACTTCGAAGTGCCCGAACTGTGGGGGGCGGATGGTGACCACCAACGACTTGGAGCGGACTCTCGCGACGCCGGGGTTGGTCTACGTCATCCCCCGGCTTCCGGGCGCACGGTGTCTCGACTGCGGCTCCTCCGAGCTGGATGGGCTGGGAGCGGCGATCGTGGAGACTAGCGCTCCCCGTAGAATCGTCGCCGATTACGAGACGGACGTGACCCGGCCTCGCGGAGGCACTCCGGGCACGTACTTCGATAGGGATCTGGCTCGAGGGATGGGACTTTCCGGCGACGAACGACTCTGTTGGGCAGTGGTCGATCGGGACACTGCTCTCGTGCGGATCGAGCGGAGGAAGGCCCGGGCTCGGACCCGAGCCAAGACTCACCCGGGGAATAATCGTCGGTGACACCGTTCGCCCCGAACGGCTCCGTCTGCACCCGTAGGCGCTCGCCGCAGTTCGGTCGCGCGAGCCGTTTCTTCACCTCCCCAGTCGACAGCCGCCGCGCCCCGCCTCGCGTGCGTTCTCAGTCGAGTTCCATCGCGGGCCTTCCAAACGAACGGTCGTCTCGGCCCGACCACGCGCCGCCCTCCGGAAAATGGTGAGGGAGGTGGGATTTCCCGAGAGGAACGGGCTATTCGCGCGTCGAGTCGAGGCGCTGGAGGATTTTCCGGACGGCGTCGACGCGCTCGCGGATCCGTTGGCTCCGGCCGAACCGGTGGGCCACGGCGACCGCACGATCCAAGGTGGACTCCGGCACTCCCCCCCTAAGATCCCGCTCGATGCTGGGGACATTCTCCCTCCAGTCATCGAGCGACAGCCGCATGTAGAACACGACCTCGGGCCGGGCCCTTCGGGTACCTTCGTGGATCCGCGATCCCGGGCCCCGAACGTAGTGAAGAAAGTCGTCTCCGCCGAATGGCCCGGCGGATAGGAAATCGACGTCGATGCTCGACCGACCCTTAGAGAGCCGAGTTCCCCGCAGGGTCCCCGTGGCCGGGTCGAGGGGGTGGGCGTCCGCGCGGCCCTCCATCGCGGAATCGACCCTCGCGAGGTCCGTCCCTGACACCAGGATGTCTACGTCCTTCGTCGCGACCGGGACCTCGAGCTGTATGGCCGACCCGCCAACGACAACGAACGGCACCCGAATCTCGGACCGAAGCCACTGAGCCACCACACGGACATCCTTCGGATCGATCTTGGGGCTCATGACCGGGTCCGGGCGGTGGTGTGCTTCCGGAGTTTCCGCGAGAGCCGTTCCGGGTCGAGAGCGTCGGCCGACTCCGCAATACCGGGGAGGAAGTCCGAAAACCGGACGAACGCCGCCCGTCGCTCGGCCCCCTCCTCTAGAATCCGCCGGAGCAAGTAATCCGAGTTCAGCCGTTCCCGGTTCCGGTCCCAGATTGCCCGGGCCCCGATCATGTCGAACCGGAGCATCGCCACGACTACATCCTCGTCTCGGGGCGACGTGGCGGCCTCCGCGGAGACGAACGGAATCGTCGCAAGCTCGGTCTCCACGAGCGGCCGGAAGGTGCGGGCGATCACGGCCCGGGACGGGAAGACGATGGGGTATCCCATCGCCGTGACCTTCTTCGCCGTCAGCAGGTGGATCGGAAGCCGGTGGCGGTGAAGCGCTTCGACGTCGGCCTCGGACCGGACCCGGAATCGGTACTCGGTCGGCGGACGGTGATTGGGGGTTGGGATCGGGACAGCCAGCTCACGGGGGAGAGGGTGCTCCCCGGGTTCTCGGTGGACTACCGTGGCGAGCCTCACTGTGCCTCCAGCATTGGCTCTTAAGTATTTATACTATATTGCACAGGATGATGTCCGGCCGACCCGCCTTTTCGCAGACATCGGCTGTCAACTTGGTCCCTCGCCACGCCGGACTTTCGGGGGCACAACCGCGCTTGCCGCGGGGGTTCGGTAGGCATTGAGAGGGTCGAGGCCCGCTAGACCAGGCCAGACCCCCGCGGTTTCGGTTGAGCTCCGAACTCGGGACCGTCCCTGCGAAGGCCTTTTGCCCGAGGCCGGGTCGCCTCCGAGGACGCGCCGTGGCTCCACGCACCCGCTCCCCTGGAAGGACGTCGGCCCTGTCGATCGACGACGCGCGCGTCAGCGAGCGCGTGCAGCGGTTCCCGGAGTCGGTCATCCGGGAGATGACCCGCGTCGCGGCGCTCCACCACGCGGTCAACCTCGCCCAGGGGTTTCCCGACTTCGAGCCGCCGGCCGAGGTCCGCGCCGCCGCGCAGCGCGCGATCGACCGCGGCGGGAACCAGTACTCGATCACCTGGGGCGCGCCGGAGCTCCGGGAGGCGATCGCGCGGAAGGCGAAGTCGTTCAACGGGATCGACGCCGACCCGGAGAAGAACCTGGTCGTCACCTGCGGCGCGACCGAGGGGATGATGGCGGCGATGCTCGCGCTCGTCGACCCGGGCGACGAGGTGGTCGTGTTCGAGCCGTTCTACGAGAACTACGGGCCGGACGCCATCGTGAGCGGTGCCACGCCCCGCCACGTCCGGCTCCCGTGGCCGGACTGGCGCCTCGACGCGGAGGCGCTCAAGGCGGCGTTCACCCCGCGGACGAAGGCGCTGATCCTCAACACCCCCAACAACCCGACGGGGAAGGTGTTCTCGCGGGACGAGCTGCGGCTCATCGCCGACCTGTGCGCCGACCACGACGTGGTCGCCGTCACCGACGAGATCTACGAGCACATGGTGTACGACGGCGGCCGCCACCTTTCGCTCGCGACCGTCGGCGACATGGCGGAGCGCACGGTGACGATCAACGGCCTCTCGAAGACGTACGCCGCCACCGGCTGGCGCGTCGGCTGGGCGATCGCGCCCCCGGCGATCGCCACCGCGCTCCGGCGGGCGCACGACTTCCTCACGGTCTGCGCGCCGCACGCGCTCCAGCTCGCCGGCGTCGTGGCGCTCTCGCTCCCGCCCGCCTACTACGCGGAACTCCTCCGCACCTACCAGGCGAAGCGCGACCGGTTCGTCGCCGCGCTGAAGGCGGCCGGGCTCGACTGCCGGCCCCCGGGCGGGACGTACTACGTCATGGTCGACTTCTCGCGGTTCCCGTTCGACGACGACCGGGCGTTCGCGATGCACCTCGTGGAGCGGTGCGGGATCGCCACCGTCCCGGGGAGCAGCTTCTACGAGCGGGCGGCCGACGGCCGCCACCAGGTCCGGTTCGTCTTCTGCAAGCAGGAGCCGACGCTGGACGACGCGATCGGGCGGCTCGGGCGCCTGCGCGACGGCTGAAGGGTCCCGCGCCGGCGCTCAGCCGCGGAGGCGGAACCCCGCCGCGGCGACGACGTCCCCGTGCCCCCGGGCGAAGTCCGACGGGGCGAGCTCCCCGGGGTCGACGAACCGGAGCTCCTTCCAGATCGGCAGCGACGGGGGCTGGGTCCCGGGATACGTGCCCCGGAAGAGGAAGCTCAGGTCCCAGTGGAACTCGTGGGGCTGCGAGGTCGGACGGGCGTACGCCTCCGACAGGACCGTCGGCGGCCCGGGTCGGAACCCGGCGACCCCGAGCTGCTCGCGGGCGATGCGACGCGCGGCCTCCTCCGGGCTCTCATAGACCACCAGCTGGCAGGCCGGCAGCATCCAGCCGCCGCCGAAGGCGGCCACGCGAGCCGGGTCGAGCGCCGCGAGCTCGCCCCACTCCGCCCGGGGAGCCACCCGGCCCACGAGGACGCGGTCCGGCGCGTCGGTCGGGGAAAGCAGCAGGAACGCGCTGAGGCAGAGGCCGTCCTCCGGGACCGGGGACACGCCCACGGTGCCGGGAGGCACTTCGGGCCGGAACCGGGCGAACCTCCGAGCGTCCGTCATGGAGCGGGCCCACCCGCCACCGGTATTTCACGGGCCCGCGCGGCGGGCCCGGCGCGGGAGCGGGTCGGGGGCGGCTCGCCTACGGCTTCCGGAGGGTGCGGAGCGCCGTGCCCCAGGCGACCACCTGGTCGAGGACCGCGCCCAGCTGCGCCTCGCGCTCCGGCCGCGGCTTGAAGTCGCGGTAGTTCTCGAAGTCGGTGAACAGCGGCAGCAGGACCTGCGCCCGGACGGTGGCCACCTGCACCTCGGCGAACACGCCGCGCAGGTGCTCGACGGAGCGGGCCCCGCCCGCGCTCCCGTAGCTCACGAAGCCGGCCGCCTTGTTGTTCCACTCGGCGTACAGGTAGTCGATGGCGTTCTTGAGCGCCGCCGGGATGCCGTGGTCGTACTCGGGGGCGATCACGAGGAACGCGTCGAACGAGGCGATCTTGGCCGCCCACGCCTTCGTGTGCGGCTTCGAGTACTTGCCGGCGCTCGGGGGGATCGGCTCGTCCAGGAGCGGCAGGTGGAAGTCGTTGAGGTCGACGAGCTCGTACTCGGCGTCGGTCCGCCTCCGGGCGATCTCGTACGCCCACTTCCCGACGGTCTCGGCGACGCGGCCCGGCCGGGTGCTTCCGATGAGGACGGCCACTCGGATCATCGCACGACCTCTCCGACCGACGACGGGAGCGACGGGGCATAAACGGGGTCTGACCGCGCCGTAAGTTGAGAGCCGCCCCGTAAGGGCACGGCGGGGGGGCCAGCGGCCGCCGGGCCCCGCGGGGTCTCCCCCGGGACGGCGGGGGTCACTCGAGGGGGGCGACCGGGTCCCCCGGGGTAGGACCCGAGGGAGGCGGGGCGGGGCCGAATCCGACCTGCTCGATGCGCTTCCAGCGGTAGACGGCGATCGAGACCGCCCAGCTGCCGGCGAACAGGGCGATGATGACGATCCCGCACCAGCCCCAGATCTCGATGCCGTACGGCCCGGTGGAGTTGTTGAGCCAGTTCATCGCGGTCCAGAACCCGAACGGCCCGCCCGTGAGGTGGAGCTCGGACGCCAGCACGCCCAGGAGCTCGATGGTGCCGATGACGACCGCGACGAGGACCGAGATGACGGTCATCGTGAGGTTGTAGTACACCTTGCGGATCGGCCGCATGAAGGCCCAGCCGTAGGCGAACCGCATCCCGAACCCGTCGGTGGTGTCGGTGAGCACCATCCCGCAGGTGAACATGAACGGCAGGACCATCACCATCCAGAGCGGGAAGTGGGCCGGCGTGGTCGCGGTCTCGAGCGTGATCGCGATCAGCGCGACCTCCGACGCGGTGTCGAACCCCAGCCCGAACAGCACCCCGATGGGGTAGATCTGCCACGGCTCGTTGACGAACCGGAACAGCCGGCCGAAGTACCGGTTCATGAACCCGCGTTTCAGGAGGGTCTCGTCCAGCTTCTGCTGGTCGAGCGCC
This sequence comes from Thermoplasmata archaeon, assembly GCA_030037265.1. Taxonomy (GTDB): domain Archaea; phylum Thermoplasmatota; class Thermoplasmata; order Lutacidiplasmatales; family UBA184; genus JAKIWV01. The sequence goes on along the minus strand of JASHRQ010000074.1, from coordinate 5,908 downwards.
CCCGACCGGAGGGACTTGAAGATCAGGTAGATCTGCCAGAAGATCAGGAAGTTGATCAGCGCGATGACGTACAGGAACGCGCCCGAGATCAGCGTCCCGAGCACCTCGCCGTCGGCCTCGAAGGCGGGGAGGTTGCTCGCGATGAACTGCGTCGCGACCACCAGGACCGCGATCATCGCCACGACGATCGTCGAGTGGCCCAGCGAGAACCAGGTCCCGACCGTCGTCGGGCGCTTGTCCTGCTGGAGCAGCTTCCGCGTGGTGTTGTCGATGGCGCAGATGTGGTCCGCGTCGACGCCGTGCCGCAGCCCGAGCGTGTAGGCGAGGATCCCCAGCGCCCAGAAGATGGGGTACAGGGTCCCGATCCGGTAGGTCGCGAAGATGCCGAACCCCGTCGCCGCCACGATGCCCGCGTAGATCAGGACGACCTTGACCCACTCGGCCCGGGACAGGACGATCGGGTTCCGGACCTCCGTGAGCGGATTGGGGACGCTGGCGGTCGCCGCGGTCAAGGCGCCGCCCACATCGCGGGCCCCGTAAAGCGTTGTGGGGATTCTGACAAACGTAACACTGGGATCCGCGGCCCCCGGGCGGCCGCCGCACCATTATGAGCGGAACGGACCTCCCGGCGGCGCGGGAGCGGCATGACCACGGACGCCCGGCGGGCGAGCGGGCCGGAGGGGGGAACGCGCCCGTCGCGGCGCGGCCGACGGCGGAAGGAGCACCACGTGGTGCGGCTCGGGGTCTCGCTCGAGCCCGACCTCCTCGCGCTGCTGGACGGCTGGGTGAAGGAACGGAACTCCCCGAGCCGCTCGGGGGCGATCCGCGCCCTGATCCGGAAGGAGCTCGCGGAGCAGGAGCTCGGCGACCCGGAGTCGGACTCCGTCGCCAGCGTCCTCCTGATCTACCGGCACGACGCCCCGAACCTGTTGCGGCGGCTCACCGCCGTCGAGCACCGGTGGGGCGCCCACGTCCGGTCGTCCTCCCACGTCCATCTGGAGGGCGGCTCCTGCATGCAGCTCATCGGCCTCGTGGGCAAGCGCGACGAGGTGGTCAACGCCGCCGAGGACCTGCGCGGCGTCAAGGGGATCGCGTTCGGCCGGTACTCCCTCGGCACCCCCGCGGTCGCCGGAGGGACGACCGGGCATCGCCACCCGCACCGCGACGGGGCCGCCGCCGACCCCGGCCCCCGGAGCCCGGGCCGGCCCGAGCCGCCGGGCTAGACGCGTCGCCGGCTCCCCTATCCGCGCGGGCCGCCTCGGTGCGCGGTTTATGGTACTACGATTTTTGTAAACGACATAAGTTTAAATCGGCCGGCGGTCTCGGCCGCCCGGTCACGGGTCGGCCCGCGGGCGGGGGACGGGTCCCCGCTCCCGGCGGCCCGTCGGAGCGACCGCATGGAGCACAAGGCGAGGGACTTCTCGAACCTCCTGACCGAAGGCACGATCAAAGGGCTCACGCCGAAGCAGCTCAAGGCGCATCTCGGCCTGTACGAGGGGTACGTCCGCAAGCTGAACGAGATCGAGCAGCGCCTCGCGGAGTTCCGGGCGAAGCTCGACACCGAGCCGGACATCCTCCAGAAGAACGCGAACTTCAGCTACGGCGCCTTCAGCGAGCTCAAGCGTCGGGAGGTCGTCGCGTACAACGGGAGCTACCTCCACCAGGCGTATTTCGAGAACCTCGAACCGGTGAACGAGCCGGACGACCAGTTCCGGTCGCTGCTCAAGGGCTCGTTCGGGTCCGTCGAGAAGTGGCAGTCCGAGACCAAGGCCGACGCGGCCTCCACGCCCGGGTGGGTGCTGGTGACGTACGACCGGGTGCGGGAGCAGCTGCACAACTGGGTCATCAACGAGCACAGCGTCAACGTCCCCGCGATCTCCCAGGACGTGGTGATCGCGCTGGACTGCTGGGAGCACGCCTACGCGATCGACTACGGGACCGACAAGGCGACGTACGTCCAGGTGTTCCTCGCGAACCTCAACTGGGAGGAGGCCAACCGCCGGCTCAACGTCGTGCTGAACGGCCGTCCCTCCCCCGCGATGCGCTAGGGCCCGGGGCGCTCGACGCGATGGCGAGCCTCGACGCCCGGTTCGTGCTCGACTGCGCGAGCGAGCTCCCGTCCGCGGTCGCCCGGTACCGGCAGCTGCGGGAGCGCGGGGAGCCGCTGTACCTCTCGGTCGCCGCGCGGGCGGCCGTCGTGGTCCGCGGGGCGGACGAGGGCGAACGGTTCCGGCGTCGGGCCGAGGCGCTGCTCCGCTCGACGGAGCCGCTCGACATCGACCCGGGGTCGGTCCGTTGCGCCGCCGCCATCGCGCACGAGCTCGCCCGGGAGGGCCGACGGATGGACGGGGTCGACCTGTTCGTCGCCGCCGGCGCCCGGCAGCACGGCCAGTCCCTGGTGTCCCGCAATCCGAGCTTTAAGAACGTGGCCGGCCTCGTGCGTCAGTCGTACTGAAGGCGGGAACGAGGGGGGACCTCAGGGTGCTCGCGGTGCGGTCCCGGGGCTGGGAGCCGGGCGGACGGATCCCGGTCCCGTACACGGCCGACGGCGCGGACCGTTCCCCGGAGGTCGAGTGGACCGGCGTCCCCGGCGGGGTCCGGTCGTTCGCCCTCGTCTTCGACGACCCGGACGCCCCCGGGGGCACCTGGGTGCACTGGGTCATCTACGACATCCCGGGCGCCGCGCGGAGCCTGAAGGAGGGCGTCCCGAGGACCGAGCGGCTGCCCGACGGGGCGGCGCAGGGACGCAACACCTGGAACGAGGTCGGGTACCAGGGACCGTCCCCTCCCCCGGGCAAGCCCCACCGCTACCTCCTCCACCTGTACGCGCTGTCCGGGCCGTCCGGGGCGGAGCCGGGCCGGACCGCCCGGGCGCTCGCCGAGGCGATCCGGCCCCGCGTCGTGGCCACCGCGGAGTACCTCGGAACGTACGGGCGCGGCCCGTAGCGGCGGCTCCGCTCCGTGGGCCGGCCCGACCGGGCGCAGGGCGAGCGGGAACCGTCCGGTCCCCTCGACAGCCCCGTCGTTCGGACGGCGTCCGGGGTCGCGGTCCGTGGGACCGCCGGGCTCGGACTCCGGCGCGCCGGCTCAGCCCGTGGCGGGGAGCTTCTCGATCTTCCCGCGGCGGCCGAGCGAGATCTGGGGGCGGCCCTGGTACTCCTTGACCCACCCCTCGACGATCCGGATCCGGTCGCCCTGGGCGACCTGGTCGACCTCCGCGCCCCACAGCACCAGGGCGATCTCCCCGGTGCCGTCCTTGAGCCGGCCGTTCCGCACCTTCTGCTTCGCCCCGTCGCGCGTGGTGATCTCCCGCGCGGCCTCGAGCTGCACGACGGTCGCCTCGAGCGTGGCGACCCGGGACGGCCTAAGGTCGGAGATGAACGTGGTGGGCGGGGGAGGCGCGGACATTCGGGAGGGGGGTAGCGGGTCCCCCCCATAGAGCTTCCCCTCGGCCGCCCGGTGGCTCCGCCGGCCGCCCCGGCCCCCCCGTCCACCGTTCGCCACCGGCGAGGGGCTCATGTAGGGGTGACCGGTTCGTACGGCCCGACCTGGGATGCCCGGCACGTTCTCCGACTCCTGGCGGATCACCCGGATGTCGTTCAGCCTGATCGCCCAGGACCGGGCGCTGCTCGTCTTCCCGATCGTCGCGGCGCTCGCCGCCGTGGGGATCCTCGCGCTGTTCGTGCTCGGGGTGGTCTACCTCGCCCCGCTGCTCCTCGTGGGCGGGAGCCTCACGACCTCCTACGAGGTCGTCGGGCTCGTGCTGTTCGTCGTGGCCTACTTCTCGCTCACGTTCGTCACCGTCTACGCGACGGCCGGGCTCGTCGGCGCCGCGACGCTGAAGCTCGACGGCCAGCAGCCGACGGCGGCGGACGGCTGGCGGGTCGCGCGGGCGAACCTGGGCCGCCTCGTCGTCTGGGCGCTCATCGCGGCGACGGTGGGGCTCCTCATCCAGCTGCTCGCGTCGCGCCTCCGCGGGGCCGCGGGCCTCGTCGTCGGCGTCGCCGCGGGCCTGAGCTGGGCGATCGTGACCTACTTCATCGTGCCGGTGATCCTGTACGAGCACGAGTCCCCGTGGCGCTCGCTCGCCCGGTCGGCGAAGCTGTTCGCGAGCACCTTCGGCCGGACGCTCGTCACGAACCTCGTGGTCGGCCTCATCCTGGCGGCCGGGGTGATCGGCGCGGTCGTCCTGGCCGTGCTCGGCCTCGTCGAGCTGTTCGGCGGGAGCCTCCCGCTCGGCCTCGCGCTGCTCGTGGCCGGCCTGGCGCTCGGGATCTTCGTCGTGCTGATCGGCGCGACGGTCGAGGGCATCCTGCGGGCGGCGCTGTACCGGTACGCGACGACCGGCAAGATCGACCCGGCGCTGATGCCGTCCGGCTACCTCAGCGCGAAGCCGGCCCCGCTGCAGTAGCGGAAGGAGCCCGGGAACCGGGGGGCCGAGCCCCGCGAGTCCGGGCCGCGCTCATCCCGTCGGGTCGGGGGCGGCGGTCCACTCGCGCACCCGGCGGTCGATCTCCTCCGCCGAGTACCCCAGCTCCCGGAGCACCTCCACCGTGTGCGCGCCCAGCGCCGGGGCCGGGCGATGGAGCGGCCCGCCGTGCAGCGCGGTCCCGAGCGGGTCCCCGCCGACGAGGACCGGGGGGCCGTCCGGGGACGGCATCTCGACGAGCGACCGGTTGTGGACGACCTGCGGGTCGGCGACGATGTCGGGGACCGTGCGGAACGGCCCGCACGGCACGCCGGCCGGGCCGAGCCGGCCGACGAGCTCCTCGGTGGTGGAGCGCCGGAGGACGGGTCCGAGGGCGGCCACGAGCTCCTCCCGGTGCGCCACCCGGTCCGCGTTCGTGCGGTACCGCGGGTCCCGGCCGAGCGCCTCCAGGCCGAGCGCGGCGCACAGCCGCTGGAACTGGAGGTCGGTGGAGGCGCCGACGGCGAGGAAACCGTCCTTCGAGGGGAGCAGCTGGTACGGCGCGATGAGCGGGTGCACCGCGCCGGTCGGCTGCGGCGGGTCGCGGGAGATCGAGTAGTCGGTGAGCCAGTACGTGAGGAGGCTCATCGCGGTGTCGAGGAGGTTCACGTCGACCGGCACGGGGGGCCGTCCCCGGTCCCGTTCCCGGAGCTCCAGCAGCACCCCGATGACCGCGTACAGCCCCGCGGTCAGGTCGAACAGCGCGATCGGGGTGCGCATCGGGTTCCCGGGCGTGCCGGCGAGGCTCATGAGCCCCGAGCGGGCCTGGATCACGAAGTCGAACGACGGGTCGTCCCGGCTCGGCCCCGACCGGCCGTACCCCGTCACCGCGGCGTGGACGAGCGACGGCCGGAGCCGACGGAGGGCCGCCTCGTCGAGGCCGAGCCGCTCCATCGCGCCGGGCCGGAAGTTCTCCACGAGGATGTCGCTCCGCGCGATCAGGCGCCCGACCGCCTCCCGCCCGGAGGCGCTCTTCAGGTCGACCACCACCGACCGCTTGTTCCGGTTGACCGACAGGTAGTACCCCGAGTTGCCGGCCCCCGCGAACGGGGGGCCCCACTCCCGGGAGAGGTCCCCGCCCGGCTTCTCCACCTTGACGACGTCGGCGCCGAGGTCGCCCAGGATCATCGCGCAGAACGGACCGGCGACCCCCTGCGACAGGTCCGTGACCTTGAGACCCTGCAGCGGGAGCTCGGGAGGCATTCGGGACGACCCGGCCGAACCAGCCTCGGCCCGTTATAGGTCCCGCGTCCGGCTCGGCGGGTCGGAGCGACCTCACCACACGCGGACCGGGTGACCCGCCGTCCAGTAGTGCTCGAACAGCTCCTCGCACCAGCCGCGGAAGGCGGGCGAGGTCCCCCGGAGGCCCCTCGCGAGATCGAGCGAGCCCGTGAGGCCGACGAAGCAGACGCCCGCCACCGTCTCGTTGAGCGCCATCCC
>JASHRQ010000073.1 GCA_030037265.1 Thermoplasmata archaeon | reverse complement strand
GACGGGTTCCGGGTCCCGAGCAGCATCGGGGTCCGACGACCGGAGATCGTGAGCTCGGTACGCCCGTCGGCCCGCGCCCGGAGCCGGTAGTCGAGCGCCCATCCGCGGTAGTTCCCGACCGCCTCGGCGTGCCACCGGTCGGGCGGCCGCGCGACGACCACCCAGCGGCTCCACACCCATCCGCCCGGGGTGCGCTGGAGGTCCTCGAAGACGGTCCGATGCGGCTTCCGCTCGAGGATCCGGCGCTGGTACGCCTCCCCCTCGAGCGACGGGTCCTGGGACGAGTAGTCCGTGCACCACCGGAGCACGAACGGCATCGGCGCATCGAGCGTGGCACGCACCCCGTAGACCCCCGGCCCGGACTCCGGCACGGCACTCCCCCGCGCCGTCCAGGGCGGCCCGCGTTAAAACGGCCGCGAGCCGCCCGTCCCCGAGGTTATCTGGCCGGGCGGCTGGTTCCGGCGAGGGAATCGATCGTGACGGCTCCGGCCCACGGTTCCGCGCTGTATCGGACGATCCACGACCAGCCGCGCGTCCTCCGCGACGTGCTCGCGCGGTGCGCCCCGGGGGCGCGGGACGCCGCGCAGCTCCTCCGCCCGAGCGCGCGCATCTTCCTCTCCGGCACCGGCACGAGCTTCCACGCGGCGCTCGTCGGCCAGCAGCTCCTCCGGTCGGCCGGACGGGACGCGTGGGCGATTTCGCACCAGGCGTTCGCGCTCTACCCGCCGCGGCTCACCGCGGCGGACGCGCTCCTCACGATCAGCCACCGGGGCGCGAAGCGGTACGGCGTCCGGTCGGTCGAGCGCGCCCGCGCGATCGGCATGCCGATCGTCGGGCTCACCGGCCGGGACTCCCGGATGGACGGGCCGGCCGTCGTGATCCCGACCGCCCCGCAGGAGGTCTCGTCCACGCACACGGCGAGCTACACGGGGAGCCTCGCCGCGCTCGCGATGGTCGCCGCGGAGCTCGGGGGCGGCTCGACGGACGCCGGCGCGGAGCTGGCCCGCGCGCTCCCCCAGCTCCCGGCCCAGGTCGACGGGCTCCTCGCGCGGGAGGCCGAGGTCGCGCCGGTCGCCGAGCATCTCGCGCGCGGCGGCCGCGTCGTCTACGCCGGCGCCGGGCCGAACGCCGCCACCGCCACCGAGGGCGCGCTCAAGGTGAAGGAGTCGTCGTACCTGGTGGCGGAGGGGTTCGAGCTCGAGATGCTGCTCCACGGCGGGCTCCAGGCGCTCCAGCCCGGCGACCTCGCCGTCCTCGTCGCCCCGCAGGGTCCGGCGCTCGACCGGTTCGCGGACCTCCTGCGCGCGCTGGGCCTCCTCGGCGCCCGCCCCTGGCTCGTCGGCGACCGCGGCGCGCTCGACGCCGTGCGCGCCGGAGCCGGTAGCGCCGCCGGGTCCACGGCGTTCGAGCTGCCGCGCGTGCCCGAGCCGCTCAGCCCGGTCCTCGCGGTCGTGCCGCTCCAGCTGCTCGCCTGCTTCACCGCCGAGCGGCGGGGGACGGACCCCGACTCGTTCCGGGAAGACGACCCGGTCTTCGAACGGATCTCGGCGAGCTACGAGCTCTGACGGACGGGGCCCCGTCCGCCCGCGCGGGGCACCGGCCGCCCGGGGACTACGCCGAGCAGAACGGGCACGGCGGCTGCTTCGGGACCCGCTCCGCGGCGTAGAACCGGATGCCGCTCGGCCCGTGCCGGAAGCAGGCGAACAGCGAGTACGGGCGGTCCCCGACCTTCCAGGGATACACCCGCCAGTACAGGAGGCGGATCGGCCGGCCGCTCCGCGCGAGCGCCCGCTCCGACGGCCGGCCGAGCTCGGGGCCGTACCGGCTCGCGGAGCGGAAGTCCCGGAGCCGCACCGTCGAGGGGGGCCGCGTGCGCGCGCGCAGCGCCGACCGGAGCGTCGCCGGGTCGGGCCGCCGCTCGCCGGCCGCGATCACGACCGAGACCACCCCCTCGGGGCAGGCGTACACCCAGGCCGGTCCCCCGGCGCCCAGCGAGACGGGATGGGCCCGGGTCGGCGCCTTGCAGTGCCCGAAGCACGGGCCGCCGGTGGCCGGAACGGCGGCGCGGAGCGGACCGGTGGCCCGGGCGGGCGTCATGCGGGGAGGGCCTTCTCGAGGTGGCGCAGCCAGTCGCTGCGGAACAGGTGCTCCCACGCCTGGGCCGTGCGCGCGACGCCCTCGGAGAATCCGGTGAGGAGGTGGTCGACCTTCCCGTCGCTCCACTCGAGGAAGACCTGCGGGATGAGGTAGTCCGGCGACCAGTCCCCGTGCGCCTTCACGATCGCGTCGGCCGCCCGCTCCTGCCCCGCCTGGTCGATGTCCAGGCGGCGGACCGGCACGCGGAGCCGCGCCGCGAGCTTCTTCGCGTTCTCGTCCGAGAGCGGCACGCAGTGCGGGCACCAGTCGGCGAGGACGATCGTGAGGCGTTCCGGTCGGGCGTCGGGGGCGGGCATCGGCCGACGGGACTCCGGGGCCGCATTTAGGGCTCTCGGGAAGCCGGCTTCATCGGTCCCGACGGCGGGGTCCGGCGCCCGCACGCGGGTCAAATAGGGCCGGGGCGTCGACTCCGCGTGCCGCGACGCCGTTCCGCCCCGCCGACCCGGCGACGGGAGGGCCGGGCCGTCCGACCGGCCGCGCGTCGCCGACGGCCCCGCGCCCCGCGGCCCATCGTCCCGGGGAGCCTCCCCGAGGGGGCGTCGCCCGGCGGCCCCGCCGGCCCGGGCGACCCGCACGGGCACCTCATCTGCCACCAGTGCGGCCGGATTTCGGAGCTGCTCCTCACGGAGCTCGACCGGCACGGGCTCGAGGCGCTGACCGACCGCGTGCCCGGCGGCTGGTCGGTGGAGGGGATCACCTTCTCGCTCACCGGGGTCTGTCCGAGATGCCAGCACCGCGCGGCGTGAGCGGCCCGGCCGCGGGGCCCCGCGGACCGGCGGGCGGGGCCGGCTGACCCCGTGTTCGGCTACTTCACCTCGCCCCGGGTGGCGTTCGGCCCGGGGGCGATCGAGCAGCTGAGCTCCCTCGGCGCCCGGCGCGTCCTCCTCGTCCTCGACCCGGCCGTCGCCACGGGCGTCGGGCCCCACCGGATCCGGGAGGAGCTCGCGAAAGGGAGCGCGGAGGTGGCGGAGCTCGTGCGGGGCGGGCCGTACCCGACGCTCGACTCGGCGGCGGAGGCCGCCGGCCCGGCGCGCGAGCACCGCCCGGACTGGGTCGTCGCCGTCGGCGGCGGCAGCACGCTCGACCTCGCGAAGGCGGCCTGGCTCCGGTACGCCCGGCCGGAGCTCGACCTCCGGACGCTCTCGCCGCTCACCGAGCTCCGGCTGAGGGAGACGTGCCGGTTCGCGGCCGTCCCGACGACGAGCGGCAGCGGGAGCGACGCGACGTGGAGCGCCCAGCTGTGGGACGCCGGCGGCCGCCCGGTCGAGCTCGCCTCGCGGGAGCTCGTCCCCGACTGGTCGCTCCTCGACCCCTCGCTCGTCGCGACGCTCCCCCGCGCGGCCGCGGTCGACGGCGCCTTCGAGGCGCTCGCCCAGGCGCTCGAGGCGGTCGCCTCCGAGTGGGCGACCCCGTTCTCGGACGGCCTCGCCGGGTGGGCGGCGGAGGCGGTCGTCTCGACGCTGCCGCGCGTCCTCGCGGAACCGGACGACCCGGACCTGCGGGGGCGGCTCCACACGGCGGCGACGATGG
>JASHRQ010000001.1 GCA_030037265.1 Thermoplasmata archaeon | reverse complement strand
ACCGGTTCCCGAGGTCGATCCGGTCCCCCTCGGCGACGCGGCGGGTGGGCACCGTGCCCGGGCAGCGGAACGACGCGGGGTCGAACGACCGGCGCGGGACCGCGCTCAGGAGGAGCGAGGGGATGGGGTGCCCCACCGCGGCCATCTGCGCCCGAGCGCCGGGCCAGACGTCGTCGTGCCAGAGGAGGCGGTCGGGCCGCGCGGCCAGCCCTTCGTCCTCCGGGTGGACGAGGCGGTCCCCGAACTCCGGCAGGCCGCCGATGTGGTCCATGTGCCCGTGGGTCGCGAGGGCCAGCAGCGGCTTCGCGGGGTCGGGACGGAGCTGGCGGAGGACGGGTCCGAGCGACGCGATCCCGTTCCCCGCGTCGATCAAGAGGTCCCGGTCCCGCCCCAGGACGAGCCACGCGTTCGCCCGGATGAAGGAATGGACGTGCGGCTCGGTGATCCGGAGCAGGTCCTCGTCCTCGTGCTCGTACGCGAACCACTCCTCGCACAGCGGCAGGGCCGGGGACGACACGGTCGGCCGCCCGGCGAGCCGCGGAGGGGCTTAGCGTCCCGGAGGGCCCGCCCGCGGACGCCCGGGGCGGTCCGGCGAACGATTATTACCCCGTTCCCCGTCCGGGACGCTCGCCGCCTGTGACGTTACCGCCGGGTCGGTCGCGGCTCTTGCGACGGCATTTCCTCGCCCCCACCGAGCGGGTGCTGCTCGAGATGCACCCGTCGAAGTGGTGGTACTTCCCGGGTCCCTGCCTCCTGGGCCTCCTGCTCGTGCTCCCGTTGGACTACCTCGTGCTCGCCCGGCTGTTCGGGGGGCTGCCGGCGCTTCCTTGGCTCTCGGCGCACCTCGCGTCGGCCGCCGCGTCGCACCCGGTCGACTGGACGGTCGGGCTCGGGGGAGCGGCGCTCCTCCTCACCGCGTTCTGGCTGGGCTGGCTCATCTACCGGACGGTGCAGTGGGCGGAACAGACCTACGCGGTGACGGACGAGCGGATCATCCAGCAGACCGGCCTCGTGCTCCACGTCATCCAGGACATCCCGGTCCGGCAGATCCGCGACGTGAACGTCTACCAGCGCCGGCTGGGGGCGTGGCTGCTCCGGTACGGGAACCTCCGGTTCAAGTCCCTGTCCGAGGTCGACGCGCCGGACTACCTCTTGCGGTCGGACGAGATGAAGGCGGTCTCCGGGCAGCCGTCGCGGCAGCCGGATGGCCGGGCCCTTCCCAAGTCCCAGTTCGACCTCCTCGAGCGGATGTTCGACCCGCGGGACCCGACCGCCCGCGCCTCCGGGGTCGAGTGGTGGGTGGGAGTCCCGGACCCGTTCCGCATCGAGCGGACCGTCGAGGCGGCCACCCGTTCCGCGAGCGTCCCGGCCGGGGGCGGCTATTCGCCTCCGGTCCGCTGAGCCGCGGGACCGCCGCCGGGGGGCCCTCGGTGGGGCCCCTACTGGTCGACCATCGCCAGCGCGGAGGCGGAGTACCGCTCGCCGGCCGCGGCCCCCTTGGGCACCGCGGAGTCGATGCACCGCAGGTCCTCCGCGGACAGCGTCAGGTCGACGGCGGCGGCGTTCTCCTCGAGGAACGCGCGCCGCTTCGTGCCCGGGATCGGCACGACGTGCTCGCCGCGGGAGAGGAGCCAGGCGAGCGCGAGCTGGGCCGGGGTCACGCCCTTGTCGGCGGCGACCTCGGCGAGACGGTCGGCGAGCCCGAGGTTCCGGCCGAGGTTCCCTTCCTGGAACCGGGGTGAGTTGCGCCGGAAGTCCTCGGCCGGCAGGCCGTCGAGCGACCGGACCTTGCCGGAGAGGAAGCCCCGACCGAGCGGGCTGAACGGCACGAACCCGACGCCCAGCTCCCGGCAGGCGGGCAGGACCCCGTCCTCGGGGTCGCGCGTCCAGAGCGAGTACTCACTCTGGACGGCCGTGATCGGATGGACGGCGCGGGCCCGTTGCAGGGTCCGGGGGCTCACCTCGGACAGTCCGAGGTACCGCACCTTCCCGTCGCGGACCAGCCCGGCCATCGCGCCGACGGTCTCCTCGATCGGGACGCGGGGGTCGACCCGATGCAGGTAGTACAGGTCGATCGTCTTCACGCCGAGCCGCTTCCGGCTCGCGTCGCAGGCCGCCCGGACATGGTCCGGGCTTCCGTCGAGCGAGTTCCGCTCCTCCTTCTTCCCCGGCACGAACCCGCACTTCGTCGCGAGGAAGACCTCGTCGCGACGCCCGCGGATCGCCCGGCCCACGAGCTCCTCGTTCCGGAACGGGCCGTAGATGTCTGCCGTGTCGAGGAAGTTCACCCCGAGGTCGAGCGCGCGGTGGATCGTCGCGACCGACTCCGCGTCGTTGGGGGTGCCGTACGACTGGGACATCCCCATGCATCCGAGGCCGATGGCGGAGACCGTAGGGCCCCCGCGGCCCAGCGTCCGAGTCTTCATGCCGGGCCCAGCGAATGGACTTACTTGAGCAACGTCCCGGGGACCGCCGAGGCAACGACCGGCTCGCCCGGAAAGCCTTACAAGAGGCCGCCTTCCCGTGCGGCGGGGCCCATAGCTTAGGTTGGCTGGAGCACCCGGCTGATAACCGGGAGGTCGTCGGTTCAAATCCGACTGGGCCCATTCCCCGTCAAAAAGTCGTCCACTGACCTGGGGGGCCGCCGGCCCGGATCTGCCGTTCATCCGATCTGGAGCCTCTCCAACGTGCCAGGAACGGCTCCTGGCGCGTCGTGCCCTGGTCTGTCCGCCGATCGAGCGGCACGCCACCGCCCTTTCGCACGAGCGTCCGCCGGGTCGGACGGACCGGCCAGCACGAGAGCAACATGTTAAGTCTACACACACTCCATGTAGAATCGTGGCGACGAAGACGGTGGCGTTGGACACCGAGGCTTACGATCTGCTGAAGCGCCAGAAGCGAGGCGAAGAGAGCTTCAGCGATGCGGTCAAGCGGCTCGCGCGGCCGCGCCGGCCGATCACCTCGTTCGGAGGAATGTGGAAGGACATGACGCCGAAGGAGCGTCGCGAGCTCGACCGCGCGTACTCGGAACTCCGAGACGGCGATCGACGGCGAGCAGAGAGGATCCGGAAGACCTGGGGCCACCCGTGAAGTGCCTGGACTCGGCCTTCTGCATCGACTTTGCGAACGGGGAATCAAGCGCGCTCGCGAAGGCCGAGGAGCTGTCGGCCCGGGGCGACCGCCTGGTCATCCCGGCACCGGCGCTGACCGAGTTCCTGGCCGGCGCGTTCCACCAGGGCGGACGTCGACTCGACCAGGCGCTTCGGTTCGCCGCCGAGCTGGAGGTGCTGGACGTCACCGAACCGATCGCGGTGGAAGCCGCTCGACTGGGCGGCGAGTGCCTGCGGCGCGGTCAACCCGTGGGCACCCTTGACCTACTCATCGCGGCCACTGCCAAGCACCACCACGCGCAGCTGTTGACCCGGGACGCGGACTTCTCTCGAGTATCCGGTTTGACACTCGAGACCTACTGAGCAGAACGGTTGGCCTGCGACTCGTTTCACAGTCGGGCCGAGGCGTGGCGCTTCCGCGTGGAGCACGATGGCCGGGGGCACGGGTTCCACCGCAGGGTACGTGCGATCCAGGCCGGGGGCCCGTTGTCGTCCATTGCCAGTCGCGTGGGGGCCCGATGCCAAGCTCGGGTCCGGCGGACGAACGGGATCGTTCCTTCCTCTCCGGCTCGGCCCGCCCCTCGTCGGGAAGTCCGGCTCCGAGCTCCAGGGTCAACGGCCTCGCGGTGCGAGAGCCCGGTGCCGCGAAGGAACCGAACCGTCTACCGGCTGGGACGGGGTCGCGGGACGCCCCGGGGCTTCTTGCCCCGACCGGGCTCGAGCCGATCCGTGATGGCGTAGACGCAGCCATCGGGCGCCCGGAAGTGGGCCCAGCCGCCCCAGTGCCTCACTCGAGTCTGCAGGATCGGAACGCCGCGCTCCCGCAGCACCCCGACCGCCGCCCGGTAGTCGCTCACGCCGAAACCGGGGAGCGGGCCGGTGCGCAGGTGCGGGTGGTCCATCTCGCTCCCCCGACGAAAGGCTTCCACCGCGCTCCCATCGGGCAGGTGGCATTCGATGAGATTGGGCCCTTGGTCTACGACCTTTGCCTCCAGGAGGTCCCGGTAGAAGCGAGCGGCCTCCTCGAACCGGGACGTCGCGATCCCGAGGAACGCCAATCGGGTGATCCGGAGCGGACCGGCGGGCGGAACCGGGGGCGGTCGGCGCGGGTAGTCCACGATCGCGAAGACCGCGTCGTCCGGCCCTCGAAAGTGCTGCCAGCGGTACTCGCCGACCTCGCCGCCGGGCTCTCCCAGTAGGGCATAGCCGTGGGATGCGAGCTCTCCGCGTGCCCGGTCGAACTCCGCTACCTGGATGCCGACCACCGGGCCGGTGGTGAAGTGGATGTACGGGTCGGACCGCGCGTCGAACACCTCGACCGCCCCGGCATCCGGCAGGTCGAACCGGACGAAGTGCTCCCGCTCGTTCCCGACCGGGAGCCCGAGCGTGCGCTCGAAAAAGCGCCGAGTCGACTCGAACTCGGCGGTTCGGGTGCCGACCCACAGGAGCCCGAGGGCTCGCACGCCGCCCCGAGGTCGGGTCCCCCTCAATACGTTCGCCCCGCGTGGCCCCCGTAACCGAGCCCGACAGCTCCGGGTTCCCAAAATTCACAACGTGAATAATTTTAGCCAGCGTTCACACTAGGAACTTTTATGCTAGGCCCGGCCTGGCTCGCTGACCATGTCGATGAACGTACCGCCCCCCTCGGTCCCTCTTCCGGTCGACCGGAAGCGCCTCGGGCGCGGTGCCAAGGCGGTGATCATCGCCGTCCTCGTCGTCGTGGCGGGCGCGGCGACCTACGCCGTCTACGAGGCCTCGCGGCCCGCGTCGAGCTTCGCCTGCCCGAAGTACTCCGCCACCGGGTCGGCGGGCGAGGTCGAGGTGCCGAACAACGCGACCCTGATTTCGCTCGCGAAGTCCGAGCGGACCGTGAAGTGGATCACGACCGCGAACTCGCCCAACGCCACCGAGATCGCCCACGACTTCACCTGCGACTTCCCGTGGGCAAACGTGGAGGTGGACGCCGTCACCTCGGGCTCGGATGTCGAGACCGCCGTCGCGGGAGAGTTCGCCGGCAACGACCACACCCTCGACGTCGTGTCGACCTCGCTCTCGGCGATCACCTACCTCAACTCGAGCGGGGACATCCAGCCGTATCTCAATCCGGTCGCCCTCGCGAACTACCCCACCGGCACGTACGACCCGTCGGGGGTCTGGGTGACGCTGTACCAGACGCCGTACGGTATCGCCTACAACACGCAAGAGGTCACGGGCAGCGCGATCCCCACGAACTGGTCGGCCCTCACGGGCTCCACCTTCGACAACCAGATCGCGATGGACTCCCCGGCGACGCTCCAGTCCTCCGGCACGACGTTCGCGGGGCTGTACCTCGGCCTCGGCAACGCCACGTGGTGGCCGCTCATGAAGGGCATCGCGGCGAATCACCCCGCCTTCGCGACCTCGTCCGAGACCGCGATCTCCTACGTGGTGGAAGGGCTCGACAAGCTGGCCGTCGGCGTCGCGTACTCCGACGTCTTCCAGGCGGTCGCGAGCGGGGGACCGGTGGCGTTCCAGTGGCTCGACCCCACCCCGGTCTCCCCCACGGTGGCGAGCGTGGTCGCGCACGCGCCGCATCCGTACATGGCGGAGCTGTTCGAACAGTGGCTCGTGTCCGGCCACGGCCAGACGGCCTGGGCCAGCACGGGACGCAGCAGCGTCCTCGGCGGCGGGCTCGTCGTCCCGAGCGGGATCACCCTGGTGCCGGTCACGAACATCTACGGCTCCGCAAACGAGACGGCGTGGCAGAACACGTTCACCGAGATCTTCGGGTCGTCGTAGGCACTGGGCGCGCCGTGACGGGGACGTCGACCGGTGGCCCGACACGAACTCCTCCCGTTCGTCGTCCTCGTCCTGTTCTTCGCGGCGTTCGCGGTCCCGCTGCTCGTCCTCGTGCTCGTGCCGGTCGGGGCCCTCCCGGTCCGGCTCGACCCCGCGCTGCTCTGGTCGGCGGGGACCCGGTCGGTCCTGCTCACGACCCTCGCCATCGCGGGCGCGGCGAGCCTCATGGCGACGCCGGTGCTCCTCGTCTTCGGCTGGCTCGTCGCCCGCACCGACCTCCCCGGCCGGACCGTGTTCGACGCGATCGGGATCATCGGGCTCACGCTCCCGGACCTGCTCCGCGCGGTCGGCTGGATCCTGCTGCTGAATCCGGTCAACGGCATCCTCAACCTGCCGTTCCTCCACCTGTTCCACGCGCCGCTGGTCAACCTCGACTCGCGCTTCGGGCTCGCGTTCGCCTACGCGTGGGGAACGCTCCCGCTCGACTACCTGGTGGTGCGGGCGGCGATCCGCAACCTCGACCCGTCCCTCGAGGAGGCGTCGCGCGTCGCGGGCCACTCCCCGCTCGGGACGTTCGTCCACGTGACGCTCCCGTCGCTGCTCCAGACGCTGCTCATCATCTTCGTCCTGGGGTTCCTGATCGCGTTCACCGACTTCGACACCGCCGCGGTCATCGCGCCGCTCGGGCACTACGAGGTGCTCGCGACCGACATCTACCTGCAGTTCCTCTCGACCCCGCCGGGCTACAGCGCGGCCGCCACGCTCGGGCTGCTGTTCCTCGCGGCGTCCCTCGCCCTGTTCGGGGTCTACCTGGCGCTCACCCGGCGCGCGTCCCGGTTCCAGAGCGTCCGCGGGGGCGTGCGCGCGGTCGTCCATCACCTGTCGGGCGCGCGGCGGTGGGCCGCGGTGGGCTTCTGCTCGGCGGTCGTGCTGCTCTCCTTCGGCCTTCCGCTGCTCGGCGTGGTCTGGCTCTCCCTCACGGTCCCGGGCCGTCCGTTCGACCTCGCGGGGGTCGCGAACTACGTCGGCATCTTCCGGATCCCGTTCGTCGGCGCGGCGTGGGTCACGAGCGTCGTGCTCGCGGTCGTCGTCGCGACCGTCTGCATCCCGATCGCGGTGGTGCTCGCCTACGCGATCTTCAAGTCCCGGGTGGCCGGCTCGCGACTCCTGGAGTACCTCGTGATCCTGCCCCGCGGCACCCCCTCGGTGGTGTACGGCCTCGGGGTGTTCCTGATGGTCATCGTCACGCCCGGGCTCCGGGCGCTCTACGGCACGATCGCGCCGTTGTTCTTCGCGGTGATTTTCATCTCGGTACCGGTCTCCGTGCTCATCGTCGGGACGAGCATGGTCCAGATCGGCGACGAGCTCGAGGAGGCCGCGCGCGTCGGCGGGAGCGGCTGGGTCGGCACCTTCGTCCGGGTGATCCTGCCGCTCAACCTGCGCGCCGTGCTCAACGCCGTGCAGTACGCCTTCCTGAGCACGTTCAGCAACGTCGGCTCGGTCGTGATCCTGCTGCTCGCCGCGCCGTCCACCTACCTGCTGATGCCGCTGCTGCTCGACGAGCTCGGCACGGACGCCGGAGCGCTCAACGTCGTCGCCGCGGCCGCGGTGCTCATCACGGGGTTCCTGGGCCTCCTCGTCGTCTCGTTCCGGGTGCTCGAGAGCTGAACGAAGGGGGCCGCGTCCGATGATCGACTCCGGTTCGGCCCGGCTCGCGTCGGGGGCGGACGGGGCCCCGCCCGCCGTCGAGCTGGTCGGCGTGCGGAAGCGGATGGGGTCGGTGACGGCGGTCGACGGACTGTCGCTCGCGCTGCGGCGGGGCGAGATCGTCGCCCTGCTCGGCCCGAGCGGATGCGGCAAGACGACGACGCTGCGGCTCATCGCGGGCCTCGAGGAGGTCACCGAGGGGGAGGTCCGGCTCGACGGCGAGGTGGTCTCGTCGGCCCGCCCCCGTCGCTGCCTCGCGCCGGAGCGGCGACGCCTGGGGTTCGTCTTCCAGGCGTTCGCGCTCTGGCCCCACATGACCGTCCGGAAGAACATCGACAACGGACTGCGGGCCCACCGGCTCCCGCCCGACGAACGCGCCCGGCGCGTCGCGCGGTACCTCGCGATGGTGAACCTCATCGGGTACGAGGACCGGTACCCGGGCGAGCTCAGCGGCGGGCAGCAGCAGCGCGTCGCGCTCGCCCGGGCGATCGCCTACGAGCCCCGCGTGCTGCTCCTGGACGAACCGCTCAGCAACGTGGACGCCCGGGACCGGGAACGGCTGCGCGACGAGCTCCGCGAGCTGCTCCGGACGCTCGGCATCACGACGCTGTACGTGACGCACGACCAGGTCGAGGCGCTCGCGCTCGCCGATCGGATCGCGATCATGAACGGGGGCCGGATCGTCGAGCAGGGGGACCCCCGGAGCGTCTTCGAGCGACCGAGCACGCTGTTCGGAGCGGAGTTCGGGATGATGAACGTCCTCCGGGGGACGCTCGTGCGCCGCGAGGGGGGACGCGCCACGTTCTCGGTGGCCGGCTCGCCGGTCGCGCTCGACTGCGTCCCCGCCGCGTCCGCGTCGCCGGAAGGGTCGTCGTGGCTCGCCGCGATCCGGCCGGGGGCGGTTCGGCTGCTCGACCGGGCCGACCCCGGCGAGCCGAACGTCATCGCGGGGACCGTGACGGAGGTGGAGTACCTGGGCGAGTCGTACCAGGTCGGCTTCGAGGCCCCGGGGCTGCGGCTCCGCATCCGCCGCGACGCCAGCCGGGCGGCCGGCCCGGCCCCGACCCCGGGTCCGGCGTGGGCCTCGATCCCCTCCCCGTCGATCCACGTCTTCCCGTCCTGAGGACCGTCGGCGGCGCCGTTTCCGGGCCGGAGCCGGACGCCGACGGCGGGCCCGGACCCCTTCCGGGCCGACGCCAGTCGACCATCGGCTATTAAGGGAGGGAGCCCGCGAGTCCGGTCCGGAGCGTTTCGCTCGCACCGGACCCGATGAACCCCACGGACCTCGTCAACAACCTCTGGGTCCTGCTCGCCGGGCTCCTCGTCTTCCTGATGACGATCGCCGTCGGCTTCCTCGAGGTGGGGGAGCTCGGCGAGGCGCTCTCGTTCAGCCTGTTCAAGACCACGCTGTTCACCGGCCTCGCGCTCGTGGTGATGGCGGTCGTCGGGTTCAACACGGCCTTCGCCCCGACGTGGCACGGCATCCTCGGCAACCCGTTCTACGCCCCGGGCGCGTTCCTCGGCGGATTTTCCTCCGCGTCGGTGAACCCGGTCACCGACGTCTGGTGGTCCGTGCGGTCGACCGGCCTCACGACCGGCGTCTACTTCCTGTTCGAGACCGCGTTCGCCGCGGTCACCCTCGCGCTGGTCGGCGTCGTCTTCTTCCGCAAGGTGAAGCTCGCGGCGATCGTCGGGTACTCGACGGTCTACTTCGTCCTGATCTGGAACCTGCCCGCCGCGTGGATCTGGAACCCGTCCGGCTGGCTCGCCCGGATGGGGATGGTCGACTTCGCCGGCGGGCTCGTCGTGCACGGCGCCGCCGGGGCGGCGGGCCTGGGCGTCCTGTACCAGGTCTGGCGGGAGGAGCGGGCGCGCGGGGCGCGCGAGGCGGTCCCGGTGCCGATCCGGATGAGTCCGGGCTGGTTCACGCTCGGCCTCCTCCTCCTCTGGCTCGGCTGGTTCGGGTTCAACCCGGGGTCGGTCCTGCAGTTCAACGACGAGGCGGTCGTCGTCGTCCTCACGACCTTCCTCGCCGCGGCCGTCGCGATGGTCTCGCTCCTGGCCGCCACGCCGCTCCTCCTCCGCCAGAAGGCCGACCTCCTCACCGCCGGCAACGGGGTCCTCATGGGGCTCATCGTGATCACGCCGCTCGCCGGGTTCGTGAGCCCGGGCAGCGCGATCGTCCTGGGCGCGCTGTGCGGCCCGGTCTTCGTGCTGGGCGAGTGGTTCTTCGGCCGGTTCAAGTGGTTCACCGACCCGGTCGGCCTCCTCCCCGGCCACCTCCTGGGCGGCCTGTTCGGCGTGTCGATGATCGCCGTCTTCGCGCAGCGGGCGTTCGCGAGCCAGTCGGTCTCCACCGCGATCCCGAACGGGCTCCTGTTCGGGGGCGGCTGGGCGGCCGTCCATCAGCTCGGCCTCGAGGAGCTCGGGATCGCGGTCGTCGTGGTCGTCGTCTTCGCGCTGTCGTTCGCGACGGCCGCGCTGCTCGCCCGCGCGATGCACGGCATCACCGAGCCGGTGGCCGGCTGACGGGCGCCGGGACTCCGGATCCGGCGCGCGCCGTCCGGTCCGGGGGCAGGAAAGGGCCAAGAGCCCCTCCGGTTCCCGCCGAGGCATTGTGTTGGAGTGTACATGGAGTCCGAGCAGTTGGTCCTGGAGACCCGGGACCTCGGCTACGCCTACGCGCCCGGCCGGTTTGCGATCCGCCACCTCTCGGTGGGGCTCCATCGGGGCGAGGTGCTGGGGCTGCTCGGGCGGAACGGCGCCGGCAAGACCACCACGGTCCGCCTCCTGACCACGCTCCTGCCCCCCACGGAGGGGACGGCGATCGTCCTGGGACAGGACATCCGCGCCGCCGGCCGGGGGCTTAGGTCCCGGCTCGGAGTGGTCCTGCAGTCCGAGTCGCTCGACTTCGTGACCGTCGAGCGGAACCTCACGCTGTACGCCTTCCTCTGGGGCGTGCCGCGGGAGGTGGCGAAGAGCCGCGCGGAGGAGATGATCGAGCTGTTCGAGCTCGAGGCGGGCCGGCGGCGCAAGCCGTGGGCCTTGTCGGGCGGCGAGCGCCGCCGGTTCCAGGTCGCGCGCGAGCTCATGCACGACATGGAGATCCTGTTCCTGGACGAGCCGACGGTCGGTCTGGACGCCATCGCCCGGCGCCGGATCCTCCGGTACCTCCGGGACCGGGCCCGCGCGGGGCTCTCGATCGTGTTCACGACCCACATCCTGCACGAGGCGGACACCCTGTGCGACCGGATCGCCGTCCTCCACGAGGGGCGGTTGCTCGCGCTCGACACCGCCGAGGCGCTGAAGCAGCAGCACGGCGGGGCGCGCGAGGTGTCGATGAGCTTCGCGACCCCGCTGGGCGCCGCCGCCGCGGCGGCGCTCTCGCGGGAGCTCGGGCAGCGCGGCGTGGTGATGCTCGACCGCGAGCCGACGGGCGCCGCGGGAGCCAACAAGGTGGTGTTCCGCGCCGAGCGGGCGGAGGAGCTCCTCCCGTGGCTGAGCCGCTGGGCCGAGGCGCACGCGCTCTCGCTGGAACGGCTGTCGGTGGAGGAGGCGACGCTCGAGGGGGCGTTCCTCGGGATGATCGGCACCGGCGACGAGAACGGCGTCGAGGAGGCGAAGGGCGGCGCCCCGCTCCGGACCCGGCTCCCGCCGGGGTCGGAGGCGGAGGCGCCGTGAGGATCCCGCCGGTCCTCCGGCTCGTCATCCGGAACTTCGCGTCCAACCTCGACCCGCTCACCGTCGTCATCCGGTTCGGGCAGCCGGCGGTGACGATCGTCGTCCTCGGGACGATGTTCAGCTCGATCATCTCGTCGACGGTCACGGGGGGCGCCTCGTACACCGCGTTCCTCGTCCCCGGGATGATCGCGTTCCAGATGATCACCGGCGGCGTGGTGTCGGGGAACCTGTTCTGGCTGGACCGTCGCTGGGCGATGGTCGAGCAGATCTTCTCCGGCCCGTTCCTCCGATCGGAGTACCTGGGCGGCCTCGTGCTGACGACGCTCCTGTTCTCGCTGGTGGGAGTGGGCGTGATGATGCTCGTCGGGCTCCCGTTCATCGGCCTCCCGTCGCTCTCCGGGCTCGGCGTCGGGGCGGTCCTGCTCACCGTCGCCCTCGGGAGCATCTTCTTCGCCGGGCTCCTGATCGTGCTCGGCACCCGGCTCCGCTCGGCGAACGCCTACTTCACCATCCAGTCGTTCCTCCAGCTGTTCGTCATCTTCCTGTCGACGGTGTACTACCCCGTGACGTCGAAGACCCCCCGGCTCCTCGCGACGATCTTCTACGCGAACCCGCTCACCTACGCGGCCGACACGATCCGGGACGCGTTCGCCGGAACGCTCGGGGGCGGGGACCTCGTGAGCCTGGGCGTCCTCGGCCTGCTCGCGGCCGTCGCCTTCGGCGCCGCGATCTGGGCGTTCCGGACGATGAACCTCGGGCCGATCCAGTGAGGCGGCGCGCAACCTATTCAACCGGCCCGGGGTGCCTCGGGTCGTGCCCCCCGCCCGCCCGGTCCGGTCCTCCTCCGCCGCCTCCGGCCGCGCCGGCCGCCCGTCGCGGCGCCC